>PMEV01000164.1:4204-7404 GCA_003154855.1 Bryobacterales bacterium
TGGTGCTGGCCGCGGCCCGCGGATTCGCCCGGATGCCGCGCCGTGCCAGGGTTCTGGTCCTGGTCGCCGCTTTGTGTGTTCCGGCGGTTCGTTTTGGCTCCCGACACGCCATCCAAGCCGCGGACTTGTTGGCCGGGCGCCCATCCGAGTGGCGAGACCTTGCCATGTTCGACGATTGCCGCGCGGCAGCCGGCATCCTGGCCCGCTCCGCCCACCCCGGCGACACGCTCTTCGTCTGGGGTTACCGGCCCGAACTCAACGTCCTGGCCGGCCTGCCCGCCGCCACGCGGTTCCTGGACTCCCAGCCGTTAACCGGCGTGCTGGCCGACCGGCACCTCTCGATCAGCCGCCCGACCGCCTCCAGCCTGGCGGAAGCCAACCGGAGGCAACTCGCCACCTCGAAGCCTACCTTTGTAGTGGACGGAATGGGCCCCTACAATCCGGCCCTGGCCATCGGGCAGTTCCCCGACCTCCGCGCCTGGTTCGCCAATTACGAGCCGATCGCCGAAACCCCGGGCACGCGCATCTACAAGCGGTCTGCCTCTAGCGGAGTATGGTAATATGGTATCGATATGGCAACATGCAAGGTGACCTTCACTCTGGATCAGGCAACCGTCACCAGACTTGAGGAGGCCGCTCTCCGTCTCACGCGGCCCAAGAGCCAGGTGGTTCGGGAAGCCATCCTCGAATACTACGAGAGGATCGGGCGGCTGAGCGAACGCGAGCGGTTGAGCCTCCTCGGCGCCTTCGATAGCCTGGTCCCGCGGATTCCCGCACGCGACGCCAGCGAGGTCGAGCGGGAGATCCGCTCCGTCCGCCGCAGCCGCCGCTTGGGCGGCCGCCGAAGCTCGTGATCGTTCTAGACACCTGCGTGCTGATCGATAGCCTGACCGGCCCCCGCCGCTCCGCGCCCGCGCTCCGCCGGGCAATCGAAGACGGAGAGCGCATTCTGATCCCAGCCCTGGTCCTGTACGAATGGTTGCGGGGGCCGCGCCTGCCGGAGGAACTGGCCGCGCAGGAAGCCCTCCTCCCCAGCCACTCCGCGCTGCCCTTTGGCTGCCAGGAGGCCGCCTTGAGCGCTGGGCTCTACCGCACCTTGCGCCGTCCCAGGGGCCGGGAGATCGACCTTGCCATCGCCGCCTCCGCCATTCTCCGAGAGGCCCAACTCTGGACTCTCAACCGGGCGGATTTCGAAGACATCCCCGGCCTCCGGCTCCGGCCGCCCGCCTGAGGGCGCAAACTTTCAGCCGCCGCTTCCCCACGGGCTTAAACTATAAGAACCCGCAGGCGCTCAGACTTTTTCGGCGCGGCGGGCGTCTTTGAACAAGGAGCCAGAGTTGATCTTTCGGGAGGTCGAGGACCGCGACCTGGTCGCCAAGGCTCGCCGGGGAGATGTGGAGGCTTTCAACCTGCTCGTTTCCCGGTGGGAGAAGCGCGTCTTCAACTACCTGTTGCGGCTGGTCCGCAACCGCGAGGACGCTCTGGACCTGTCACAGGAGGTCTTCCTGAAGGCCTATCAGAATCTCGGCAAGCTCGAGGACGCCGGGCGGTTTGGCCCGTGGTTGTTCCGGATCGCCCATAACGAGGCGTTCTCGATGCTGCGCAAGCGCAAGCCGGAAGCGGATGCGCCGGAGGCCGAAATCGACGCCCGCCCGCGCCACAGCTTTCCCATCGAGCTGTCGCTGGCCGTGGAAAACGCCCTGTCTCGGCTGGCCGCCGACCAGCGCGAGGCCGTGATTCTGAAGATCTACCAGGGATTCAAGTTCGAGGAAATGGCCGAAGTTCTCTCCTGTCCAGTCTCCACGGTGAAGTCGCGGTTGTACACAGCTCTCGACCTCCTGAAGGATACTCTGGCTCCAATTCAAACGCGGGGTGTGCAATGACCTGCTCGCCTAATGATCTAAAGGATTTCCTGTTCGGGGAACTCACCGGCGCCCAGAGCCGCGAGCTCGAGCAGCACCTGCAAGGCTGCTCCGAGTGCCGGGAGGAGTTCGAGCGGCTGCAGCTCACCCATACGGCTCTGCATTCGCTGCGGGAGGAAGAGCCTCCGCGGCGCATCGGTTTCGTTTCCGACCAGGTGTTCGAGCCGCGCTGGTGGAGCAGGCTCTGGCAATCGGGCCCGCGGCTGGGCTTCGCTTCGGCGGCGATGCTGGCCGCGGCCATCCTGATCCACGGCTTCGCCCGGCCGGTTGCGGTGGTTTCGCACCCGCCCGATACGGCCGCCATCGAAGCGCGGATCGGCGCCGAAGTGGCCCGCCGGATCGAGCCGGCGGTGCGTGCGGCGGTAGCCGAAAGCGAGGCCCGCCAGGCCAGGAAGACCGAGGAGCTGGTAACGGCGACGCGCAAGGACTTCGAGCTGCAGCGGGATGCGGACCACGTAGCTATCGCCGAGACGCTGACTCTGCTCCAGAAGAAGTACATGGTGCAAGTGGCGAGCGCGGACTGGGGAACTCACCCATGACCGCCCGGATACTGCTGCTAACGCTGGTGGCCGCGCTGGCGCTCCCGGCCCGCCAACTGCCCGGACCACCCGTCACGCGCGCCGCCTTCGCCAGCGTCGAGAAGAATCTCGACCGCAAAATCGTCGCCCTGAACGTCAGCGACCCCTTCGAGATGCTGGGCACCGTGCGCGGCGTCTACCTTCAGGGCTACGGCGCGGTGTTCACCACCGAGATGAGCCTGGTGGTCACCATAGTCTCCCCGTTCATGCCCGATCTGACTCCGGCCGACATCCAGAAACTGCACCAGAAGAAGCTGGCCAAGCTGGGCCCCTTGAAGCAGTTCATGCGCCAGATGCTGATCGAGGCAGCCGCCGACCTGGACACCGTTCCCGCCAATGAACAGATCGTCCTGGGCGTTACCCTCTTCAACCGCTCCTTCGAAATCAAGGACGGCCTGCCCGGCCAGGTGGTCATGCAGGCGCCGCGGCAGGCGCTGCTCGATTACAAGGCCGGCCGCATCCCCAGTTCGGCGCTGGACGCCGTCATACGGACTCAGGAACTCTAAACCATGCGCCTGGGGGAAATGCTCATTGCGCGGCGGCTGATCGAGCCGGACGATCTCGAGCGGGCGCTCGAAATGCAGAAGGAGCGCGGCGAGAAGATCGGCAAGATCCTGGTGGACCTGGGATTCCTCGCCAACAAGGATCTGCTGAGCGCGCTTTCCGAGCAGCTCGGCGTGCCGCTGGCCTCGCTCGACGG
>PMEV01000349.1:0-446 GCA_003154855.1 Bryobacterales bacterium
CCTTACTTGCGCCGCACTACACCAGCGACAAACTCAGGATCGCCTGCCTGCTGGGTCGCGAACTTTCCGGCTGAAGCTTGTGGAAGAATGGGGACAAGGGGGCCAATCTGAAAATGGAGATCCGAATGAAGACTGCCTGCGTACTGTTTCTTGCCGCCACGTTACCCGCTGTGGGTCAGACGGCGCCGGAGCTGGCCGCTTTGGTGGATGCCCAACTTCCCAGCCTTGTCGCCACTTACAAGAATCTGCACCAGCACCCCGAGCTTTCCCACTACGAGGTGCGAACCTCGGCCTTTTTGGCAGCCGAATTACGCAAGGTTGGCTACGAAGTCACCGAGCATGTCGGCGTGTATCCCGATGGCTCGCGGGCGTATGGGGTGGTTTCGGTGATGAAGAACGGTCCCGGCCCTACGGTGCTGGTGCGCACCGATTTGGACGCCCTGCCC
>PMEV01000349.1:502-18796 GCA_003154855.1 Bryobacterales bacterium
CGACGGGGCCCGCGCCATGCTTGCGGATGGCCTTTACGAGCGGTTTGGCCGGCCGGATTACGTTGTGGGCCAACATGACGATCCCGGTCTGCCGGCTGGTACGGCGGGCATTGTCTCCGGGCCGGCATTGGCCAGCGCCACCTCGGTGGATGTGGCCATTTTAGGCATTGGCGGGCACGGCGCTCGCCCCGAGGCCGGCAAAGACCCCATCGTGATGGCCGCCGAATACATCCTGGAAATCCAGACCATCGTGAGCCGGCAGCTTCCACCGCAGCAGGCCGCCGTCGTCACCGTCGGAACCATTCATGGCGGCGCCAAGCGCAACATTATTCCGGACGAGGTGACGCTCCAGCTCACCGTCCGCACCTACTCCGACGAGGTGCGCGAGAAGATTCTCGATTCTCTGCAGAAGATGGCCCAAGGCATAGCTGTCGCGAACGGCCTGCCGCCCGACCGCGTGCCCATTGTTTCGGTGAGCAAGACGGAAATCACGCCCGTGACTTACAACGATCCTGCCCTGGCCGCGCGTCTAAGGCCGGTCTTGATCGCCGCGCTCGGCGCCGGAAATGTCGTGGATTGGCATGCGGAGATGGGCAGTGAGGACTTCGGACTTTTCGCGTTGCCCGGCCACCAGATTCCGGCTTTCTTCCTGCGCCTCGGAGCGACCGATCCCGCGAAACTCGCCGAGAGCCAGCGCACCGGCGTGCCAGTTCCCGGGCTCCACTCCGCGCTCTTCGCGCCAGAGCCGTCGCCCACCATCCGCACCGGCGTCATCGGCATGTCGGCCGCGGTGCTCGATCTGATGAAGAAGTAGAAGGAGGAATGCTTGCCTCGCGAGCCGGGCGGGCTTGCGCCTGGCGTGGCTGGCGTGTTACCAATCCCATAGGAGGCGCAGCCGTGCAGTTTGGAATTCATTCGCTCCTTTTCGCCGAGACGTTCGTCGAGAAGGATCTCCCCCTGCTGGACAAGTGCAAACGCATGGGATTCGACGCGGTCGAGATCATCCCGTTCGATCCCGACGGCTTTCCCGCGCGAAAGGTCCGCGCCGCCGCGGCCGATCTGGGACTGACCATCAACACGGGATACGGCATGCCGGAGCAGTACAACATCATCTCGCCGGAGCCCCGAGTCCGCAAGGCGGGGATCGAGTTCTCCAAGCGGCTCATCGATCTGAGCAATGAAGCGGGGGCCAAGGTCTTTGGCGGGATGATTTACTGCGGTTGGGGCTACCTGACCGGCCGGATGCGCACGCAAGACGAGTGGAGTTGGGGCGTGGAAGGCTATCGCGAGATCGCCGGCTACGCTCAGCGGGAATCGGGGTTGATCCTGGGCATCGAACCGGTCAACCGCTTCGAATCGCATTTCATCAACACCGCGGCGGATGCGATGAAGTTCATTCGCGATGTCGGAGTGCCGAACGTAAAGGTCCACCTGGATACGTTTCACATGATTCGCGAGGAGAACGACATCACCGAATGTGTACTTGAGACCGAGGGTCATTTGGGATACGTACACGCTTGCGAGAATCAGCGTGGCATTCCCGGCAGCGGGCTGATGCCCTGGGTTCCGTTTTTCACTGCGCTCAGGCGGGTGGGCTACGACGGATGCGTAACCATTGAGTCGTTCGATCCCAGTATGGAAAGCATCGCCAAGCTGTGCTGTATCTGGCGCAAGCTGGCCGATTCTCCCGAACAGCTCGCCGGCGAAGGATTGAAATTCCTCAAGAGCGTCTACCGGCAGGTCTACCTTGACGGGTTGCCAGGCGGCTACGTTTCACCCCAGCTCCTGTCACACCTCGGGCAATAGTAGGTCACAATCTCCGACTGCTCGCGCACGCATCCGATCAGAGCGCCGCATCGCGGGCAGTTCGGCAGCAGGTACGCGAGGCTCGCACTCTGGCAGGATTGACACACCCGAAAGCCGTCCGGGCCATAGGCCAACGGCCCCGAGTATCCGCACAGGAGACAGCTAAATTCTGCCAGCGTCTTCCTCGCGAATGCGATCTCTTTAGGCGTCATCTGCCGGTCCAGGCCATGCTCAATTGTACATCCAAAGTGTTTATATAGGAGCCGTTTGCCTCACTATTAAACCCGGACGACTCCGGCGTTGGCGCTACTGCACGGCAATCGCGACTCCCGCAGGCGCCGTAACTCCTCCGACCGTAACCTCCAATGGCACCGCTGGCCCGGCCGGAGCGCCGCCGGGTATCAGGACGTTGAACTGCGCGAGGCCCATGACGAACCCGGGCGCGCCGCCAGCGTAACCGACAGTCGCCGGCACTCCGCCGACTGTCGCGCTGTACTGCTGCGCAGTCCGCGGGAGCGTGCCGCTTACCAGCCATCCGTCGCGACCCGCGGGGTCGGTCCGACCGTCTCCGGTCACGTAAAAGACGATGTAGTCGCCCCGATTCACGGGGTTCGCCGGCGAATTCAACTGCCCGTTGGCGAAGTTCACCGCCACCGCCTGGCCCTGGCCGGACGAGTCCATCGTGAAAATCGCCGGCACGGACGAGACCACGGGCAGCACCACGGGCCCCGAGAGAGCGCCATCCACGGCGACTTGCATCGTGGTAGTTGTAAGCCCCGCGAGCCCGTAGGGAGCGATGGCGCTGGTCTGCCCGCTCGAGGTGTAGATCATGGGGGAGGGAAAGCCGTCGAAGAAAACCTGCGTGCCGCCAATCGCGGTGCCGACGAAGCCGGCCTCGTCGAGTTGCGCGGTGGCGGCGCTGGCCGGCCCGATGCCGCTGCCCCAAAAGGTCAGGATCTCGCCCGGCGCCACGATTCCCGCTTGATAGCCCGCGCTATTCGTCACGGCCGCGGCGTCGAACGAGGGGGCGGCGAACCCGGCGCCGGCTCCGTAACCGTACAAGATCCCTCGGCCGCCCGTTCCGGCGTATACGAGGTCCTTGGTCCGCATGTCGCCTTCCAGCGCCGTGATCGAGCCGAAGTCCTGCTCGGCAGGGTCGCCGATCCGGGTCCAGGTCGCGCCCAGATCTTCGGATTTATAGATCGCTTGGTCCGTGAAGCCCGCGGGCTGCCCGTGGATATAGAGGAACGGAGTGTCCGCGGAGTTTCCTTTTCCGAACGCGACGAAGTTACAGGCCACCACGCCGGGTACCGTCGCGAACGTCTTCCCGAAGTCGGTGGACCGATACAGGGGAAATGGCGTTGGCTGATTGGCGTTGGGCTTGTGGGCGATCCACAGGTCGCCCGCCTTCGCGGGATTCGGCGCCAGCGTGACCTGTATGGTGTACTGCACGCCCGGGATCGTGGCGAGGCGCGTCCAGGTGGCGCCACCGTCGGTGCTCGAATAGACGTTTCCTTGCTCGTAGTAATAGAAGGCGCCTCCCTGTAAGGGATCGGCGGCCACAATCTGCGGCGCCCACCACTGGTTACTTACTTGCCAGGACGGTGGCAGCGACTGGCACACTTTCCACGACTGCCCGCCGTCGGTCGAGTAGACCGGCGCCGCATTCACCGGCACCCACACCAGGTTATTCGGGTCGGTGGACGACATCGCGATATTGCCGGCCACGCCCGGCGACGTGCTGCCAAACGGCCGCCAGGAGAGCCCGTTGTCGGAGCTGAACCCGGTCTCGGCCGCGGCGGCATTCGTTTCATCCCATCCCACGAAGGCAACGTACTCGGGATGCTGCGCGCTGTAAGCGATCGAATTGCCTTGCGCCACCCAGTCGAACTGCGCGATGGTGGCCGAGGGCGCGGCGTCGCGGCTGGCGTGGCGGAAGCCAACCATGTCCATCGAAACGCTGATCAGGTCGGCTCCTGGCGCGTTCGAGCCGGGCAGAGTGACGAGCGGAGGCGCCTTCACGCTTTGGACGCACAGTTCCTCGAGGTTGCTCATCCACCAGAGCCAGGAGGTCTCTGGCGCCGTGTAGTCTTCGGTCGCGATCACTCCGTAGCCGTTGGTTTGGAGAAGGCGCCCCGGCTGCACCGGATCGATGGCCACGGCGCCATTGCCCCAGCTCGCCGATTTGGCTGTATTGACGCCGGTCGGGTACGCCCGGTAGTAGGAGGGCTGGTTAGCCGCGCCGCCGATGGCGAGCCGGGTCCAGGTGTCGCCCCGATCGGTGGAACGGTAGATGGTCTGGTTATGGTTGGCGCACACCACTAACTCGCGCGGATTCGCCGGAGAGAAAGTCGCGCCCGAATACCCATCGCTTAGCGAGAACGGAGTAACATCCTTCCACGCATCCGCCCGGTAGCGTTGCACAGCGCCCGTGACCGCTCCCTCGTCGCCGCCGAGCGTCACCACCAGCGTGCCGTCGCTCGAGACCGCCGCGCGCGCGGGATTCGGCTGGCTGCCAATATTCGTCCAGGTGTTGCCATGGTCGGCGCTCATCCAGACGCCATGGCCCCACACGCCCGCGTAGATGCGTTGCGCCTGCGCATCGCACACCAGGAATGTGACGCCTACGGAGACGCCCGCGCTGTCCGGCGGACTCAGCGGTATGGCCGGAATGCTTCGCCAGGCCGCGGCGCCGTCCTTGACCCAGAGCCCGTTTTTCCGCGTGCCGAGAAAAATGCGTTGCGGCAGGTTTGGATCGACGGCGATCTTCTCGCCCGTGGTCCCGCGATAGGCGTCGTTGGCGCCGATGTAGAGCTGCGCCGAAGCGAGCCCGGTCGGGACCCAGTAGGCGCCACGCGAGTGGGACACGAAAACCTCCGCGTAAGTATTGGCGCCGGAGGCAACACTGGTGGAACCGTACAAAGTGTTTGCATCGGTGGGATCCACGCCGATAGCCTCGAACCCGTGCGCTCCCATACCCGCGCGGTCGGAGAGAGGCAGCCACCGCCGCGCGCCGCGGTCGAACCGGTAGGCGCCGCCGACGTCCGTGCGGATGTAGATGTCGTGGGGCGCCTGGGGGTGAATCACGAGTCCGGTGGCATACCCCATACCCTGGATGTTGACGCTCTTCCAGACGAACGGCGTGTCCGCTCCGCTGAGTGCGCCCGCCAGAGCTGCCGCCACCAGCGCTGCGCGGAAGAAAGCTGTCGGCATGTGCTTACCCGGGACTTACCAGCCCTTGAATGTGACCTCGAAATCCATCTCCTGCGTGGCGGGCCGATAGACGCACATCGCCGGATGGAAGGTCCATTTGGAGACCACGCGCACAGCCTCTTCCGCCAGGTCCGGGCGAGCCGCGTCCAGGACCTTCAACGCGTCCGGCTTGCCATCCTTGCCGACCCTGCCGTGCAACCGCACCGTGATGGCCTCATTCGACTGCGCCTTCGGCTCCGGCTGGGGAGTGTTATCCGCGAAGGCGCGATGGAACTCCTGGCATCGATTGTCGATCTTCGCGTCCAGCGGATAATCGAAATACTCCGGCGGGTATTCGGTCCGGACCACCACCCTGGAATCGATCTCGATCAGTTTCTCGTTGCCCACCCAGCGTTCGATGTGGCCGGGAAGGGAAGCGTTATTGAAGCGGAAGTAGGCCGACTGGCGAATCGTCTCATCGCCCAGCCGCACCGATATCAGAAACCCGCTTTGCGCGTCCACGCAAACCTGACCGGACTGCTGCTGGTCGCCCTTGAGAGTGTCGAACTCAATGCAACGCGCCGGGCGGCCGTCCAGGGTGGCATCCGCGATACTGCGAATGAGGTCGGCGGGTTCGAAGCGCCCTTGAAATGCGGGCAACAACTTGCGGACCGAGGTCAACGCCGCCGGTTCTGCGTTCTCCGATCGATAGGTGGCGAGCTCGCTGCCATCTTGCACGCGAATGAACTTGTAAGTGCCGTACGTGAACTCCCAGCGCTTGTTCACGGGCGTTCTTACACCGATCTTCAGGCTGCCTTCCGAGGATTCCCCAGCGGCGGAGTGCAGCACGCGAAAGTTAACGAATTCCTCGTTGGCCGGCCACACAGGCGCCGTGAGCATCACCGCCCGCTCCATCAACCGCACCGCTTCGGCGCGCACCTGCGGGTCCTCCGCCGGCGCCGCTTCGGGCCGCAGGGTAGTGGTCTGCGCGAAGCAGGCCGAAAGGATCAGCCACAAACAAAAACAGGTGTTTCGCGGCATGCATCGATTATAAACCCGCGAGTTCGTTCGGAGAAGCCGGCGGGGCTATTTGGGTGCGCGGCACAGAAGTGGATACCGACGCTNNCCGGCGGCAGGATGAAATCCCGACCCCACCTCTATGGCGATCAACGGAGCAGGGTCGCGGCCATCAACCCGATGACCACCTCGTTGGCGAGGGCTCGCACCGTGAGCGATTTCAACTCCTGGCCGGATTCGAGCGGAAGATCGAGCACGGTCGCCGCGCCGCCTGGAACGGGACCTCCGCGGCCTTTGAATGCGGCGATGTCGAGCACGCGGATTTCGCCGGTCTTCAGATCGACGCGCATGGGAATGGGCTCCGGACGCCGGAACTGGAAATCGTCGATGAAGTAGTCCTGGTCGATGGGCCACCAGTTGGTGGGGTTCTCCAGGGCGAGCCGCGCTACCGAGCCATCGGCATAGGTCACGACCACCTCGCCATTCTCGAAACGGCTCTGCATGTGATTCGTCGAGCCCGCCATCAGAAAGACAATTCCCCGGGCCTTTCCGGACAGCGGTACAGCGACTTCTCTCGGGTAGTTATCCCACTGGGAAACGAACACCACGTTTCGGGCTTCGCTTTCACCCGGCGTCGCGAGGGGGACGCCATTGGGGAGCGTGATGCGGTTGTGTCCGGCGCGGGCGGCGGCGCGAAGACCGGTATCGTCGATTTCCGCGGTCGCGTTCACGTGCCCGGCCCAGGCGCCAATGCCTTGCTTCGGGATGGCGAGCGAGGCGAAGGGGGAACGGGGCGAGCGGTACTCGTTCTTGAATATCTGCGTAACACGGTCGTTGAAGTAGGGAGTAAGTTCAACGGTGGCGGGGTTGCCAGTAAGCTGAATACCGAGCGTTTCAAAAGGCGCAGCCGCCGGCGCGGGACGAACGGGCGGCGTTGGTGGCGCGGCGTTCTTCCATTGAACGGCCACCTGGTATTTCCGCGCGGCGGGACCTTGAATCTCGAAACGGGGAGCGGGTCCGGAGTTCGGGATCGGCAGGGCGCGGACGGCGCGGCTATCGATGGTCACTCTGCGCAGAGCGCCGCGGACGGGGAGTTGCAGGCGCAGCGCCAGCGGCTTGGGGAAACGTTGCTCGATGAGATAAGTATCGGTGGCGCCGTTACGCTGAAAGGCTATGCTGGCATCCGGATGGCGGAGCGAAGCGTGGTCCCACCGCTCGGGGAGGCCGGGCGCGATGAGGAGTTCGCCGGCGAGGGCGTCGGGCCGGAGGCCGAAAAGCCCCTCCACGATGGCGCGCGAAGTAACTCCACCTCCGTCGGCAAAATCGCGCTGGGATTCCCGGCGGTAGACATCGAGATAGTTGAGCGTGCCGACGTTGCCGGGACAGATTCCCATGAACATACTGGCCAGCAGCGCGCTTTTGGTTATGCGGAAAGCTTCCTCGGCGCGGCCGGCCTGCCAGAAGCCGAGGGCGGTGTGAATGTTCTCGCCCATGACGACGTTGTTGATGGACCAACTGTAGGGCATCCAGTCGGTCGTCGAAAGAACGTGGTAAGTGCCGTCGGTGGGAACGCCGCGGCCGCGCACGGGAAAGTGCGGCAGGCGGGTGTCCACGTACTCTGTCATCTGCCAGGCTTCGGCCGGGGTCGCCAAGCCGGCGTCCATCGCGTGGTAGAAGCTCCACAGGGCGGCGCTGGGATGGAGACGCTGGAGCCCCAGGTAGTCCTTGAATTCGGCGAACATGCCGCGGTCGGGCATCCAGAGTAACTCGCGCATCGCGCGGGCGATGAGAACGGCTTCCTTTTCATACGGACCGGCATCCTTGCCGAGCAGGCGGGCCAGGCGGGCGGCTTCGGTGTTGTGGAAGTAGTTATACGCACTGGCGTGAGTCGTGCCGCCGCCATGATACTCGAGGTCGTCGCTGGCCCAGATGGCGGCGTAGGCTTCGTAGAGAGGAAGTTTCCGAGGGCCGTATTCGCGCCGGAACAGGCGGCGTTCCCAAGCCAGGTGGCGTTCGACGACGGGCCACATCTGGCGCGCAAAATCGAGGTCGCCGGTCCATCGAAGATGGCGGAACAGCGCATCGATGTACACGAGGTTCATGTCGTAGTGGCTGTTGGAAATGTCGCCATTGCTGTGGAGGGCGGCCTCGTTGCGGGAAAGGTTCGAGTCTTCGCCGGGTGGCGGGAGTCTTTCGGGAATGGGGTCGGTGTTCTGGCGCGTGGCCCAGTAACTGAGGTGGCGCCGGGCGCGATCGTGCCAGCCCAGGGCATCGGGCGCGTAGGGTCCACGCCAGCCCAGCAGCTTCGAGCGCCAAGCCACAGCGCCGTGCATGACCACGCCTTGCGGTTCGTCCCAGACGGCATCCACGCCAACATTGAGCGCGGCGACGGCGGCGTTAATGAAGGGGTCGGGAGTCTCGACGCGGATTTGGGCGCGGAGGGCGCGGAAGTGCTCCTCGGCTTCGGCGAAGATGCGCGGGAGGTCGCCGGTGCGGTAGGCGGCAGCGAGCGGAATGGCGGCGGATTTGCGATCCAGGCCGGGGCGGTCGGCGGTGACGTCGCGGTAAGTGGCGAGTTCTTCGGCAGTGGCGGGCGCGGCGGGATCGGGGATGCGCTGGAGCGCGAAGTAAAGCGGTGTGGATTGGGCGGAAGGAGTTATCGCAATACGCGCGGTAATCACGGCCAGGGTCGGCTTGCGGGCGGTCGAGGCGAGGAGGGCGCCGAGGGAGGTCCATTGTGTAGCGTCGGCAAGGGCCAGAGTCGCGCCGGGCGGCAGGAGGCCAACCATGGTTGCCGGTTTGGTCCGCAGAGTGAACGAGAAAGCGCCGGAAGGAGCGCCCAAGGCGAATTCGTTGTCCTGGCAGGACGCGGGTTGGAGTTGGAAATACTGCCCGATGGGGACGGCTTCGGTGCCGATGTCGCCGTCGCGGACGCCGCGTTTCCCGTCCAGTCCGCCGTAGGCCGCGATAAGCTCGACCGGCGCGCTGAGGCCGCGGGCCTCCAGGCGGACGATCAGGCCGTCGGTTTGGTGAAGGGCGATGGCATGAATCTGAAGCACCGCACCGGCGCCCAGCAGCGGATCGCGGATTTCGTACAGCATCGTGCCGGGTCGATAACGCGCGGCGATGCGGGCGGTTTCGTGGAGCCATTTCGCGCCGCGAGCGGTTCGGATGCCAAAGCGGAGGTTGCCGCCGCGCCCGGGCAGGTAGAGGGAGAACTCGGGTTGGTCGCCCGCATCGACGCGAAAGGCGGTGTTGCCGCCATAGAGCGGGCGGTTGAAAAACTCTCCGCCGTTTTCGATGACAAAGTCCTGCCCGTCGGGAGTGTAGCGAAGGGGGCGATCGGCGTTTTCAAGCAGGTTGGGCTGCGGCTTGGAAACGGCGGTCAGGGGATTCTGCCCGGAAGCGCGGCTGAGGACGACCAGCGAGAAAAGCAATAACAGGAAGGAGGAGAACGAGCGCCGCGCATCCCGGTGGCGAGGGCAGTCCATGTAGACAGTCTATACTCGACAGCGCGGGGATCGAGAAGCGGGCCTGTCCCGACCTGCCCGCATCCCGAACCACCGTCCGATCCCTGGCCATGGCGCTGGGGCTTTCGCGTTCGACGGTGTCAAATGCGTTGCGCGGACTGCTGGGCGTCACCCCGAGGCGCGTCAAGCCGTGCGCCGCGGATTGAACCACGCCGCCTGGTGTGCTCCAATGAACTGTTAGCCTGGATTGGGCGTGCGGTTCGAGGCGAGAACCGGCAGCCCACAGAGGGACAGCCCGATGCCGACCGCGGAACACGCTCCTGAGGAACGGCGCTCGGCGATGCGCCGGCTCGAAGGCGGACTCTTCGGCTCGAGTCTGAAGGGATGCCTGGCGGCCGTGCTGGCGGTGAGCCTTGGAACCGTGGCCAGGTTCGCGCTCGACCCGCTCCTCCACGACAAAGCGCCGTTTCTGCCGTTCGTGCTGTCGGTGCTGGGCGCGGCGCTCTACGGCGGCCTCCCGGCGGGCCTCGCGGCAACGGTCCTGTCAACCCTGGCGACCGACTACTTTTTCACGGAACCCCGCTTCAGTCTCGTCCTGCACGATCCGTCGGACGTCGCGGCTCTGGCCTTGTTCTTGGTGGTAGGGGTGGCGACCAGCATTCTGGTTCAGAGACTCCATCGAGCTAACCGGGCGGCGCGGGAACGCCAGCAGCAAATCGACGTGGCGACCGCGGCGGGAGGCGTCGCGATCTTCGAGTTGCCGATCCGGGGCGGCGAGGCGGCCTCGGCGGAACGAATCGAGCGGATCTTCGCGACCCCGAGCGGGGGCTTCGAAAACGCGTGCCTGGCCAGCGGCGAGCGGATACGCTCGGACGATCGCGAACGCGTGGCCGCGGTCGTGAACGCATGCATCGCAGAGCGCCAGGCGGGGTGCGAGTTCGAGTTCCGGACCGAGCTCGACGGCGGACGGATGCGCTGGCGCGCGGCCAGAGCGAGGCTGTTCCCAGGCGCCTCCGGCTCCCATGCCCGCCTGCTCGGCGCCATGGTGGATGTGACCGAAATCCGGGAGTCGGCGGATGTACGCGCGGCTTCGCTTTACGCCCGCAGCCTGCTCGAGGCGAGTCTGGACCCGCTGGTCACCATCAGCCCGGAGGGCCAGGTGACCGACGTGAACCAGGCCACCGAACTGGTGACAGGGGTGCCGCGGGGGCGGCTGATCGGCAGCAGCTTTTCGGAGTACTTCACCGAGCCTGCGAAGGCCGAAGCGGGCTATCAGAAGGTGCTCTCCGAAGGACTGGTGCAGGACTATCCGCTGACCGTCCGCCACGTCTCCGGCCGCACCACCGACGTGCTCTACAATGCGGTGGTCTACCGCAACGAGGCCGGCCAGGTGCANNTGTTCGCCGCCGCGCGCGACGTTACCGAGCGGAAAAGAGCCGAAGCCGAACTGGCCCGCTATCGGGACCATTTGGAAGAGCTGGTCCGGCAACGGACCGCCGAACTGGCGCACTCGAACGAGGAACTGGAGCAATTCGCCTACGTGGCCTCGCACGACTTGCAGGAGCCGTTGCGCGCCGTGACGGGTTACCTGGGCCTGCTGGAACCGCAGCTCGCGGGAAAGCTCGACGACGGCGGCCGGCGCCTGATCGCGGGAGCGGTCCAGGGCGCGGCGCGGATGCACACGCTGATCACCGATCTGCTGGCCCTCTCGCGCGTCGGCACCCGCGGCCAGACTTTCGCAGCGGCCGATCTCAACGCAGTCCTCGATCAGGCGCTGGAGGGCCTGCGGGCCAGCATAGCGGAAACCGGCGCCAGGATCACTCGCGATCCGCTGCCCACGCTGACGGTGGACGCCGGCCAAATGGTCCAGCTCTTCCAGAACCTGATCGGCAACTCTCTCAAGTTCCGCAGCGAGCGGGCTCCCGAAATCCACGTCACCGCCGAGCGGCAGCCGGAGCGTTGGGTACTGGCGGTTCGCGACAACGGCATCGGCATCGAGCCGCAGTATTACGAGCGAATTTTCCTGATCTTTCAACGCCTGCATACGCGCAGGCTGTATCCCGGCACCGGCATCGGCTTGGCCATCTGTAAGAAGATCGTCGAGCGCCACGGCGGCGCGATCTGGGTCCAGTCGCAGGCCGGCCAAGGATCTACATTTTACTTCAGCATCCCGACCGAGACATCCCATGAGCGAACAAATCATGAATCCCCAACTAGCCAGACCGATTGAGATCCTGCTGGTGGAAGACAGCCCCAGCGACACCGATCTGACCGTGGCCGCACTGTCCGCCGCCAAAGTGGCCAATCGGCTCAGTGTCGTCGAAGACGGCGTCCAGGCCATGGAGTTCCTGCGGCGCCAGGGCGCTTACTCGCAGGCGCCCCGGCCCGATCTGATCCTGCTGGATCTGAATCTGCCACGCAAAGACGGGCGGGAAGTGCTGGCGGAACTCAAGGCGGATAACAGCCTGAGGGCCATTCCCGTGGTGGTGCTGACCACCTCGCAGGCGGAGAAGGACGTGTTGCAGGCGTATACGCTTCAGGCCAGTTGCTACGTGACCAAGCCGGTCGATTTCCAGCAGTTCCTGGAGGTCGTCAAAGCCGTGGAAGGCTTCTGGCTCACGGTGGTGAAGCTGCCTCCGGAGGCGTGATGCGCAGAACCGGCGGAGGCATGGCGCCATGAACACCGACCTCATCCGCATCCTGCTGGTGGAGGACAGCCCGACCGACGCCGACCTCCTGCGGCAGACCCTGTCCCAGGCCAGCGCGGGCCGCTTTGAATTCACCTGGGTGGAGCGGCTGGAGGACGCCCTGGCGCGCTTGATCGAGCAATCCTTCGACGTGCTCCTGCTGGACCTGTCGCTGCCCGACAGCTCCGGACCGGAAACGTATCGGCGCGCCCACAACGCGGCGCCCCGGTTGCCGATCGTGGTGTTGACCGGCGCCGACGACGAGAGCGTTGGCCTGGCGGCGGTCCAGGAGGGTGTGCAGGACTACCTGGTCAAGGGGCAAGCCGACGGGAGGCAGATTGCGCGGGCCATTCGTTACGCCATCGAGCGCGAGCAGGCCGCGGAGCAACTGCTGGAGCAGCGCGAGTGGCTGCGCGTCACGCTCAGGAGCATCGGCGACGCGGTGGTAGCCACCGGCACCGACGGCCACATCACCTTTCTCAATCCCGTCGCGGAGTTTCTCACCGGTTGGAGTGCCCAGGAGGCGCTGGGCCAGCCCATCCAGAGCGTGTTCCGCATCATCGACGAGCGCTCCCGCCAGGCCTCGGAAGATCTGGTAGCGCGCGTGCTGGCGGAGAGACGCGTCATCACCCTGGCCAATCACACCGTGCTTGTCGCCAAGGACGGGCGCGAACTGGCCATTGAGGACAGCGCCGCGCCGATCGTGTGCGTTGCCGGCCGCGTGACGGGAGCGGTGCTCGTGTTCCACGAGGTGACCGAAAAACGGCGCGCCCAGGAGGCCCTGCGCCGCGCCAAAGAGGAGTGGGAGCGCACCTTCGACAGCGTGCCGGACCTGATCGCCATTCTGGACAACGAGCACCGGATTGTGCGGGCCAATCGGGCCATGGCCGAGCGCCTGGGCGTGACCCCCGCGGAGTGCGTGGGCTTGAAGTGCTTCGAGTGCGTGCATAAGACGGAGCAGCCGCCGGAGTTCTGCCCGCACGCACAGACCGTGAGAGACGGGCTGGAGCATGTCGCCGAAGTGCATGAGGACAACCTCGGCGGCGACTTCCTGGTGAGCACCACGCCGCTGCGCGACGAGCACGGGCGGATGGTGGGTTCGGCCCACGTGGCGCGGGACATTACCGCGCGCAAACGGGCCGAAGAGGCGCTAAGAGAAAGCCGCGAAGACTTGCAGCGCGCCCAAGCCGTGGCACACACCGGAAGCTGGCGGCTGGATCTCCGGCGCAACGAGCTGGTATGGTCCGACGAGACCTACCGCCTGTTCGGGATTCCCAAAGGTACGAGCTTGACTTACGAGACATTCCTGGCTTCCGTTCACCCGCAGGACCGGGAGTTCGTGGACCGGTCGTGGCGGGCGGCCCTGGCGGGCGAGCCCTACGACATCGAGCACCGCATCGTGGTGGGAGGCGACGTCAATTGGGTCCGCGAACGAGCGGAGATCGAATTCGACCTCCAGAGGACGCTAATCGGAGGGTTCGGAACGGTCCAGGACATCACCGGGCGCAAGCGGGCCGAGGAGAGAATCCGCCATCAAAACGCGGTGCTGGAAGGAATCAACCGGGTCCTCAGAGAGGCGCTGACCACCGAATCGGAGGAGGAACTGGGCCGCACCTGCCTGGCCGTCGCGGAGGAGGTGACCCAGAGCAAGTTCGGTTTTGTCGGAGAGATCGGCCCCTCCGGGCGGATCGACGCCATCGCTATCAGCGATCCCGGTTGGGAGGCTTGCAAGGTGGAGACCGCCGGCCAGCGCCGGCTGCCCCAGGGATTCGAGATCCACGGGCTTTACGGCCGTGTGATTCTGAGCGGCCAAGGCTTCTTCACCAACGACCCGCCCAGCCACCCGGACTGCATCGGGACGCCGGAGGGTCATCCGCCTCTCACGGCGTTTCTGGGCGTGCCCCTGAAACACGACGGGAAGACCATCGGGATGATCGGCGTCGGCAACCGCGAGGGCGGTTACAGCGCCCAGGACCTGGAAAGCTTGGAGGCCCTGGCTCTGGCCGTGGTGCAGGTTTTCATGCGGAAACGCGCTGAACGGGCCGTGCGCGCCGGCGAAGAGCGGCTGCGCCAGGCCCAGAAGCTGGAGAGCATCGGGCTGCTGGCCGGCGGCGTAGCGCACGACTTCAACAATCTGCTCACCAGCATCATGGGCAACGCGAGCCTGTTGCAGGAGGAGGTGCTCGAGGAGAGCCAGGACAAGCTGAGCTCATTGCTCCTGGCGACGGAGAAAGCGGCCGACCTCACCCGGCAGTTGCTGGCCTACGCGGGCAAGGGCCGCTTCGTGGTGGAGACCTTGAACCTCTCCCGCATCGTGCGCGATATGACCGACCTGCTGCGGGCGTCCATCCCCAGGAAGGTGACCATCAAGCTGGCGCTCAAGCCCGATCTGCCGGGCATCCTGGCGGATCGCGGCCAGATGCAGCAGATCGTCATGAACCTGGTCATCAATGCCGCCGAAGCCATTGGAGCGGATCAGTCGGGAACGGTGACCATTGCCACGCGGGCGCAAGAGGTTTCCGAAACCGATCGCATTCTCGACGAGGTGACTGCCCACCCGCTGGCGCCGGGAAGCTACGTTTGTTTCGAGGTGGCGGACACCGGCTGCGGCATGGACGGCGAGACCCGCAAGAAGATCTTCGACCCGTTTTTCACGACCAAGTTCATTGGCCGGGGGCTGGGACTGGCGGCGCTCGCGGGCATCGTTCAACAGCATGGCGGCGCCATCGATCTCGAGACGGCGCCGGGTCAGGGCGCCACGTTTCGCGTCTTCCTCCCCGCCGTGGCGGCAGCCGAAGCTCCGAGGCATGACGCTCCCCAACCGCAGCTCCGCGGCAAGGGAACCGTTCTGGTGGTCGACGATGAAGCGCCGGTGCGCGAAGTTGCTCTCGGAACGCTCGAGCGGTACGGGTACAGAGTGCTCGAGGCCAGCGACGGCAGCGAGGCGCTTCGGGTCTTCGAGGAGCACGCCGGGGAAATCGGCCTGGTCCTGTTGGATCTCACCATGCCCGTGGTGGGCGGCGACGAGGTGATCGGAGCCCTGAAGGCCATCCGCGCCGACGTGAGCGTGATCGTGATGAGCGGTTACGGCGAATCGGAGGTCGCGGAGAAGTTCGCGGGCCAGGATGTGTCCGGTTTCCTCCAGAAGCCCTTCACGGCCGCGCGCCTCGCCGAGGTGGTGAAGAAGGCGCTCACGGATCGAGCCGGCAAAGGGCTTGCCTAAACCGGCGCGGCCGCCTGCCGCCGCTTGCGCCAGGAAAGCTGGCTCATGACCACCAGCGCGATCGGGTGCAGGCTGCCCATGATCGCAAACATCTGCACATAGCTGCCGAAATGCCCGATGACGAAGCCCGGCAATTTGGCGCTGAATAGGATTCCGCCCAGGCCGCCGGCAAACCCGCCGAGGGAGGTGACCGAGGCTACCGCGCCCTTCGGGAACGCGTCGGAGGTAGTGCTGAACTTGCGTCTGTACCACGGCGGCCGCTTTGCTTCCTGCAATTCCACACCTTGGTAGCCATCAAAAGCCATGCATAAGTCGCCGCTCTTATACTCGGAAAACCGGAACCAGAAGGACTGGATTCGCTTCCCGTCGGAGGTGTTCTTGGAAAAGATAGAGACTGTCAAGAACCTAGAAAAAGAAGGTGCAGAGATATCTGCCACACTCAAATACGAACTTGACCGAATCCTTGTTGCGAAGAGACTTCATGATTCAGGATTCCTGCGCTTCTCCGAGGGTCGCTAGTGGGAAATCGTCAAGGTGAAGGCGGTGGGTCCACCGGGTGCAACGGAAGGGCGCTGTGAGTTTCCTGTGCGCCGGGGCGGAGCGATTGGCGGCAGGTTTCGCCGTCGTGATCGGAGTCGCCGCCAGAGAAGTCGGACCGTGGAATCTGGGAATGGGTTTCCCTAAGCGTGCTGCTCTTCTTTGCGCCACCGGAAGAGTAAGACCAACCCGCAGTGAATCGGCTAAGGTGTAACGGGTCACGATCTTTCCTCCCGAGATTCTCACGCTAGTTTCCGTCAAGTTTCTCGAGTTGGCGCCGGCCGCGCTATCGCCGCCCGAACAGACCGCCGAATCATTTGGACGCCCTTCGGGCGGTCGTCGCGTTGAGTGCCCAAGGCCTCCGCTCCGAGACTTCACCATAGAAATGGGGGAGAAGAAGNNCAGAGACGGTGAAGGGGGGGGGCGCCAATAGTGGATTACGAGACTCGCGTCAATCCCGCTTCTTGACTGCCAACGAGACTAGGTAGGCCTGAGCGATCTGCTCGTGGCGAATCGGCTTCCACTTGGCAAATGCCTGTTCGGCCGATTTGACTTGAGCGAGAGCGTCCGTTCTGGTCCAGAATGTCGTGTTGTCATAGTCGGCGACGTGACGCTTTTCCTGCAGTTGAGCAAAGGTCTTGGCCACGGCTCTCAAGGCCGCAACAGCCCCGGGATCTTCTCCTGCGAATGGGAACTGCCCCTTATACTGAATGCGATTGGATGCCGCCTTCATAACGCCGTGATCGAACGCTCGGCCAAGCGCCGCCCTGAGATTGACCCGGCTCCAATTGGCGACCGCTTCGCCGATGAGGAGGTGAAAGAGCGCGTAATAGGCGGTTGATACGGCTCGGCGCAAGCTGGCCTGCCTTGGGTTTCTGGGTTCATTGTGGACGAGGCGGAATGCTTGTCCGAGCAGATCGTCATGGTAGGCCATGGTTAGGACCACTCGGGATCGTTCCGTTTCTCCTGCTCGGAGTTGCTGCGGAAACTGTAATATGGGAGTAAGCCCCAATTCTCCTGGGGACGAATCTCATCGAAGAGGATCGTCGCTATGCGGCTCGTCGCGTCCGCGAGCTTGTCCTCTCTGCTGGCTGCGTCTGTGAGAACGATCCGGAAGAAGATGGAGGGCTCGCCCGTCGAGTCCGTCCCGAGACTGTAGCGCACACGGACGGTTTCTTTGGTGGACTTGGTGAGCTTGCGGAGCGCCTTGGCAATCTCAGCGGCAAGCTCGGTCTGATGAACAAGACCGGTCGGAACCATCGCCATACACCAATTCTAGCGCGTCCCGACAGAGGCTTAGAGAGTGTTTTGGCCCGGCGTCGCAACTGCCATCCTGGACACGCGCTCACCCGGCGGCTTTGCGGATTCTCGATACGTCCAACGACAAAGAAGAGACGCCGAGGAGCGGGACATCTTCTCCGGCTTTGGTTGTCTGTGCTTCGCAGGCGCCCTCGAAGCGATCGAGGTCCCGTTGCAGCAGCTCAATGCGGAGGCTAGGAGTGAGCGAGATCGCAGGCCGGTTGCTCGCCTTCGGGGCCGCGCGGAGTTAAGGCCGCCTGTGCGGAGGAGTGAATTAGCCCGAGTAAGCCCGCAGCGGCCGGCATGGGGCGCGGCGGGTGCGTTGGATAGACACCGCCGTCTGAGGCGGCCGCGGAATGCCAGTCTTGGACAGCAGTGCCGTAATTCAGGCTAAAATGTCAGGGTTTCGAGCAGTTGCCGGAACAGCGCGACGGCGGGGAGTTGCTTACGTAAGTCGGGCAACATCCTCGTTTTCGACGATGGATCCTATGGGATGCGACTTAGGAACCCAGGCAAAATCCGCCGGGTCGAGAGGCTGCACGGGAAGCGGCCGGCCGTCGATGAGGACGCAGGCCTATGATCCGCTTGAAGGACTTACCTTTCAGACGGGAGTTGTTCGGTAACTGGAGGAAGACGAAATCTCCGCGCTTGTCGGGATCTCCGATGCGCCGTCGATCTTGTAGGAACGCAGGTAAGCGGAAAGCAGGCCGAGGGCGGCGAGAACCAGCGGAGGCGCCTCTTGCGCCGTGCCGTCACGACTGGATCACCTGGGCTTGCGGGCGCGCACGAAGGCGCTCATGAACTTGCCCTCGATTTGCAAGGCGATGGCGGCGAAGTCGAAGCCTTCGGCGGCTAGCAGGCCGCGGGCATCCTGGGCGCCGTAGATGCGGGTCGGCTGGACGCCGATCTCCTCGAAACCCGCCACTGCCAGCTTGGCGCGGTACTCGGACTCCTCGAGCGCGCCGGCCACGCAGCCGGCCCAGAGCTCGACGTTGCGCCGGATTTCGGGCGGGATCTCGCCGCGCACCACAATGTCGGAGACCGCGAAGCGGCCGCCGGGACG
>PMEV01000349.1:18883-31222 GCA_003154855.1 Bryobacterales bacterium
CGTCGATGCCGCCGCCGGAGCCGAGGTCGAGCACCGTTTCGCCGGGTTTCAGCTCGGCGAGCGCGGTAGGATTGCCGCAGCCGAAGGAGGCGCGCAGGGCGTCCTCGGGGACCTGCGAGGCGTCGGCGCTGGGGTAGAGATCGCCGGTGATGGGGTCGGAACACGCCTGGGCGGAGGCTCCGCAACAGCAACTGCTCTTACCGCGGACTACCCGCAGGGCCGCCTGGCCGTATTTCTCTTTCACGACTTCTTTGATGTCCTGACTCATGATTTTCCCTTTCTGGCGATGGATTTGAGCGGAACCACGATGCTCTCCGGCCGGACGGCGCGGTTCCGCGAACAGCATTCGGCGTAGAGGAAGGCCAGCAACTCGGTGAGCGTCGCGACGCTGGCGGAGTAGCGGAGGAACTGCCGCTCGCGGCGCACTTCGACGAGGCCCTGCCGCTTGAGTTTCTCGAGATGATGCGAAAGGGTCGAGTTAGGGATTCCCAGGTCGGCCTGAATGTCGCCCACGACCATGCCGCCGGGATGGGCCGAGAGCAGGAGGCGCAGGATGCGCAGGCGAGGCTCGGCGCCGAGGGCGGCGAACATACGAGCGTAGCGGAGGGCGGCGGCCCGCTCGGTTTTCATATTTCTAGCATAGCAGAAATAAGAAGCGCCGGGGGACGCGCTTGGGCAGCATGGCGGCGGTATGGAAGACCGGCAACTTGGACGCGCCTGGCCGGCGCCGGCGGCCGGAGCCGGGATCCGGCTGGGCGGCTTCGCGGCCGGGATCGGGCCGATGCCGGCGGTCTCGCCGTTTGTCTACCGCGGGGGTGGACGCGGCACCGGGGAAACTGGCGGCGATCGGCGGTGCTGGCGGACTCTTTCGGAGATTCTCGCATGTTTCTCTTGTAATCCGGCCTTTCCTGTGAAATATTCATAATGTACCCGGGAGAGGCTCTTGTTTCTCCGTTCCCCCCTACCTCCGGTTGGTGGAGTACGTTCCCGAGCGCTGCCAGATCCGCCGGCGTGTGGTCCGGCGCGCCAACCGCAAAAAGCCCCTGGCATGACTGAAGCAGGGCCGCCCCCCGCACCTTTATGGATTTCAGAGCGGACTCTGTCCCAGTTTATCGAGAGCGAGCGGCGATTCCGCGACCCTTTCGCTTCCCAAGGCGTACCATCGGAAAGCCGGGATGCCTTCCAGTGGATGTTGCCTGGGCAGCAGGCCCTGGTTCCCTTCCCTCGCGACCACATTCGCAGCGACGGCCGCCACCCGACTCTCGATATTCGCGAGGCGCCGATTCGGGACGACGGATATTCTCCGCACTTATCAACTGCACGCCAACTGCTACATCGTGAAGACGGTGGATCCGACCCGGTTTATGGCCGTCGTGCAGGCTATCGAGAGTTTCCGGCTGGCTTTGGTCATGCTTCCGTCGCGCGAGTGAGCATGAACGATCTTCGAAACAGCCCGCCGGCTCACGGAGAATCCCGTGGGCGCCCGGCGCGCCGGAGCGGCGGCCGGGAAGAGTTGGCCCCTGAACGAGGGGAGGACGAAGTATGACCAGCGGCACAAGTTTGCCCGACGCAGCGGTGCGGGTACTTCTCATTGAAAACAATCCGGCCGATGCAGGATTGGTACGGTCGATGCTCTCCGAATCCCATGGCGCCGAGTTCCGCGTCGAGTGGGCGAAGGCCTTGGCGCCAGGCATGATTCTGCTCGGGCGCGGCGAGATAGACATGGTTCTCCTGGACCTCTCGCTCCCCGACAGTCAAGGGCTGGAGAGCCTGACGGCCATCCGTCATGCCGCGCCGAGCATCCCGGTGGTCGTGCTGACCAGTCTCGACGACCAGGATTTCGCCCACGAGGCAGTGCGGTGTGGAGCGCAGGATTACCTGATAAAAGGAGAGCTGACCGGAGGCATGTTGGCGCGCACCTTGAGCTACGCCATGCTGAGGCAACGGGATCAAGCGCGCGCTCTCCGGGCGGAATCGCAAGCCGCATTGAACAAGATAGCGGGGTTTCTGGGGGCCAGAGGAGGGGTAGGCACGACCACGGTCGCCTGCCACTTCAGCCTCGAGTTGAAGCAGCGGAGTGGCGTCCGCGTCCTGCTGGCGGACCTGGACGTCGCCGGAGGCTCGGCCGGTTTCCTCATGAAAGCGGTCTCGCCACACACCCTCCAAGAGGCCGCCAGCAACCTTGAACGGCTTGACGAGAGCTACTGGAACAAGATCGTTGTTTGCGGCGCCGATGGTCCGGACGTCCTCCTGTCACGGGTCTCGTTGGCTTTGAAGGAGCAGGCCAATAGCGAGACAGCCCGAAACGTCTTCGAGTTCGCACGGCCCATGTACCCATGGATCGTCATGGATCTTGGCCGCTTGAATCCCTTGGCCGTGAGCCTGCTTCCGGATCTGAGCGACCTATTCCTGATCGCGACTCTGGAGGTGGCAGTCTTGTACGAGGTCAAGCAATTGGTGTCGCGACTGGCGGACGCCGGCCTGAATCGCACCCGACTGCACCTGATCGTCAATCAAACTCTCAAACACTCCGATCTTTCACCTACGGAAGCCGGCAAGATGCTCGGTGTCCCCATCCACGCGGCCTTGCCGGAGTGCGGCTCCGAACTGTCGGAGGCCTACGCGAAAGGGCAACTGTTGAACGCCAAGACCGAATTCCGCCGGCAGATAGGGCGTCTCGCGGAGAGGGTCGCGGGCCTGGAAGCGAAGAAGTCGAAATGAGCGCGATGTCTAGCGCCGCCAGGGCGGCTGCGCCCGTCTGGGGTTCATCCGGCGCCCGGAGCGCCTGCCCGTCCGAAAGGGGGCCAGCGTGAAGGCCGGGACGAGGAAGCCGTTTCGCGGTTTGGCGGCGCTGGTGCTCTGTCTCCTGGTGGTCGCCGGAAGCGGCATAGCCGGCTACCTGTACTACGCGGCGGAGAGACGGTCGGTCGACACGGAAGCGCGGAATCGACTGGCTGCTATAGCGGACATGAAAGTCCAGCAGTTAGTCGTGTGGCGCGCGGAACGGCTCGCCGTTTCCAGATCTCTCCAATTCAACCCGCTCGTTGTTCCGGCGCTGCTGGAGAGCCTGAACAGCGGTTCGGACAGAGGCGCGATCAAGGCCTGGCTGGAACAGTTGCTCGAGGCGTATCATTTCACGGGAGCGAGCCTGTGGGACAAAGACTACCGCCGGCGGGCCTGGTTGCCGGCCGGAGACCGGGGCCATGAATGGGAGCGCGAGTTGATCGCGCAAGCAACGCGCACCAGGACTCCCTTCCTGGCGGACTTACACCGGGACGACCCCACCGGTGCGCCTTACATGACCCTGGTGGCGCCGCTCCAGAGTTCATCCTCGTTCGAACCCGTCGCTACGCTCTTGCTGAAGATCGATCCGGAACGGTTTCTCTACCCCCTCATCCAGGCCTGGCCGACGCCCAGCGGCTCGGCGGAGACGTTGCTCGTCCGCCGCGAAGGGGACGAAGCCGTCTTCTTGAATGAATTGAGGCATCAAAAACACACCGCGCTCACACTCCGAATTCCCCTCTCGCGGGACCGGCTTGCGGCGGCGATGGCCATACGCGGGTTCGAAGGAGTAGCGAGCGGCGTCGACTATCGCGGAATCCCGGTCCTGGCGGCGATGGAACACGTTCCCGACAGCCCGTGGTATCTGGTGGCAAAGGTCGATACTCGGGAGGTTATCGCCCCTCTGCGCCAGCAGATGGTCCTCATCGCGACTTCATCCGCGCTGCTTGCGGCGGCCTTGGTCGCGGGGATACTGTTCGTATGGTCGCGGCAGGGGACGCTGGCTACCCGGCAGCTTCTGGAAGCCGAGATGGCGCGCCGTGCGGTGCTCGGCCACTTCAACTACCTGAGCCGCTATGCCAACGACATCATCCTGCTGCCCGATGCGACGGGCAGGATCATGGAGGCCAACGACCGAGCCGTTGAAAGTTACGGGTACAGCGCGGACGAACTGCGGCAAATGAACGTTGCCGACCTAAACGTTCCCGAGGAGGCCACCGCGCTCGCCCAGACCTGGATCAAGGTGAAGGAGAAGGGGGCTGAGGGATTGGTGTATGAGGCTCAGCACGTGCGCAAGGATGGCAGCCGGTTCGCGGTGGAAATCAGCGCCCGCAGTTTTGTAGTGGAAGGGCGGGAATTCCGGCAATCGATCGTCCGGGACATCACCGAGCGCAAACGGGCGGCGGAGGCGTTGCGCGAAGCCAACGAGTATCTGGAGGACCTGCTCAATTGTGCCAACGCTCCGATCATCGTCTGGGACCCCCACTGCCGCATCAAGCGGTTCAATCATGGTTTCGAGAACCTGACTGGCAAGAGCGCCGCCTCCGTCCTGGGAGAAGACGTCGGGATTCTCTTCCCGCCCAGCGAGAGGGAAAGTTCGATGGAGTTGATCCGCAGGACACTGACGGGCGAACGTCTGGAGGCGGTCGAGATTCCCATCGCCCGCGCCGACTTCACGGTCCGCACGGTCCTTTGGAACTCCGCCGCTATTCTCGCCGCCGACGGCCGGACTCCGGTGGCGGCTATCGCGCAGGGGCTGGACATCACCGAACGCAAACAGGCGGAGGAGTCGATCCGGCAGCTCAACGCCGATCTCGAACAGCGAGTGCGCGACCGCACGGCCCAACTGGAAGCGGCCAATGCCGAACTGGTGGCGTTCTCATACTCCATCTCGCACGATCTGCGCGCGCCGCTACGCGGCATCGACGGATGGAGCCTGGCGTTACTGGAGGACTACCGCGACAAACTCGACGACCGGGGCCGCGAATACCTCGGCTACATCCGCTCCGACACCCAGCGCATGGGCCAGTTGATCGACGACCTGCTCAAGCTTTCCCGTGTGACCCGCGACCGCATGGAACGGACGCTTGTGGATCTGGGGGCTGTCTCGCAAACCGTCGTGGCCCGGCTTCGGGAGAGGGAACCGAATGCCCAGATGGAGTTTGAGGCGCAGCCGGGGCTCACCGCCCGGTGCGATGCGGGACTGGTCGAGATCGCATTGACGAACCTGATCGACAACGCATGGAAGTTCTCAAGCACGCGCCCCATGGGCCACGTCGAGTTCGGCCGGACCGAGGCACAGGGTTGCTCCGCTTTCTTCGTCCGAGACAATGGGGTGGGATTCGACATGACCTACGTGGACAAGCTGTTCGGAGTGTTCCAGCGCCTGCACAAAGTCTCCGAGTTCCCCGGAACCGGCATCGGTCTGGCCATCGTGCAGCGCGTGATGCATCGTCACGGCGGCCGCGTTTGGGCGGAATCCAAGCCCGGCGGGGGCGCTACCTTCTACTTTACGCTCGAAGAGGCACTATGAATACCAATTACATTCTATTGGTGGAAGACAATCCCAGCGATGTCAGACTTACCCGGCGGGCGCTGGAACAAAGCCACATCACTAACCCATTGGTTGCGGCGGAAGACGGCAGGGAGGCGCTTGACTACCTGTTCGCTCTGGGAGCGTACGCGGGCCGGGATGTCACCGACCTTCCCCGGGTGGTCCTGCTGGATCTGAAGCTTCCCAAAGTGGACGGACTGGAGGTTTTGCGGCAGATTCGCGCCAACGAGCGCACGCGGCGGCTGCCCGTGGTGATCCTCACTTCTTCCCAGGAGCAACAGGACATCATGGCCGGCTACGATCTCGGCGCCAACAGCTATGTAAGGAAGCCCGTCGATTTCGTTCAATTCGCCGAGGCTGTCCAGGCCTTGGGCCTGTACTGGCTGCTGCTGAATGAGGCTCCCCCAGAATCCGGACGGTAATAGGCTCACTGCTTCCCGGTCTGCTGGCTGAAGACTCGGAACGGAGGACAAAGAGAGTATGGCAAGCGACACGGAATTGCTCGCAGGTTGGGTGCGATTACTTCTCATTGAGGACAATCCGGGAGATGCCGGATTGGTACGGGAGATGCTCTCGGGAGCTCAGGGCGCCCGGTTCAGCGTGGAGTGGGTACAGGCGTTGCTGCCAGGCATGGTCCGGCTTGGGCAAGGCGATATCGACATGGTTCTCTTGGACCTCTCGCTTCCCGACGGGCGTGGGCTGGAGGCCCTGACTGCCCTCCGTTCTTGCGCTCCAAACCTCCCGGTGGTCATACTGACCGGTCTCGAGGATGCGTTTCTTGCCCACGAGGCAGTACGGTGCGGAGCGCAGGATTACCTGATCAAAGGAGAGCTGAGCAGCGGCGCGTTGGCGCGCATCTTGAGCTACGCCATGCTGAGGCACCGGAAGCAGGCGGCCGCTCTCCGGTCGGAGTCGCAAGCCGAGTTGGGTAAGATGGTCGGCTTTCTGGGAGCCAAAGGAGGGGTGGGGACGACCACGATCGCCTGCCACTTCAGCCTCGAGTTGAAGCAGCGGAGTGGCGGCCGCGTCCTGCTGGCGGACCTGGACGTCGCCGGAGGCTCCGTCGGTTTTCTCATGAAGGCCGAGTTGGAGCACACNNGGTCTGGATATTCTCCTGTCGCAGGACTCGTTGCCCTTTTCGGAGCAGGCGAATGCCGAGAAAGTCCGGCAGGTCTTCGAGTTCACACAGTCCATCTACCCGTGGATCGTCATGGATCTGGGCCGCTTGAATCCCTTCGCCGCGAGCCTGGCTCCGGATCTGAGCGAACTATTCCTGACCGCGACCCTCAATGTGGCAAACCTGTACGAGGTCAAGCGACTGGTGTTACAACTGACGGAGGCCGGCCTGAATCGCAGCCGAATCCACCTGATCGTCACTCAAACTCCCAAGAACCCCGACCTATCGCCAGAGGAACTCGGCAAGATGGTCGGTCTCCCCGTCGACGCGGTCTTGCCGGAGTGCCGCTCGGAACTATGGGAGGCCTACACGAGCGGGAAGCTGTTGAACGCCAAGAGCAACTTTCGAGTGCAAATAGGGCGTCTCGCGGAGAGGGTTGCGGGCCTGGAAGCGAAGAAATCGAAATGAGCCGGTCTTCCAAGGCCAATGGAATTCCGTCTGGCGCGATCATCGAATGCGAGCGTCGCCAGGCGATCAGTTGCGGATTTTCATCGCGGCGCCGCAGTTGGTACAGAACTTAGCGCTCGAATTCGCCAGCTCCACATGTCCGGGCGGAATATGGCCACACAAGGGGCACTCCAGGTGCGCCACCGACCTCTCGGTTACTCGTCCGCCGCATTTGCCGCAGTAACTCTCCTCGTAAGACACGTGCCCGTTACTGCACATCCTGCAGGTGTCTGGCTTTAGGCGTCGCGGGCTGGAAGGCAATTGGCGTCCGTGCACACATCCGATCGTCGGGCCGCCACACCTCGTGCAGTACGACGATTCCCCGCACACGCCGCATTTTGGACACAACCGGAGTACTTGACCTATGTCGAGGTCGCCGCCACAGTACCCACAAAACCGATCTCCGTGACCTCCTGTTTTGCCGCAGCGTTCGCACTGGGGAGAAGGGGGCGGTTCGCCACTCCCGAAATTCCCGCCACCTAATACAAAAGGTAGCGAGCCAATAAGGGCCGCGATGGAATGGGAGTGCAACGAAACAATAGAAGCTTGCGCGTTGCTAATAGCCGATAAAAAGATCGTTATCGCCATGCCAAGCGCTCCTTCCTGCCTGGATTTCTTCCATGCTTCCGCAAAGGCGATGCAAACAACAGAACAGCGTACCACAATCGCGCGAAACGGATCTGGAATCCTGGGCGGAGAACCCAAGTTGCTGACGCTGCTGGCGTTCCGTCCAAGGCCCGTGGGTTTCCCGCAGCGGAGCCCTATGACAACGGGCCTCGCCGTTCCCCGCAATCATGCGGCTGCATTCTCGCCCGGCAAGCGTGCGAACTGCCGGGGCGGGTGGCGGGGCCTGGCGCCGGTCGCGCTCAGTGAACGGCGTTGGGACTAACTGACCGCTTCGGCGGCGCGATAGGAGCTGCGCACCAGGGGGCCGGATTCGACGTGGCGGAAACCCAAGGCCTCGCCCTGGCGGCGGAACTCGGCGAACTCTTCGGGCGGGACGTAGCGGATCACCGGGAGGTGCCTGAGGGAGGGGCGCAAGTACTGGCCCAATGTGAGCAGATCCACGTTCTGCGCGCGCAGGTCGCGCATCGCGGCGAGCAGTTCCTCGGGCGTTTCACCCAGACCCAGCATGAGGCCGGACTTGGTGGGGATTTCGGGCCGGGCGGATTTGGAATAGGCCAGGAGGTCTAGGGAACGCTCGTAGCGTGCGCCAAGGCGCACCTGGCGGTAGAGGCGGGGCACGGTTTCGAGGTTGTGGTTGAGGACGTCGGGGGCGGCCTCGAGGACGACATCGAGAGCGGCGTGGGAACCCTGGAAATCGGGGATCAGCGCCTCAACGCGGCACTCGGGGAGGCGTTCGCGCAGGGCGCGGATGGTTAGGGCGAAGAGTTCGGCGCCGCCATCCTTGCGGTCGTCGCGATTGACGCTGGTGAGGACGGCGTAGCGCAGGCCGAGCGAGGCGGCGGCTTCGGCGACGCGGCGGGGCTCGTCGTAATCCACCGCCGGCGGCGCGCCCTTTTGCACGGCGCAGAAGCCGCAGCGCCGGGTGCAGACGTTGCCCAGAATCATGAAAGTGGCGGTGCGGCGGCTCCAACACTCGCCCACGTTCGGGCAGGCGGCGCTCTCGCAGACCGTGTGCAGACGCAGATTGCGCACCAGCGACTTCAACTCGCGATAGTTCTCGCCGGCGGGCACGCGCTGGCGCAGCCAGGAAGGACGGGGCACATGCGGCGAGATGGCGACCAGCACTACTCCTATTGTAATGCCCGCAGGCGCGCCTCGATCTCCTCGCGGAAAGCCTGGTCGTGGATGGCGGGCAGATTGATGCGGACCGTGGCCTCGGCGCCGGCGATGGCGGCGGCGGCCAGGGCGCAGGCGGATTCGACGTCGGAGGCGAACTTGGCGGGGGCCGCGTGACGCAGGATGTCGAGTTGGGCGGCCAGGTGAAAAGCGCGTTCCGCCACTTCGAGGGGGACGGTGGCGGCTCCATGCAGCGCCTCTTCGACCAGGGGCGCACGCTCGAGCTTGGGAATCTTATAGGCGGCCACCACGGCCAGGTAGGCGGCCGAATCGCGCTCGATGGCGGAGGCCAGGTAGCGGCGGTCGGCTTCGTAATCGTAGCCGGGGCGCGCGGAAAGCGTGGCGATCTTCGCGCCCAGCGCCGCCGCCATCGCGCCCGCGGCCGCCGCCGCACTGCCTCCGCCGGGCGTGGGCAGAGGCGCGGCCAGAGCTAGCAGAAACTCTTCGATGCCGCCGGTGGTGGTGGCCTCGGCAAGCCGGTTCTCGAGCACCAGGTCCGGGTGGAAGTTCTCGCAGCGGAGGAAGAACTCGGCGGCCATTTCGAGGGCCTTCTTGGGAATGAGGCCCACGATCTCGCTGCCCACAATGGGAACGCCGTACCGCCCGGCTTCCACGCGCACGGCCTCGAAGACGCGGTGCAGCGGGGTCTGCTCGAAGTCGGTGAGGTTCATGGAGACCTGGACAAGGTTGCGCGAGCCCAGGGGCACGCCCATGGCCTTCACGTAGCGGAATCCGCCCGAGGAAAAGCGGATGGCCTTGGCGATGCGGCGGGCGATCTCGAGGTCCGCCGCGCCCAGGTTGATGTTGTAAGCGATCAGGAANNGCGCGCTCCTGGTTCACGACAACTTCTTCGCGCAAGCCCTCGAATTGGCCGCGGCGGATGTCCTCGAGATTCACGCGGCCGGGCCGGCGCGCGGCCGCCTCGTAGAAATAGACGGGAACCTGGAAGCGCCGCCAGATCTCTTCGCCCACGCGGCCGGCGATGCGGACACATTCCTCGAGAGCGACGCCCTCGACGGGGACAAACGGGACGACATCGGCGGCTCCGATGCGCGGATGCACGCCGCGATGGCGATTGAGGTCGATCAGCTCGACGGCCTTGCCAACCGCGCGGATGGCGGCCTCGCAGACGGCCTCGGGCGCGCCGGCCAGGGTCAACACGGAGCGGTTGTGGTCGGCGTCCATCTCCTGGTCCAGCAGCACCACGCCGGGGACGGTGAGCGCCGCGCCGGCCAGAGCCGCGACAATTCCCGCGTCGCGCCCCTCGGAAAAGTTCGGAACGCACTCGATCAGTCTTCTTCCCATGTCCTGTTCTCTTTCCGGTACAGCACTTGGCCGCCCTTCATGGTCATGGCCACCAGGTTCACTCCAAAATGGTAGGGGATTTCGCGGTAGTCGGAGGCGTCGAACATCACCAGGTCGGCCCGCTTGCCGGTTTCGATGGAGCCCACCCGGTGGCCCAGGCGCAGGGCGTGCGCGCCGTTGATGGTGGCGGCCGAAAAGGCCTCGGCCGGGGTCATACGCATCTGGGAGCAGGCCAGCGACATGACGATCTGCATGTTGCAGGTGGGGCTGGTGCCGGGATTGTAGTCGGTGGCCAGGGCAACTGCCGCTCCAGCCTCGATGAGCGAGCGCGCGGGGGCGTAGCGGTCCAGGCCGAGATGGAACACCGCGCCGGGCAGCAGCGTGGCGATGGTATCCGATCTCGCCAGCAACCGCGCGTCCTCCTCGTCGATGTAATCGAGGTGGTCCGCGCTGACCGTTCCCATCTCGACCGCCAGCCGGACGGCTCCGGAATGCGAGAACTGCTCGGCGTGAATCTTCAGCAGGAACCCGAGATCGCGGGCGGCGGAGAGATAACGGCGCACCTGCTCGAAAGTGAAAGCGCCGCGCTCGTAGTGGACGTCGGCGAAAATTGCCAGCCTGTGCCGCCGGATGCGGGGCATGATGTGGGAGCACATCCAGTGGACATAGGCGTCGGCCCGGCCGGCATACTCGGGCGGCACCGTGTGCGCGCCCAGATAGGTGGGGATGAGGTCCAGCGGCTTATCCTGGAGCGCACGAACCGCGCGCAGGGCCTTGCGCTCGCCGGTCTCGTCCAAACCGTAGCCGGACTTGGCTTCCAGCGTGGTGGTGCCGTGCTGGATACAAGCGTTGAGGGTCTGCCGCGCCTGAAGGATGAGCCTGCGGATGGGCATCTCCCGCACGGCCCGCACGGATGCCAGAATGCCGCCCCCCGCCTCGGCGATCTGATGGTAGCTGCGTCCGGCCAGGCGCATGTCGTAGTCCATCAAGCGGGGCGGTCCGCAGACCAGATGCGCGTGGCTGTCCACGAATCCGGGCGCGACCACGCGGCCCGTGGCGTCGATCTCGACCGCGTTGCGGGCCAGGGAGAGGTTCTCGACCCGGCGGCTGGGGCCCAGGGAGAGGATCACGCCGTCCTGAATCAGCACGGCGCCGTCCGGGATCACTCCCAGTTCGCGCATGGCGGCGCCGCGGCGCGGTTCGCTGGAGCCGCGCAGGGTCAGCAACTGGCGTGCGCCCCGCAGCAGGATGCGCGGGCTCTCGGAGGCGGTCTTGGGCATCTATTCCCTCATGGGGACTCTCAGCCCCGCCCGATCCGCAAAACGGAGGGCCTCGTCGTAGCCGGCGTCGGCGTGGCGCAGCACTCCCAGGCCCGGATCGCAGGTCATCACGCGCTCGATAGATGCCGCCGAGCGCGGCGTGCCATCGGCCACGGTCACCTGGCCCGCATGCAGCGAATAGCCGATCCCGACGCCTCCGCCGTTATGGAAGGAGACCCAACTGGCGCCGGCGGCGGTGTTGAGCAGCGCATTGAGGATGGGCCAGTCGGCGATGGCGTCGCTATGGTCACGCAGGGCTTCGGTCTCGCGATAGGGAGAGGCCACGGAACCGCAGTCCAGGTGATCGCGGCCGATCACGATGGGGGCCTGGAGCTCGCCCGTGGCCACCATGCGGTTCATCTCGAGGGCGAAGCGCGCGCGCTCACCGTAACCCAGCCAGCAGATGCGCGCCGGCAGCCCCTGGAAACGCACGCACTGGCGGGCCAGGCCGATCCAGCGGGTCAACATTTCGTTGTCGGGGAACAGGCGGCAGACCAGCGCGTCGGTGGCGGCGATATCCGCAGGCTCGCCCGAAAGCGCCACCCAGCGGAACGGGCCGCGGCCTTCGCAGAACATCGGCCGGATGTACTCGGGAACGAAGCCCGGGATGGAGAAGGCGTCCGCAACACCCCGGCTGGCGGCCATGGCCCGGATGTTGTTGCCGTAATCGAAAACCACCGCGCCCAGACGCTGCAACTCGAGCATCGCGCGGACGTGCGCGGCGATGGAATCGAGCGAGCGGTCCAGGTACTCGGCGGGGTTCGCGAGGCGCAACTCGGCGGCTTGCTCGACCGAAAGCCCTGCGGGAATATAGCCGTTGAGCGGATCGTGCGCGCTGGTCTGGTCGGTGAGCAGGTCGGGCAGGATGCCGCGCCGGACCATTTCGGGCAGGACCTCGGCGCAGTTCCCCACCAAGCCGACCGAGACGGCCGACTTCTGGTGGACCGCATGGC
>PMEV01000213.1 GCA_003154855.1 Bryobacterales bacterium
ACTCCTGCATCGCTTACGTCACGACCGGCGCTTGGATGCCGCGCGCGGTCTCGCTCGTTAACGCACACATCGTCGCCCGCTGCGACCCACATCGTGGATCGGCTCTCCCGCTCAGCCTTTCTTGGCGGAAACCCGCGCGAAGTAGCTCCGCCATCGCCGCTCCGNNCGCCGGCCACGTCCACCACTCTGCGCCAGTAGCGGCGGAACTGCGCGGCTTTCTGGCGCGCCCGTCACCGGGCATCGCGGTCTTGCACTTGTCGCCAAGCAGGCTCCCGACGCCGTCGTGTCTCTGCTGTCCGTGCTGCAGTTGCACGGTCCGACCACCCAGCGACAGCACGCAGTGCGGATCGCGGCCGCGTTGCCTGGGGCGCGGCATTCTGACCATAATAAGGAGCGACACTCTGAATCTGTCCTTATGGCGCTGAAAAGACGGACGTTCAACCCGAAGCGCAGGCTTTGCCCAGCGGAAGAGCTCCAGCTCCGCCAACAGGGCCTGTCCGCGCGAGGCGGCGATGTACGGTACAGCGGCAACGCCGAGCACAAGCGCAATCCGGGTGACTTCGGGCTGAACCCTCCAAGCGGGCCGAGACCGGGAAAAACCCTGTGCGATCAAGTGGGACTCCACAGCCGTGCCGAAGCCCAAGCTTTGCTGCACGCCGGACTGCAGCGAGGCGCATTCAGCGCGCAGGAACGTGATGGATGGCCGCAGAACGTATGGGCTGTCACCGAGAAAGGGGAGCCTCTTGAAGCGCAGCTCGAGGGCCGGGGCGTCTATCACCGATACCCAATGCAGGAGGCCGATCCGTTCCGAGAGAAGGTCCTGAAGCGATGGTCGTGCACATGAACTCCGGCATGCGAATCGAGCTGAAATGGCTTCCTCCATTTCAAGGAACGGAGGAGGTGAGACGGACTTCGGCGGAGATCAAGATTCTGTTCGGCTCGGAGAACGCAACGTACCTCGACGACGGCTGGTCCAAGTCGGTCGAGCATGGCGCACGAGTCTCAGCCTACCCCCTGGCCCTCTGGCTAGCATCGTCGTGGTGGCGAATCCGCTGGGAGCCACTGCCTTCCAGTATCCGGCTCGCGCCCGATGAGATACCAGCGGATGCCGACTGGCGCATGAGCCACGAGCTTCCTGCGGCCGGTTATGGCTTCATCTGGCCGCAACTGTCCTTTGCTAGCGATGGCGAGACCATCCGGGCCACGTGTCGGCGCTCCCACGAGTTGTCGGCTGAGCCCATTCGCTACCTCTCCGACTTCGAAGCGGTCGTGCCGGCACGAGAATTCGAACGAGAGATGGACAACTTCATGGATCTCGTGCTGCGCAGACTGGATAGTGTGGGGGAAACGGAGTTGCACACCATTTGGCGGGAAGTTGTCGCCGAACGTGCAGACCCGGAGCAGTCGGCTGCGCGACGGCTGGAGGCGCGCCTCGGATACGAACCGGATGAAGCGCCTTCGCCTCTGCTGGAACGCCTCCTGGCGCTTGCGGATGAAGCCGGTCCGGGCGCGACTGATGAGATCGCCCCGGTCTGCGCAGGCAGTCACCCAACCGACACGCTGAACGAGGTAATGAGTTTGGCTGCGCAGCCCGGGGTCCAGGGAAGGGTCTCAGTGCCGGCGGCGTACCGCGGAAGCGACGCGGGGATGGCGCCATGGCAACGGGGACGCCGGCTGGCGGATTCGGCTCGCGAATCGCTTGGTTTTGGCGGACGGCGACTGACTGATGAGGCGCTCGCCGAAGTTCTGCAAATTCTTCCGGATGATCTGAAGGGATCGGCTAGCGGGCTACCTCATGCTCCGATGGGTATGGCGGTCCGCACCGGGAAGAACGAAGAGTTGAAGTTGCTGTTTCGCAAGAGGAACCGGCCTGCCCGCAGGTTCGAGGCCGCCAGGTTCATCGCCGACGATCTGTGCGCGGAGAGCGGCGACCGCTGGCTTCCGGTTACCGACACGACGACGGCGCGGCAGAAGCTACAGCGTGCCTTTGCGGCCGAGTTCCTATGCCCGATCGAGTCGCTCCAGGCTTATCTGGGCGATGAGTTCCTTCCGGAAAAGTTCGAAGAAGCGGCAGAGTACTTTGGAATCTCGGAAGTGGCAGTCAAAAGCCATCTCGCCAACCACAACTTGATACCACGCAGCCTCGTGGACTCGGAGAGCATGCCGTAGTCGACACGACTGAGATCCCGCTTCCCGGCCACTCCTCCAGGATCGCGGTTCGGCTCTCCGGCTCAGCCTTTTTTGGCGGAAACCCGCGCGAAATAGCTCCGCCATCGCCGCTCCGCGCCGGCCACGTCCACCACTCTCCGCCAGTAGCGGCGAAACTGCGCGGCCTTCTGGCGCGCCCGCCGTTGCAGGAAACGGTCCGCCGCTACCCGCTCGGCGGTACGCCCCGGCAGCGTCGCGGCGGCCAATTCCCGGGTCACGGCGCAGTCGCTGATCTGGCCCAGGCAGCTCTGAATCTCCCGCAGAACCGCCAGGCGATCCTCCAGGCCGGGCCCGTAGCAGAAGCGGAAGAATTCCAGGGTGTAGCGCAGCCGTTTCGCGCTCAGCCGGAAGCGATGGAGCGCCGCCTCGGAGGCCTTCCCGCCGGCCGCCTTCCGGCCTGCTTCGAAGAACGACTGCGCCAGCGCCGGCAGCTTCTGGCGCGCGTTTTCCGCGGCGCCGGCCGATTCGTCCCACTCGATGCGGTTGCGTTTCGCCATCTTCAAAGCTCCAGTTGCGAACGCCATCTCTTGAATGCGCCGCTGCGCGTCCACACCCGAAGAACCTCCCGCAGCAAACGATGCTCGCGCTCCCGTTCCCGCTTGAGCTTCGCAATCACCGGCGATGCGGGCCGCATTCCAGCGCGCTCGAGCAACTCGAGCGCCACGTCCCGATTGCGGACCACGGCCGCCTGCCTCATCAGTTCCTGGAGCTCGCCGCGGATTGCCTTGGCTTTCCCGTGAGGGAAGAACTTCCCGAACAGCCGCAGGCAATGCGCGAGCCGGCGGATCGAGACCCGCAGATCGTGCACCGCCTCGGAATTCCCGGGTTTGGCCGCCCGTGTCGCTTCGAAGGCGAATCGACGCAGCAGCACCGAGGCGAGCTGGTTCGCGTGCTTGCGGATGGGAATCTCCGGTTTCACCGGGTCACCTTCGCGGCCCGAATGGTCACGGGCACTCCGTAGACCTCGCGAAAAACTTCGCCCGCGCGCTCGGTGGCCCAGCCTTCCAGGTCCAGATCGGAACCGGAAGCGGGCTGCAGGATCACCTGCCCATCCCGAACCAGGCATTCCAGCGATGCGACCCGCTGATCGTGGCTGCGATCCAGAGCATCGGCCAGCCGCAACAGAGGGATGAGCCGCATCAACCAGCGCCGCTCCTCGGCGTTCAACGGCCGGCTGTTGGGGTGGGTCGAGGAGGGCAGCGACTTGCGGTGATAGCGGCACAGATTGGCGATCAACTCCCGCTCGCGGTTGGTGAAGCCGGGCATGTCGGCGTTCGCCACCAGGTAATAGGAGTGCTTGTGATGGCTCAAGTCGCTGACATAGTGCCCGATGTCGTGGAGGTAGGCCGCCGCTTCCAGCAGCTTCCCGCAAGCCGGCGGCAGTTGATGCAGGGGCAGCAGGGAGTTGAACAGCACCTGCCCCATGGCGGCCACTCTGCGAGCGTGCTTCAGCGATCCGCCGTAGCGCAGGCACATCCGCTCGACCTCTTTGCGCTGATCGTGGCTGAGGCGCGCCAGTTCCCGGCCCACGCCGCGCGCGGCTAAATCCGCGATAATGCCGTCCCGCACGCCGGCCGCCGAGTAGTAGACCGAAGGCAGCCGTAAGCGCTCCAGGATCTCCAGCAGCACGCCCACGCCGGGGACGATAATCTCGGCGCGCCGCGGGCCGATGCCGGTGATCCTGCGCCTCTGCGGCAGGTCCAGCGTGCTGAGTTTCGCATACAGCTTGCGAACCTGGGCGGTGGCGGCGCGCAGCCGGTCCATCTGGTCCCGTCTCGGACGCGGCACCTTGCCGATGGCACAGGCCACCGCCGCGGCCGTCGCCGAGGTGGCGATCGCCCGGTCCCAGTGCCCGCTGAAGCGGCGGAAGGCGTCGGCCAGCTTCTCCTCGACGAATTCGCGCATCTGGTGGAGCGCGCGCGGAGCGGGCGGATCGTGTGTCAGAAAGATCTCGCGCAGGCGCACCGCTCCCAGCGGCTTCGAGACGGCCTCCACCATGCGGCCGTCCTCCACGCCGATGATCTCGACGCTGCCCCCGCCAATGTCGATGACCAGCACGCGCTTGCCGGGCTGCGGCCAGCGGCTCAGCACGCCCAGGTGAATCAGGCGGGCCTCCTCGCGCCCGGAGATGACCTCCACCGGGGCGCCCACGCTGGCGGCGGCCCGCTCCAGGAACTCCGTCTGATTGCGCGCGTCGCGCACGCTGCTGGTGGCCACCGCGCGGATGCCCGCGACCTCCAGCGCCCTGAACTGCGCCCCCATTCGCGAGAGAACGTCGCAGGTCAAGCGCATCGCCTCTTCGTTCATGCTGCCGTTGCGGAAGACGCCTTCCCCCAGCCGCGTCACTTCCCGCTCGGCCGCCAGTATCCGCGTGGCGCTCCCCGGGGCGACTTCCGCGGCCTGCATCCGGATCGAGTTGCTGCCGATGTCTATGGCCGCATAGCGGGGCATATATCCTATAATAAGTTGAATCGGTTCACGCTATGAGTCTCTTCGTTCCCAACCGAAACCATGGAAAGTTGATCATTGTCGAAGGCATCGACGGCTCGGGCAAATCCACGCAGATGCTGCTGCTCAGCCGCTGGCTTCGAAGCCAGGGTTACGCGGTGGCCTTCAGCGAGTGGAATTCCTCGCCGCTGGTTCGCCAGACCACGCGCCGCGGCAAGAAGAAAGAGATGTTCACGCCGACCACCTTCAGCCTGATCCACGCCACGGATTTCGCCGACCGGTCGGAGAGCTACATCCTGCCGCTGCTGCGGGCCGGCGCCATCGTGTGCGCCGACCGCTACGCCTTCACCGCCTTCGCGCGCGATGTGGCCCGCGGCGTCAGCCGCCGCTGGGTGCGCAACCTGTACCGCTTCGCGATCCGCCCCGACCTGGCGTTCTATTTCCGCGTCCCCTTGGACGTGGCGATCCAGCGCATCCTGGGCGGCCGCGACGCCATCAAGTATTACGAGGCGGGCATGGACCTGGGGCTCAGCCGCGATGTCGAGGAAAGCTTTCGCATCTTCCAGGGGCGCATTCTGGACGAGTACGAGGCCATGGCGGAGGAGATGGGCTTCCGCGTGATCGATGCCTCGCTTTCCATCGAGGAACAGCAACAACAGATGCGCCAGATCGTGAACGAGACCATCGGCGAGCATCTGAAAGCCGGAGTTCTGCGGAGCCCGGAGGGAGAGGTCAATGGTGCTGCCAGCGCCACTGCAGTTCTATAGCGAGCCGCTTCCGGGCGTCGATTGCTCGGAGCTGCACGGGCATTTGTTGGTGATCGAAGGCCCGGATGCGGTAGGCCGCACGACCCAGATCACGCAGCTCCGGCAGTGGCTGGAACAGGAAGGGCACGCCGTCCTGGACACCGGGATGGCCCGCTCGGCGCTGGCCGGAAAGGGCATCAAGGAGGCCAAGCACGGCAATACGCTGGGGCCTGTGACGATGACCCTGTTCTACACCACCGACTTCGCGGACCAGCTCCTCAACCAGATCGTTCCCGCGCTGCGGGCGGGCTTCGTGGTTCTCACCGACCGCTATATTTTCTCGATCATGGCGCGGGCCATCGCCCGCGGCGAGGACCGGCTCTGGATCGAGCAGGTGGCCGGGTTCGCACTGGTTCCCCACGCGGTCTACTATCTGCGCGCGGAAGTGAAAGACCTGGTGTCGCGGGTGGTGCTGGGCCGCGGCGCCTTCGATTTCTGGGAGAGCGGGATGGACATGCGCTTCGGCGCGGACATGCACCAGAGCTTCGTCCGCTATCAGGCCCGCATGATCCGGGCGCTGGACGGGATGGCCAAGCGCTACGGCTTCACCACCGTGGATGCGAGCCAACCTTCCGCCGCCGTGTTCCAGGAGTTGCAAAATCATATCCGTGCGCTGGATCTGCGCAATGCCCAGCCCGCTCCGCCGCCGCGCAAAACCCGAGCCCCCGCGCGGCGAAATGGGAAACGGTGATGGAGCTCTACCTCCTGAGGCACGGGATCGCGGAGGCCAGACTGCCCGGCCGCCCCGACGAGAAGCGGGAGCTGACCCCCAAGGGCCGGGAGCGGCTTCGGCTGGTTCTGGATGTGGCGCGCAACGCGGAGGTCGGTCCCTCGTTAATCCTCTCCAGCCCCTATCCGCGAGCCGCCCAGACGGCCGAGATGGCGGCGCGAATTCTGAACTGCAAGCAGCCTGTGGCGCTCACCGACGCCCTGCTGCCCGGAGCTTCCCCCGAGGCCGTGTGGCACGAAATCCGCGCGCACCGCACCGAGAAGGCGCTGCTGCTGGCCGGCCATGAGCCGTTGCTCGGCCGGACGGCGAGCTTTCTCCTGGGCGCAGCCTCGGTGCAGGTGGAACTGAAGAAGGGCGCTTTGCTGGCGCTGGATATCGACCGGTTCGACGCCCAGCCGCGCGCCCGTCTGCGCTGGCTGCTGACTGCCAAACTGGCGGCCGCGGGCCAGCGCCGATAGGAGAGCCCGGATGGGAATTCGAAAAGCCACGGAGAAGTACGAGGCCTGGCTGAGCCGTCAGATCTCCATCGTCGAAACCGATCGCCAGTTGAAGCGCCAGCGGATGCGGGAAGGTCCGTTTCCCTTTCTGCGCGCGACGTTCTATCGCTGGGCCCAAATCTGGCCCGTAATCTGCACGGAGCTCGCCGCGGCGCCGGCCATTCTGGCGGTGGGCGATCTGCACGTCGAGAACTTCGGCACCTGGCGCGATGCCGAGGGGCGGCTGATCTGGGGCATCAACGATTTCGACGAAGCGTGGCCCCTGGCCTACACCAACGACTTAGTAAGGCTGGCGACGAGCGCGCTTCTGGCAACCCGCGGCGGGCGTCTGGCGATCGCTGCGAAGCCGGCCTCGGAGGCCATCCTCAAGGGCTACCGCGCCGCGCTCGACGCCGGCGGGCGCCCCGTCGTCCTGGCCGAGCATCACCCCGCGCTGCGGGCCATGGCTCAGCAGAGGCTCAAGGATCCGGAGGTCTTCTGGGAGAAGCTGGATGCGCTTCAAACCATCAAGCCACCCCCGCCCGACACCGCCATGAAGGCGCTCCGGCGCATGCTTCCGGAGCCGGACCTGGCTTTGCGCATCGTGCATCGTGTCGCGGGCCTGGGCAGCCTGGGACGGCAGCGGTTCGTCGCCCTCGCCGATTGGCGTGGCGGCAAAATCGCCCGCGAAGCCAAAGCCCTGGCGCCGTCCGCGTGGGTCTGGGATTCCAAGAAGGCGCCCCGGCGGATTCTGTACCAGAAGATCCTCGACCAGGCCGTGCGCTGCCCGGACCCCTATGTCAGATTGAAAGGGCGCTGGATCGTGCGGCGCCTGTCGCCGGACTGCGGCCGCATCGAGCTCTCCGAGTTGCCCGCCCAGCGGGATGAAGTGCGTCTGCTCGCCGCCATGGGCTGGGAGACCGCCAACGTCCATCTGGGCAGCGGCCAGGCGCGCCAGATCGGCCGGCATCTGGCGAAGCTCGCGCCGGGGTGGCTGCACAGCGCGGCCGAGCGGATGGCCAAGGCGGTGATCGCGGAGTGGAAGAGCTGGAAAGAAGTGGGATGATCGATTATGCCGAAGAACGAGAAAAAGCACAAAGAGGAATCCAGACACGACGGGAAGGCCGTGCTTCTCAAGGACGGTGTATACGAGAAAGAGCTGCGGCGGCTGCAAATCGAGTTAGTGAAGTTAGAGGAATGGGTGCGGCACAAGAGCTTGAAGGTGGTGGCGATCTTCGAGGGCCGCGACGCGGCGGGCAAGGGAGGCGTCATCAAGCGCATCACCGAATGCCTGAATCCCAGGATCTGCAAGGTGGTCGCCCTGGGCACGCCTACCGAGAGGGAGAAGACGCAATGGTACTTCCAGCGCTACGTCCCGCATCTGCCCGCGGCCGGCGAAATGGTGCTTTTCGACCGGAGCTGGTATAACCGCGCCGGCGTCGAGCGGGTCATGGGCTTCTGCACCGAAAACGAGTATATGGAATTCATGCACTCCTGTCCGGAGTTCGAGCGGATGCTGGTGCGCTCCGACATCATCCTGCTCAAGTACTGGTTTTCGGTCAGCGACGAAGAACAGGAGAAGCGTTTTCAGGACCGCATCAAGGACCCCACGAAACGCTGGAAGCTCAGCCCCATGGACCTCGAGTCGCGCAAGCGCTGGGTGGATTACTCGCGGGCCAAAGACGAGATGTTCTCCTACACGGACATCAAGCAGGCGCCCTGGTACGTGGTCAACGCCGACAACAAGGAGTGCGCGCGCCTGAACTGCATCCACCACCTGCTCTCGATGATCCCGTACAAGGACCTTACTCCCGCCCCCGTCAAGCTGCCCGAGCGGGAGAAGAGCAGTTACGTCCGCCCGCCCATCTCCGACCAGACCTTCGTGCCGCGGGTCTACAAGCCGGAGTAGGCGTCATGTGTAGTAGCGCCGGCGGGCTTGCCGCCGGTGTCTTACTGCTGCCCCTCCCCGCCTTTGCCCCGCGCCACCTGGAAATGACTTAGTGTGGCGGCGTACTGAGATACGCCTTTGAACAGCGCTTCGGCTACCTTCTGCCGGTACTCCGGACGCTTGAGCTGGGCTTCGTCCTTGGGATTGCTCAAGAACGCGATCTCCGCCAGCACGGACGGCATCTGCGCGCCGATCAGCACCACGAAGGGGGCCTGCTTGACGCCCCGGTTCTTGATCCCTTTGGCGTCCCAGAGGCCGGCATAGAGGCTCCTCTGTATGGTGGCCGCGAACTCCCGCGACTCCTGCACCTTCTCCTTCAGCGCAATCTTCTGCAAGAGGCTCTGCAGCTCGTGAATCGACTCCTCGGAGCCGGCGTTCTCGCGCGCCGCCACCTCCATCGCGCTCGCCGAAGTCGTGAAGTTCAAGTGGTAAGCTTCGGAACCGGAGATCCCCCGCAATCGGGACGAGTTCGCATGAATGGAAAGGAACAGGTCGGCGTGCTTCTCGTTGGCCAGCGCCGTGCGCGCTTCCAGGGGAACGTAGGTATCGTCCGTCCGCGTGAAGATCACCTCGCTGCCCAGCCGCTGCGTAATCAGGACACCCAGACGCTGCGCCACGTCCAAGACCAGCGCCTTCTCCTCCAGGCCGCCCGGGCCGACCGTTCCGGCATCTTGCCCCCCGTGGCCCGGATCCAGCACCACACGCCCCAGCTTCAACCCCAGCGCCCGGATCATCGACCGGTCGCCGTGGCTGTCCCGCTGCGCCGCCAGCGCGACTGCCGGAGCGCTCTTCGTCTCGGCCGCCGGCTTCGGCTCGGCAACGTGGGGCGCAGCCACGTGCGTCGTTTCGGCCGCCGGTTTCGCCTCGGCAACGCGCGGCGTACGCGCCGGCGGTCCCTCCTGGGCCGCCGGTTTCGATTCCGCAACGCGCGGCGCCCGCACAGGCGGAATACTCTCCAGTTGAGGGGGCGGCCTGTATGCGGGGAGCCTCGTCGGTGGCAAACTCGGCGGCTCCGGTGCTGGCCGCAACGTCTCCGCCACGGGCGCGGGAGGCATGCGGAACACCGTCCGTTCCGGCTGGGGCTTCACCGGCTCCGCCACCGGAGCGGGCTTCGTCTCGGGCTCGCTCTCCGTTTCCTCTGGGGCCTGCTCCGCAATCGGGTGATTCCCCGTGACGCTTCTCACCGGAGGCGTCGCCGGTCCCTTGCCAACCAGGCGCAGCTCCACCATGATGCGGTCCGGATTGCTCAGATGCGAGACCGAATACTCGATGGGAGACGCCAAGTCCAGCACCACCCGGGTGACGCCGGGCAGGGTCCGCGCGATGCGAATCTGCTTCAACAGGCGGTCCCCCACCGGAATCGTCTCCAGTCCTTTGCCTTGGGGGCGCGTTCCTTGCAGGTCGAAGAACAGGCGGTCCGGGTTATCCAGCCGCTCGGCGTGATAGCCGGTCTCCCCATCCGTCTCGATGGCGATCCGAGTCACCTCGCCCACCGACCAGAAGCGCACGGCGGTGATGCGGGTCTGTCCCNNTGTCCCAGACCCAAGCCCGCCGCAAGCAGCGCAATCGGGAGCGCCCAGATGACTGGTCTCATGGGGATGGTCGTGTACGAACGTGCAGCCTGCCCTCCGTATCCACGAACTGCTCGATGGCCGGATGCTCGGGAACCGCCGCTGTCTCCTTCGGGACCGCCGCGGCCTGCGCCGCCCGCTTCGCCTCGCCGTACTTCCGACCCACCCGCTCGACGTA
>PMEV01000374.1:0-14027 GCA_003154855.1 Bryobacterales bacterium
CGGAGGGGGTGAACATCCGCTTCATTACCCAGAACTCTACCAGAGCAGCGCGACGCTGGCCCCTGATCGATACGGAGTTCTGAATGATCGCGTCGAGTTTCGTGCCGCGAACAGGTGGAGACGACTGGCGATCGTCTACCAGATCACGCGCACCGGATAGGGCTCGAACGCGCTGTCTGACGTGACGATCGCNNGCGATCAGCATGCGGTCGAAGGGATCTTTGTGGAACAGTTGCAGCTTCTCGGCGGCCAGCGCGTCCGTTTCCGTAAGCGGCAGACTGGCAATTCCGGAGTCCCGGCGAACCGCCGGGATCAGGGTCGAAGGATGCGACGGCAGGGAGATCCTGCCCTGTGCATACTTGCGGGCAATCTCCCAGACCGACACCGAGCTCAAGTAAACCTCGTTTCCGGGGTCCAGAATCAGAGCGCGGGCGGCCGGGGAAAGCTGAGGCGAATCCGCCTGAAACCAGAGGAAAGCACACGTATCGAGTAGCAGCTTCACAGCTTGCCCACGCGCGGGAGAACCGGCGCACCGTCAAACTCGGCAAGTTCCTCCGCGCTCATGGGGGCGAAAGCACCGGGCTCCCATTTCACGCGGCCCTTCAACAAGCCGGCGACGCGGGCCGGATGGGCCGGCGCCGTCTCAATAGCGCGGAGTTCGGCCACTGGCTGGTTGTGCCGACACACCACGACCACGTCACCCTGTTCGACCCGGCCAATATAGCGCGAGAGGTGGGTCTTGGCCTCCTGAATGTTGACTTTGATCATGCCGTGGTTCCAGTCTAGCACGGACTCTGACTAGGAGCCAGGTTTAATAGTAAACCAGAACTATGACCTTTTTGGCGACCAGCCCGCAAGAGTTCGTTTGCGAGGGATTCGGGCGAGATGCATGCAGTTCGTGCTATCATGCAGGCATGCGTAGGCCATCAAACTCGCCGGTCCACTACACCATCCGCGGGATTCCTCCCGAAGTGGACCACGCCCTTCGTTTGAAAGCCGCCCAGCGGAAGCAGAGCCTGAACCGCGTCGTCCTTGACGAGTTGACTCGCGCACTCATCGGTCGACCGGTAAAGGCCGACTTCTCGGACTTGGTCGGGAAATGGACTCCCGATCCTGCCTTCGATGAGATCGTCGCGTTTCAGCGGCAGATCGACTTCGAGAAGTGGAAAGGCGAGAAGTGAGAGCACATCTGGCTAAGCGGTCATGCAATCGGGAAGTAGCCCGGTGAGGGTCGCGCTCGACACCAACCGGCTGACCGACCTTTTTCAGGGGGACGCCAACCTCGCGTCGTTCCTGGGTGGTTGCGACGAGGTTTGGATTCCGTTCGTTGTGCTCGCCGAGATGAAGGCGGGCTTTTATGGGGGAACCTGCCAGATCCGGAATGAGGCCCTGCTGTCGGGTCTTCTCCAGCGGGAAACTGTAGCCATCCTGTATGTGGACCGGGAAACCGCCGAGCACTACGCCCGCCTATTCGTGCAGTTGAAACGCGCCGGTACGCCGGTGCCGGACAACGATTTGTGGATCGCCGCGCTGGCCATGGAACACGATCTGGCTCTGATCACCCGGGATAGGCATTTCGACTATGTTCCCCAGTTGCGCCGGGCTTTGATGCCGTGAACAAGCCGCAGTTGGGCGATTAGCTCCCCAGGACGACGACTCCTTCGGCCTGAGCGGCGCGGCGCAGTTCCGCGGCGAGAGACGCCAGCGGCAGTCCGCGCCGCAGCGCGAGTTCCAGGTACGCCGCATCGTACAAAGAAAGGCGGTGGCGCTCCGACAGTTGGAGCGTGGCTCCCCACGCCTGCCGGTCTGTTTCGGCATCCACGCTGATCGGCAGGAGAGCAAGATCGGCCAGTGTCGAATCGGGAAACGCGGCCCGGCAGCCACGCTCCGTTCTCGCCGACCAAGTCGAAAACCTCGCGAATCGGTTGCGCGATCTCGTCGCTATACACCCACGCGAGGGTGGCGGGACCGTCCAGAACCATGCTCATGGCCGCCCGCTGTCCCGATCCGCTTTCGCGGCCGCCCAGTCAAACGTCTCTTTCAAACTGCCGGCTCGCGCTCGAATGCGGCCCAGCGCGGCGCGCGCTTGCAGCTTGTCGATTCGGGTGGCGTTGGGAACCAGGCGGCCGATGGGTTTGCCGTGACGGGTCATGATGATTTCCTCCCGGAAGTCGCGTGGGCTTTCTTCACAATGCGTGGATGCCTCTTCTGCCAGGCGAGCCATGTGCATCCAGCCGCCTGCGCTGGCGGCCGCTCCCTACTCCTCGGGTTTCGAGGCGTAGTAGCCCTTGCGCGCCTGCACTTTGAGGTCTTTGTTGCTGGTCCTGAGCTCGATGCGGCGGAAGCTGCCGTCTCTCACGCCATTGACCGGTGTGTAGCCGATGGCGTACTGGCTGCGCATCTCCTCCTGGATCTCATGGAACACCTCGTCGAGCGGGTGCTTGCGGTCGACTCTAAACACCTGCCCGCCGGTCGGTTCCGACATTCTTTTGAGCGCCGATTCGCCTGCGCCACCCATCCCCAGCCCGAACCCACGGCCGCCGTAAGCGCCGGGATCCGAGTAATCGATGCTGTAGACGACCGCGTCGGCCTTCTGCGCGGCCCGCAGGGCATCCTCGATATGGAGGCGGCTCCCCTGGTCCACCCCATCGGTAATCAGCACCAGCACCTTGCGGCCCACCTGCCCCTTGAGCTTCTCGTCGGCCGCCAGGAAGACCGCGTCGTAGAGCACCGTGCCGCGCGGCTGGTACACGGTGGGCACCGGCCCCGGCATGCCGGAGAGCGTCCCCACGGGCGCGTTCACCTTCAGCCCCGTGAGCCCGCCCCGCAGCAGCCGGGCCGAGTTGGTGTAGTCCTGCAGCAGTTCGCATTCCTCGCCGAAGCTGATCAGGAACGCCATGTCCTTCTGGCGCAACATGTGCGTGAAGAACTGCGAGGCGGCGTCCTTCTCGATATCGATCAGGCGTTCCTGGCTGGCGCTGACGTCCACCAGCAGGCCGATGGTCAGCGGCAGGTCGGTCTCCCGCGAGAAGTACTTGATGGTCTGCGGCTTGCCGTCCTCGCTGAGCAGGAAATCCTCCTTGGCGAGGTTGCCCACCAGGCCGCCCTGCTTATTGCGGACCGACGCCAGGATGCTAACCACCGACACCTCCACCTTGATGGGGGCTTCGGTGTCGGGCTCCTGCGCCACCAAGGGCGCGAGTGTCACGGCGGATAGAATCAACAGACCCAGATTGGACATAGGCTATGCTGTCATAGTACAGGATGCGCGCTGCGCGCGTTATGTTTCCCCTATGCGTGAAGTTTTGCTGCATTTGAGCTCCGGCGATCCGGTGCTGGCCCGCCTGATCGATCGCATCGGGCCGTATGCCATGGATTACCTGGAGCCGGATTTCGAGACGCTGGTCCGTTCCATCACTTTCCAGCAGCTCAGCGGCAAAGTGGCCCGCGTGATCTTCCAGCGCCTGGTGGCCGCCGCCGCAAACGGCCGGCTCACCCCGGAGAGCGTGCTGCAGCTCAGACCGCGCAAGATGCGCGCCGTGGGCCTCTCTCAGCAGAAAGTCGCCTACATCCGGGATCTGGCCCGGCGCGCGCGTTCCGGCGAGGTCGATTTCGCAGCCTTGCCGGCTTTCGAGGACGAAGCGGTCTGCCAAGCGCTCACCGCCGTCAAGGGGATCGGCGTCTGGACCGCGCAAATGTTCCTGATCTTCGCCCTCCGCCGCCCCGACGTGCTGCCTTCGGCCGACCTCGGCATTCGCGCCGCCATCCGCAAGCTCTACGGGCTCGCCGAGTTGCCCACACCCTCCCAAGTCGAGGAGCTGGCCCGCCCCTGGCGCCCCTTCGCGACCGTGGCGAGCTGGTACCTGTGGCGCAGCCTGGAAGGCCAGGCGGGATTGTGACTGGTTACGGGCGGGTGGGCTACTTGGGTGGCGCCTCCGCGGCGCTGCGCTGGTAGCGTTCCAGGGCCGCGCGCAGCATACGCGCCAGTGGCTCGTTCTTGTCCGCCTCGGCCAGGTCCAGTGCCCGGCGGATGGCGCTCGCCGCGTCGGCCGGCCGCCCCACCTTGCTGTACGCCGCTCCCAGCGCCGCCAGGCACTGCCATTGTTTGCCGCCGCTCAAGTCCACCGCCTTTTCCAAGTGCGGAATCGCGTCGCTGAAGTTGCCCCGCAGCCCCAGCGCGTAGGCGAGATTGAAACGGTACTCGACCGACTCCGGATTCAGCGCCACGGCCTTCTCCAGGTGAGAGACCGCCTCGTCCGTCCGGCCCGCCTTGGCCAGCGCCGTGCCGAGCTTGCTCCGGACCTCGGCGAGGCCCGGCGCCAGTTCCACGGCCTTGTTCAGATGCTCGAGCGCCTCCGCGGCTTGACCCTTCTCAAACAGTTCCACTCCCAGGTCGGCTTCGACGCCGGCATTGTCGGGATCCAGCGTCAGAGACTTGCGGTAGTTGGCGATGGCCTCGTCCCCCTTGCCGGTTTGCGCCAGCACCAACGCCAGCCGGGCATACCAAACCGGGCGGTCCGGGGCGATGTCGCAGGCTTTCCGGTACTCCGCGGCCGCTTCGGCGAACTGGCCCGTCTCGGCCAGCGCATAGCCGAGGTTGTAGTGCGCATCGCCGTCCGTGGCGTCCATCTGAAGGGCTCGCCGCCACTCCGGGATGGCTTCCCCCATCTGGTTCTTGTCCATGAGCTCCCGGGCCAGGTTGAATACCCCATAGAATTCGGTCGCTTGCGGGTCGATCTTTTCGATACCGTCCTGGGGGATGTTCACGAACTCCGGTATGTTCACCGCGCGGTTCGCGGCGGTCGAGTTCTCGATAAGGATAGGCGGCGTGTCGTTGCCCTGTTCGTCCAGATGCGTGAGAAACATCTGCGTGTAGGGCGTGCGGGACTTGGACGAGAATACCAGCCAGCGCCCATTGGGCGAGAAGCTGTGCCAGGAGTTCATCAGGCTCATGTTCGCCCCCAGCGGCCGGGCCGTGCCGCCTGCAAAGGGCACGATGTAAAGCCGGCTGTCGGGGCGCATCAGCAGGCCGTTCTTGCACTGGACATAGATGATCCACCGGCCGTCGGGCGACACCTTGGGAAAATTGTTGCTCTTGCCGTTCCCGGAGGCTCCCACGATCCGCTCGGCCTCGCCGCCCCGGCCGTTGTTGAAGGGGATGCGGTACAGGTCGTACTGGACCTGGGTTTCATTCGGATCGTTGGCGTACTCCGGCGCCTTGGCTCCGGGCGGATAGGGATCCCGGGCTTCCGCCCGGCTGAAGACCAGGTACTTTCCGTCCGGGCTCCAGAAGGCGCCGGCGTGTACGAAGCGCGGGTCGTCGGCGCCGGGAAGCGGCCGCAGCTTGCCCTCCTCCCGGCTGTACCAGCTCAGGATGCCGCGAGTCGGATAAAAGACCTGACTGAAACGGTAGTCGTTGTAGCCGGCGTTGAAGAGGCGATTCAAGAGCCGTGCCAGACCTCGGGCGTTGGGGATGGCCTGCGTAACCGGATCTTCGGTCGACGTTACCACCGACCGGCCGTCCGGCGAAACCTGCGACATGAACCCGAACCGCTTCTTGGCGGGCTCGGAGCTTTTGGCCGGTCCCTCCTGAAACGAACTCCAGCGGATCACATCCCGATTGCGGATGGTCATCTGCTTCGCCACCGGAAGGAGAGCGTACAGCCCCTTATCGTTAGAAGGTCCGTCGACGTCCAACCCCAGGGTCTTGCCGTCGCGCGAAAAGGAATGGCAATTGACGCAGGTGGGAAGATGCTCCATCACCACATGGCTCTGGGGATCGCCGATGTTGCGCAGCCGCCATTTGATGAGCGGGACGGCAAATGGCGGCAGCGGCTGGATCACGCCCTTCACGGTAGGCGACAGCATCAGCGGGACGTCGCGGTAGAAGATGGGAGCGCCGACGGGATCGGGGGACGTGCCGATCGTCACGCTGCCNNACCGCCGGCCGCTTCACCGAGCGGCTCTTGATCTGCGCCCACGTTCCGGCGTCCGGTCTCCAGGTGTGGGTGACGGCCTGCTCGGGAGTCAGTTCGGGCAGCTCCGCGCCCACGCACGTCACGTCGCGCTCTCCGGCCGAATACTTATCGCCGCTCGAGGTCAGCTCCAGCTTCCGCCCGCCTTCGCCGAAAGACACGTCAATGCGCCAGAATGCCGCGGCGGGATTCGGGTCGCGCCAGAGAAAGGTAGGAGGAGCGATTTCAGGCGGAAAGACGCTCCCCTCCATCGGGTAATCGATGGCGATAGGCGCGAGGCCGCTCGCCCCCGGCCGTCCCTCGGCCAGGTAGATCGCGCCCACCACGGCAATTCCGGCCACCAGAAGATGGGCCGAAGAGAATCTCATTGGGACCCTCGGCGCTCGGGCGCTCCGGACACCCGGCTCTCATAGGCGGCGACCATGTGCTCGAGCGTGGCAGCCAGCTCCCGATTGCCCTGCTGTCTGGCCAGATCCAGGGCGCGCCGGGCGGGCGGCAAGGCATCCGAAAAGCGGCCCACTTTGGCGTAGGCGGAAGCCAAGGTCGCGAGCATCGATGGGTCCGTGGCGTCCGACAGCTTCTCCAGGTGGTTGATCGCTTCGAGGAACCGGCCCTGGCTCAGCAGGACACGCGCCAGGTTGTACCGGTAGTCCCGCGCGCCGGGGCTTGTCGCGACCGCCTTTTCGAAGTGCGGGATCGCCTCCGCGGGCCGGTTGGCCCTGGCCAAAGCCACCGCCAGGTTGTTCTGAGCGTCGGCATCCTCGGGGTCAACCTCCAGCGCCTTGCCGAATTGCTCGATGGCGCCGTCCAGATTCCCCGTGTCGGCCAGCAGGCCGCCCAGATTGCTGTACGCCTTCGCGTCGCCCGGTTTCAATTCCAGAGCTTTTCGAAGGTGGGGGATCGCCTCCTCGGGTTTGCCGGCTTTCATGAGCGTGATCCCCAGATTGTTCTGCGTGTTGGCATCCTTCGGGTCCAGCTCCAGCGCCTTGCGGAATTCCAGAATGGCTTCGTCGTGTTGGTTCAGCCTGGCCAGGGAAATGCCCAGATTGTAATGCACTCTCGCCTCGTCGGGACCCAGCGCCATCGCCTTCCGCCACTCCGCCGTGGCCGCCTCGAACTGGTTTTCATGGGTCAGATCGAGCGCCCGGTCGAACAGGCGATAGTATTCCGTGGCGGGCGAGTCGATCTTCAACAGCCCCTCCGGCGGAAGGTTTACAAACTCGGGAATGTTCACCGCCCGGTTGGCCGCCGTGGTCCCCTCAACCAGGATCGCCGGGCTGTCCTGACCTTTCTTGTCGATGTGCGTCAGGTACATCTGCGTGTAGGGCCCGCGACCTTTGGAGGCAAAGATCAGCCAGCGGCCGTTCGGCGAAAAGCTGTGCCAGGAGTTCATCTGCGGAGTGTTGCACAGCATCCGCCGCGCGCTCCCGCCCTTGGCCGGCACGATGTAAAGCTGGCTGTCCGGGCGCATCAACTGCGCGTTGCGGCACTGCACGAAGACGATCCAGCGGCCGTCCGGCGACACCTTCGCGAAATTGTTGCTCATCCCGTTCCCGGCAGCGCCCGCGATCTCCGACGCCTTACCGCCCTTGCCCCCGTTAAACGGAATCCGGTACAGATCGTACTGGATCTGTGTTTCGTTGGGATCGTTGGCGCGTTCCGCCATAGGAACGCCGCTGGGGAACGGTTCCCTGGCCTGGGCTCTGGCGAACACGATGTACTTTCCGTCGGGACTCCACACCCCGTCCGTCTGGACGAGCTCCGGATTGTCGGCGCCGGGAAGCGGTTGCAGCATTCCGGTCGCCTTGCTGTACCACGCCAGAATGCCGCGCGTCGGGTAAAAGACCTGCAGGAAGCGGTAGTCCTTGAAGTTCACCACATAAAACTTGCCGATTTGGTCGTTGGTGTCGTTCGGCCCGGTCACGCGGGGATCGTTGATGGTGTTCACCACGTACTTGCCGTCGGGGGAAACCTGGCTCATGAACGCCACCCGCAGGTTGCCTCCCATGGGGCCTTTGAAGTTACTCCACTTGATGACGTCTTCGTTGCGGATCACCGTTTGCGGCTTCACGGAAACCATCGCGTACAGCCCTTTGTCGTTTTGCGGGCCATCCACGTCCAGTCCCAGCGTCTTGCCGTCCCGCGAGAACGAGTGGCAATTGGCGCAGGTCGGGAACCCCTCGATCAGTTTCCGGCTCCCCGGTTCGTTGATGTACTTCAAACGCCAGGTGATGAAGCGCATGGCTTGCGGAGCCAGCGGCTTGATGATGCCCTTCAGCGTCTCCGAGGGCATCAGCGGCACATCCCGGTAGAAGATCGGCGCCCCGACCGGATCCTTGGAAGTCCAGATGGACACGCTGCCCTTGGAGACCGGCTGGGTCCCCGCCTCGTCGCGGTAACCCGTGATGGCAACCGTGGCCGGCTTCTTGACCGATTGCTTCCGGATGGCTTCCCAGGTTCCGGCATCCGGCGTCCAGGTGTGCGCCGCGGCCTGGTCGGGCGAGAGTTTCGGCGGTTCGTTGGTGTCGCTCGCGCAGTTGGGGTCGATCTCGCCGATGCGCATTCGCTCGCCCTTCGCCTTCACCCGGATGGGCGGCGTGTGGTCGGCGAACTCGATCTCGATGCCCCAGCCCCGCACCGCCCCCTCGGCAGGATCGCGCCACAGGAAGGTCGGGGCCAGAATCTCGGGAGGGAATACGGAGGCGGGGAGCGGGTAATCGACGCTAATCGCCGCGACCTCGCCGGCGCGGGCGCTGGGAGGTGGTATCAGAGCGCCAAGAACGAACAGGCACACGAAAACTTGCCTCATCGGACCCCCATTAAGCCGTCGCGGCGCTCCTTTGCCAGGATATCATGGCGGTTGTTCGCGAGGCGCCGCGGCGCGACCGTCCTTCCGAAAACGGCGCTACAATCGCGGGAGGCGGATTCGGTGGCGGGAGAGCGATGAAATGACGACATTTTGGAAAATCGCAGCGCCCGTAGCATGCGTGGCCCTGATTTGCGGCGCGGCCCTCACCTGGTGGGCGCACCGGCAAGCAGCGATTGACCGCAAGCTCGCCGGGGAAGCCGGGGCGTATCGCGTCCGCGCCGAGCACGGAGACGCCGAAGCTCAGACCAAGCTCGCCGGAGCGTTCTTTTACGGCCAGGGCGTCCGGAGGGACGAGGCCGAGGCCGTCCGCTGGTGGCGCAAGGCCGCCGACCAGGGTTACGCGGAAGCCCGGTTCAGTCTCGGCTCCGCGTATTACTACGGCAAGGGAGTCCGGCAGGACTACGTCGAGGCCCTCCGCTGGTACCGCAAAGCCGCGGACCAGGGATACGCGGCGGCCCAGAAAGCCCTCGACTATATGTACGGCCACGGCGTAGGAGTACCGCAGGACTACGCCGAGGCTCTCCGCTGGTGCCGCAAAGCGGCCGACCAGGGCGACGCGGAAGCTCAGTACTGTGTGGGCTTCAGTTATGCCGAGGGCCGGGGCGTTCCGCAGGATGACGCAGAGGCGACCCGCTGGTATCGCAAAGCCGCCGACCAGGGTTACGCAAAAGCTCAGTACGCCCTCGCCTTTAGGTACTACAAGGGCCAGGGCGTGCCGCAGGATTACGTCGAAGCCGTCCACTGGTATCGCAAGGCCGCCAACCAGGGTCACGCCAAGGCCAGGCGCGCCCTGAAAATGATGTACTTCAGGGGCCAGGGAGCGCCCCTGGTGCGATGGACGGCCATCGGCACCATCCTGCTGGGTCTGCTCATGCTGACGGCCCTCCTGCTGCGCTCGAAATGTGCGCGATGGGTTCGCTGGGGGTTGTGGGCGGCCCTCTTCGCGACAGTGCAGGCCCACTGGCTGCTGGAAGGCCTGTGGGGCCGCTGGGACGACCGTCTCCTAATAGCGATGCCCGCAGTCTTCGCTGTGGTCGTCGTCATTATGGAGGTTCGGGAAGCCCTGCGCGCATCCAAGCAGCCCCCGGCGCCGCCGGAGGCCGTCTGGGAGAGCCTCTCGTAGCGCCTGGCCGCCGCCCCATGCCCGCATCCTGTGGTATATTTATTCAGAAGGATGAATAATTAACCGATGAAGCGGAAGGTTGGCATTATCGGCTTTCGCGGCTACAGCGGGGCCGAGCTGGTTCGCATCCTGGCGCGCCACGCCTATCTCGAGCCGGTGCTCATCGAGCATCGCAAAGACGTGCAAGAAACCCCGGCGATCCGCGACGGCTGGCGCCGCATCCCCTGCACTTCGGAGGCGGTTCGCGCCGAGGCTCTCGTAGGCGTCTTCCTGGCCACGCCGGCGGAGGTCTCCATGGAGCTGGCCCCCTGGATGCTCGATGCGGGCGTGAAAGTGGTCGACCTGAGCGGGGCTTTCCGTCTACGCACGCCAGAGACGTACCGCCGCTGGTACCAGGAAGAGCACACCCAGCCCGCGCTGCTGGCCGAGGCGGTCTACGGCCTGCCGGAATTCTGCCGCGCCGAGATCAAGACGGCGCGCCTGGTGGCCAACCCGGGCTGCTACCCGACTGCGGCGAACCTGGCGATCAAGCCGCTGCTCGAGGCCGGCGTGGTCGACCGCCAGGCGGGCATCGTGTGCGACGCCAAGTCCGGCGTGAGTGGCGCGGGGCGCAAGGCCAGCCTCAAAACCAGCTTCTGCGAGGTGGCCGAGAACTTCTCCGCCTACTCCATCCTCGAGCACCGGCACGTGCCCGAGGTGCTGATCGCGAGCGGCCTCCAGGAAGGCGAATTCAGCTTCACCGCGCACCTGCTGCCGGTGGATCGCGGCATCCTCGAGACCATCTACTTCCGCACCGCCGCAGCCCGGGCCGAAGATCTGATCGGCGTCTACCGGAAGCGTTACGCGGGAGAGCCGTTCGTGCGTATCTACGATGCGGGCCAGGCGCCCGACCTGCGTGCGGTGGCACGGACCAACTACTGCGACATAGGCGTGACGCTCGATGCGGCGACGGGCCGGGCCGTGGTCGTGAGCGCCATCGACAACCTGGTGAAGGGCGCGGCCGGCCAGGCCATTCAGAACATGAATCTGGTGCTGGGCCACGCGGAAGCCGAGGGTCTGCTGTGAAGCTGCTGGTCAAAATCGGCGGCACGCTGCTGGATGCCCAGGATTCGCGCCAGCGTCTGGCGGCCGAGCTGGCCGCGGTGGCCGAAGGTGGCGTCCGGCTGGTGGTGGTGCATGGCGGCGGGAAGCAGATGACCCGCTTCCTGGCCGAGCGTGGCATCGAGAGCCGTTTCGTGAACGGCCTGCGCGTCACCACGCCGGAAACGCTCGACGCGGTGCTCAAGGTGCTCGCCGGAAGCGTCAATCAGGAACTGGTGGCGGCGTTCATCGCGGCCGGCGCGCGCGCCGTGGGACTCTCGGGCATCGACGCTTCTCTCACCGAGGCCGAGACGATGAGCCCCGAACTGGGCGCGGTGGGACGGTTGGTAGGATCGAATCCCGAGCTGCTCGAGCTGTTGACCAGCCACGGTTACGTTCCCGTGGTGGCCTGCGTCGCGGGCGACCGCCAGGGCCGGATCTACAACGTGAACGCCGACCAGATGGCCTCCGCCTGCGCGGCTGCCTTCGGCGCCGACCGCCTGGTGTTTCTGACCGACGTTCAAGGCGTGCTCGGAGCGGATAAACAACTGTTGCCCACACTGAGTCCCGCCGATGCCGAGCGGCTCATCCGGGATGGCGTGGCTGCGGGAGGGATGCAGGCGAAGCTCAATGCGGCCATGGAAGCGTTGCGAAAAGGCGTGCGGGAAATCGTAATTGCACCCGGCGCTGAAGCGGATATTATCCGGCGCGTTCTGGTCCGCGAGGCGGTTGGCAGCCGGCTGGTGGTGGAAGGGACGGCCAATGACTAGAACTCTCACCAGTACCAGGGATGCGGCACCCGCATCTGTCGAGTCCGAGCTGCTAGTCCGGAAGGCGTCCATGCTGGATGTCCCCCAACTTCTGCGGCTCATCAACGGCTACGCGGGGCAGGGAATCATGTTGGCGCGAACGGAGTTCGAGATCTCGGAGAACCTCCGTGATTTCAGCGTGATCCATAGCGGCGACCGGGTGGCTGGGTGTGCGGCGTTGCATTTCTACACCCCCACCTCCGGTGAGATCCGCTCCCTGGCCGTGGACCCTGCCTTCCAGGGTGGAGGCGCGGGGCGCAAGCTGGTGCAGGCGCTCCTGGAAGAGGCGCAGGCCTATGGACTTGAGGCTGTTTTCGCCTTCACCTACATCCCCAGATTCTTCGCCAAGCAGGGCTTCGCGGAGATCGAGCGGGGAGAGCTGCCGCTGAAGGCCTGGAAGGACTGTCTGCGGTGCCCGAAGTTCCAGTGCTGCGATGAAATCGCTGTCATTAAGCAGTTGAAAATGGAACAAACGCGGGTAGATCATGCCCTCGTTCGCGGTACCCCCAACCCGCTGGCCGTGCTGCCCGGCCAGGCCGTTATGCTGCCCTCTCTTCGCAAACCTCACTGATCGTTGGCAGTTCCTATCCCCGCGTTCCCCCCAGCGGGCGCTCTAAGATGCCCGCAAAAAACATGGGTGTGAATTCTGTAAAAGTGGGCTGAATATACGCCATCTGTTTGTATAATTTGAGGGTCGGAAGCGGTTGGTGGATCACCGAGGAGGCACGCGATGAAGGCACAGACCGTCGACGTGAAAGAGTCCACGGGCCGGATTCTCTGCTGTACCATCTTCCGCCCGGGTGGCAAGAAGCTTCTGGCCAAGGGGCACGTGCTCAGCGAGGAAGACGTTCGCCTGCTGGAGACCGAGGGCATGGGCCGGGTGTGGGTCACCGAGCTCGAGGAAGGCGAGGTCGGCGAAGACCAGGCGGTCATGATGGTGGCCCAGGAAATGGGCTGCGGCTCGCTGGAAATCCGGCTGGCCGCCGGGGGTCGCGCCAACCTGGTCGCCACCGAGGACTGTTGCGTGCTGGTGGACGACGAGCTGCTCAAGCAGATCAACTGTACCGCCAGCGTGGTGATTGCCACGCTGCCCAATTTCGGATTCGCCAGAACCGGGCAGCGCCTCGCGACGGTGAAGAGCGCTCCCTTCGCCGTGGCCCAGGCGCAACTCGAGGCCCTGTTGATGATCCTCCGGGAGCGCGGGCCGATTCTTCAGGCTCGGCCCGTGCGCAGCCCGATGGTCGGGGTGCTCTACACGGACCCGCTGAACGGAGATCGCGCGCGCCAGCTCTTCGAGAACATCATGCGGCAGCGGTTGGAGCGCTTTGGCGCCACGGCCAACTTCGTGCTGAGCACCATCGAGGAAGACGGTGCTGTCGTGCGCGGGCTGGAACACCTGCTGCGAGCCAAGCCGACCACCATTCTGGTGGCCTCCACTACGGCGCCGGCCGGTCCGGAAGATGTCGTCGGCCGGGCCATCGCTCACCTCGGCTCGCACCTGGAGCGCTTTCTCGCTCCGGTCGAGCCCGGCAACCTGCTTCTATTGGCCTATAAGGACGAGGTGCCGATCGTCTCGGCCCCCGGCTGCTTCCGTTCCGCCAAGCCCAATGTCGTGGACCTGATTCTGCCGCCCATGCTGGCGCAGTACCGGGTCTCGGGTTGGGAAGTGGCGTGCCTGGGTCACGGAGGCCTATTGGCTTAGATCAAGCTCCTCCACTCCCCCCGGGCCGCGACCTCCGAGTGGCCCGAGGGTAATTTCGAGCCGGGCGCTTCGCCAGCGCCCGGCTCGCTTTCTTTGCGTTTAGAACGACGCATGATCCCGTTGTGACAGATCGGCGAATTCCTGGAAGCTGGATCGCCGGTCCACGCGCCGCCCGGCGGCTTCAAACGCCTGAACCGCNNGCTTGATGCTCGCCCCAGGCCTCGCCGATGCCGGCTGCCCGCCAGCGTTTGGTCATCACCGGACCTTTTAAGGTGAGCGTCTTGTAGTTGGAAGACACCAAAAAAGTGCCGTCAGTGAAGGCCGTGTAGAACTTGACGCCCTCGCAATCCGCCTCCGCGTAGGCGTCCTTATCCCCTGCAATCAGGAGCGGGCAGCACTCGCTGATTCTCAAGCCCCCCCATATACCAACGACGGGGCGCTTCGGCAGCAGAGACAGGATGGCCAGCGC
>PMEV01000374.1:14052-14982 GCA_003154855.1 Bryobacterales bacterium
GCTGGTCGAGCGCAGACGAGGTGATCTGGAGGTACTCGATGCGGCCGAACAGCAGCCAGGCAAGCCCGTACCCACCCTCCTGCGGCGCCGGTTCGGGCCGCTGCCCCTGCCAATGCCGCACCATCTCCCACACGCCCTGGAGCGCCATGGCCAACCCGAAGCCGGCCGAAACGAGCAGCAACCGTTGCTCGTTTGCTNNGGGACTTGCAGCGCCACCGCCCCCGCCGCGAGACAGCCCATCACCGCTATGGGCCAGGAACGGCGCCACGTCCGGCCGAGCGCCCAAACCCACACGGCAGCCACCACGGCTGCAGCCGGCGCAGCCCAGACGTGCTGGCGAACGAGGAACAGCAGTGCCCAGCAAAGACAGAGGTAGAACCACATCCAGCAGCCCGCGGCATCGGCTTTCTCCGCTTTCTCACGGGACCCGAGCCACGTCGGGAGCAGCCCGGAGACCAGCAACGCGGCCAGCAGCGGGATCCCCAACAGGGACCCGGGCGCCCGTCTCGTCAGCAGCCATTCGCCGAAGAAACAGGCGATGCCAGCTCCCCAGAGGAACATGCCTGCGACGCTGACCCAGACCTTCACCCTCTCGCGGAACCCACCGGCCTGCGGTTCCGAAGTCCGCATGCGTTCCAGCCATTCTATACGATTTGGTCTAAAGGAAGGTCGAACCGGATGAAATATCGTGGTGCGCCCGGGGTGACTCGNNTCCAACTGAGCTACGGGCGCGCACCAATAAACACAAGCATTTTATAGCTTGTGTAAAATGATATTTGACATTTGGATACTGCTTTTGTATACTGGCTGCATGAATGAGACCAAAGCGCGGCCAGCGACTGCCGAATCGGACAAAGATTGGCAGAAAACACAGTATTCAAACTTAATTCGCTACGTTCCATCTGGAACTTACTATGCACGTTTGCGCGT
>PMEV01000261.1 GCA_003154855.1 Bryobacterales bacterium
AGAGCTTTCCCGTCCAGCCCTCCGGAAGCGGGCCGGCCGCCAGCACGCGCGCCCCGGCCTGGAGTGCAATGGCGGCCGTAGCGTCGGTGCTGTGGTCGTCCACCAGGAAGATCTCGAAGGGGCCGGGATATTCCTGCGCAACCATGGAGGCAACCGCTTTCCCAACCACGCCCGCCTCATTGCGGGNNTCGCGCCGCCCCAGCGCAGTAGCAAGTCGCACCTCGGATCGGCAGACAAGCCTAAGAGGATAGCGCACGCAGCGCCCGCGCGGCGGCGGAGGTACGTTATCATGGGCATGGAGAGACGTTGCCAAGCCATCAGCGGGGCCCGCGATGGGGTTGATCACGCTAGCCGGACAACCGGGTTGCCGGCACGAAGAGGTGGCGCGCCTCACTGCGCAGTTGCTGAGCTTCGAACTGGTGACCGAGTCCCGCCTCAGCGGCATGATCGAGCAGGAGTTCGGCGGCCAGGCTCCGCTTCCCGACAAGGCGTTTCCGGACGCCGTCCTGTCGATTGTCGCGCGCCTGGCGCGGGAGCATCACCTGGTGGTCTCGGCCGAGGGCGCGGAGTTGCTGTTCAAGAGCTTTCCGGGCGTGTTGCGCGTCCAGGTCGTGGCGCCGGAGGGCTGCCGTCTGGGCACGCTGATGCTGGATCATCGCCTGGACCGTCCGGCCGCCCGCGTCCTGCTCCGCGACCTCGATCGGCAGCGGAAGACCTACCGCAAAGAAAAACTCGGGAAGGCCTCTACGCCGCCGGACTCCTTCGACCTGGTGTGCAACACGGAGTCTCTGGAGACCGAAGGCGTGGCGCGCCTCATCCGTGGCGCGGTGGAGGCGCGCGGACTGCTCGATCAGGGACTGTTGTCGGCCGCCGCCGAGGCCCATTTGCAATTCAAGGCGCGGCTCAGACTCGCGAAGTACGGCATCGTCGCCCCCGCCAAGGCCAGCCTCAAGAAGTGCGCCTTCATGCACCCCAGCGAGGAAGTCTTCGCCAACCTTCTGGACTTCTATTGCGTGGCCTGGGATTACGAGCCGCGCAGCTTTCCCATCCAGTGGGACAAGGACGGCAAGGTGCTGGAAGCCTTCACGCCGGATTTCTACCTTCCCGAGTTCGACCTGTACGTCGAGCTGACCACCATGAAGCAGTCGCTGGTCACCAGGAAGAATCACAAAGTGAAACTGTTGCGCATGGTCTATCCCCAAGTGAACATCCAGGTGTTTTATCAGAAGGACTTCGAGAACCTGATCTTCAAGTACGGCCTGGCCGAGCGGCTCGGCAGGCAACCCCAGCGGCTGGCCGCGCGATGAAGCCGCCGGCGCCGGAAATCGAGCGAATCCTGTTCACCGAGGAGCAAGTGACGCAGCGGATCGCCGAAGTGGGAGCCGAGATCTCCGAGAAGTACCGCGGCCGCGAGCTGAAGCTGATCGGAGTGCTGAAGGGATCGGTGTTCTTTCTCACCGCGCTGGCCAGGCAGATCGACGTGCCGGTGAAGATCGATTTCCTGGCCATCTCGAGCTTCTCGAGCCAGCCTTCGGCCCCCGGCCTGGTGCGCATCGCGAAAGACCTGGACGACACCATCGAGGGCCAGGACGTGCTGCTGGTGGAAGACATCGTGGACACCGGATTCACGGCCCGCTACCTGATGCGCACGCTGGCCGCGCGCGGCCCTAATACGCTGGCGCTGTGCACGCTGCTGGACCGCACCTCGCGCCGGATTGTCCAGATTCCGGTCGAGTTTCGCTGCTTCGAGATCCCCGACCGCTTCGTGATCGGCTGCGGTCTGGACTACCTGCAGCTCTATCGGAACCTGGGCTTCATCGCGGTGATGAAGCACGAGAGGAGCCAGTAGTGGGGACGACGAGGCCGGAGAATCGTTGTTTAGGGCGGCGAATGGTTGTATACCTGGTACAGGGCCCGCCCGTCGAAATTGTAAGAAGGAGAATTCCATGAGCATTTCGAGAACGCGCCGATCCGCTTCGCGCGGATGGATTGGGACGGCCATGGTGGCGCTGCTGTTCCTGTTTGCAGCCAGCCTGATTGCCGACGACAAGGACAAGAAGGACGAGAAGAAGACCACGAAGGTTGTTCCGGCGCACCCTGGCGCTACGCCCGCCGTTCAGCACCCGAACCCGGCGCCGGCGGTGACGCCCCAGAGCAGCGCTCCTGTCTACCAGCGCCAGAACCCGACGCCGGCGGTGACGCCCCAGCACAATGTTCCGGTTTACGAGCGCCAGAACCAGACGCCGCCCCCGCCACCGCCGAACAGCGCCCCGGTCTACCAGCGCCAGAACCAGACGCCGGCGGTGACGCCCCAGCACAACGTTCCGGTTTACGAGCGCCAGAACCAGACGCCGGCGGTCATCCACCCGAACGGTCCTCCTGCCACAACCCCAGGCGTTCACACGCCTGGCGTCTACCAGGGTAACCAGACCGGGCACGGCGCCTATACCGGGGGGGCCGGCGGGGCGCAAGTCTATCACGGCCCGAATCATACGGAGGCCCACTTCCATGCCAATGGCCAGGTAAGCGTCATCCATACCTCGGACCGGACGATCTATCACAGTTCGCTGGGCAGCCGGACGGTAGTGGCAAACCGGCCGGGCGGCCAGGTCATCGTGGCCCACGGAGGCGGCTTTGGCTATTCGCAGAGGCCCTTCGTGGTCCAGAACCGGACGTATGTCCAGCGGACTTACTATGTGAACAACGTCGCCTATGTACACGTTTACCGGCCGTACATGTACCGCGGAGTAACTCTGAACGTATATGCCCCCACGCGCTATTATTCCCCCGCGTTCTACGGATGGGCTTACTCTCCGTGGCGCATGCCAGTGGCTTATAGCTGGGGCTGGGGGGGCAGTCCGTGGGCTGGGTTCTACGGCGGTTACTTCACTCCTTACCCGGTCTACAGGAGCCCGGCGTTCTGGCTGACGGACTACCTGTTCGCGGCAACGCTCCAGGAGGCGTATCAGGAGCGGATGGCCGGGGCGGCCGCCGCGCAGCCCGGTTACGGATACGATAACCAGGCCGTGCTCACGCCCGCCGTGAAGGACGCCATTTCGGAGGAAGTCCAGCGGCAGCTCGAGGCGGAGAGATCCGAAGCGCAATACTCTGGAGCGGCCATGTCCTCCAGCGGTCTGCCTCCGGGGTTGAACGACGGCAACGCGCACGTCTTCGTGGTGGCCCGGGGAATGGACGTCGCGAGTCCGGCCGTGGGAGGGGAGTGCTCCCTCAGCGAGGGCGATGTGCTCCAGCTAGGCGCAGGGGCGCCGCGGGACGCGGATAGCGCCGGCGTGGTGGTGCTGGCCAGCAAGGGCCGGGATTGCCGAAGGGGCACGATCGCTTCGGTGCAGTGGCCGGATCTGATCGAGATGCAGAACCACATGCGCGAGACCCTCGATCGGGGCCTCGATGAACTCCGCGCGAAGCAGGGGCAGGGCGGCCTGCCAGCTCTGACGGCCTCGGCCGCCAGCGCTCCGGTGCAGGCGCCGTTCGCGGCCCAGGCGCCGCCACCGGATGCCAACGTCGCCGCCGAACTGCGGCAGGAGACGGATCAGGCGAACCAGACCGAGCAGCAAGTGGTCAGCCAGGCCTCCGCGCCGCAAGCGGAAGCTCCCGCGCCGCCGGCCAGAATCTCACTGGGCCAGAGCATCGACTCCGTGGCCTTGACGCTAGGGGAGCCTCAGAAGGTCGTCGATCTGGGAGCCAAGCAAATCTACGTTTACCCGGATCTGAAAGTGACTTTCACCGACGGGAAAGTGAGCAACGTAGAGTAACTCGTCTCCGCGGAGGGGCCGCCGCGGACGCGGCGGAGGCCCAGAGCCATGTAGAGCTCTCCCTCCGTATCGCGGGCTCATAATGTCGCGTATCCGGCATACAGCAGCGCCCAGCCGACGCCGGCAGCCACGCCGATGAGCCAAGTGTGGCCGGACAACACGCGCGGCAGCAACAGTAGCGCGATGAAGGCCGCGGCCTTGTTCGCCGGCTAGCCGGGCGAAGCCCAACTGGGCCGAGCCCGGCTATGCAGATCCTACCGCACCCCGGGATGGACAAGCCTTTTTCGGGCAACGAATGCTCCAGCCAGAATCCCCAACGACATAAGGGCGACCGTGGATGGCTCGGGCGTCCAGGTCCCGGGGTCGTTTATGACCTCGCCCGACTCTCCGCTGTTGACGTTGGAAACAAAGTCGCAGACTCCGCAAACTATGCCACCGCCGTAGATGCTGCTGGTGTAGATGATGTCGTTGTCGAGCTCGCCAACCGTGTAGAGGTAAATGTACCAACCCGTGATCTGTCCGCTCCCGCCGGTGGAGATATCGAAAAACTCGATCGCGCTGTTTGCGTTGGTCATGGTCTGGAGCCCGTCGCTGAAGGAGTAGGTGGACGGTGTGATCGCCTCGTTGAAGAGGTTGTCGCCTAATGCGGCCGGTAAGGTGAAAGAGCCGGAAACGAAGTTGGTTGTAGTTTGAGGGGATACTGCAACTGTGAATTCGTTCCCGGTGTAGTTGTAGGTGAGGGTGGCTGCCTGCGCGGCAGATGCACACAAGGCCGCCATAAAGAGGGTGCCGAACTTTATAGTTTTGCTCATCGAAGAAAGACTCCTTGATCGTCTCGTTTTTGCCCGATCCAGGGTGCAAACCAAGATTTCCTCCATGTTGGCTCCTGGATCCGGCTCAGTGTATCACAAACCTCCAAGTCTCGACCCTCCGAAGTGCAGTTTTCTCCGGGAGCCTTCTTCTGCATCTGGCAAGCGCCAATTCCGGCCCGCCGAAAATGCCGAAGACCGGGAAACTGCCTCTTTTCAGTGCCTTCCACAAACACGTCTCCGACTTCCACGTCCTGGTCCGCCTGATTTCGCTGGTGTCACCGACCTCCTGCTACCCGGTCGCCACCGCCAGCGCGTCAATCCGCCCGATCATGCTCCCGAACAACCGCCGAGTGAGATGGCTCGCCGAAGCCCAGACGTTCGTCCAACTCGCGCACCAGGATTGGGCCACCGTCGGAGGTGACCCATGATCCTTGGAAATCGACCTTGAGAGAGGCGTTGAATGAGAGCTGAAAGGCTTGATTCTGTTTCTCACCCGTTGGGTGTTGACCTCTGGAGCGTCTTCATCGCGTGGAAATCGCGCCTGGCGTCGGGCCTCCGCGGAGGCGGCGGCCCCGATCCATGTAGAATGGAGACGATACCCCGCGGGCGCGTAGCTCAGGTGGATAGAGCATCAGCCTTCTAAGCTGAGGGTCGCGGGTTCGAGTCCCGCCGCGCCTACCAGGAATCGTCTCCCTGCCCCTATTGCTTCGCGGCGTTGTGCTTCTGGTTGTAGATCCGCGCGCTTTCGCGGTTTTGCTGGCGGTTGACGCTGGCCTTCTGGTTAGCGGTGAGCTTGCCGCCGTTGACGGCGCGATCCGTGCGCACTTCCTGGTTGATCCGGGCCTCGTGGCCTTCGGTCCTGGCCGCTTCTCCCGCGGTCATCTGGCCGGAACGGATTCCTTGCGCGATGCGATCCTGCTGGAGCTCGCGCCGGGCGTCCACCTCGTTGTTGCCGTAGTGCTGCTCGGCGGCGTTGTGCTTGTCGTTGTAAATGTTCTGGCTCAGCCTGTTTTGCTGCCGGTTGATCTGCGCCTTCTCCGGGGCGGTCAGTTGGCCGTTGTTGGCCTGGCGGTCGGTGCGCGTCTCGCTATTGAGGTTGGCCTCTTTGCGCTCGAGGTTGGCGGTCTCGCCGGCGGTCAATTGGCCGCTGGCAACGCCGTTGGCGATCCGGTCCTGCTGGTTTTCCTTGCGCTCGTGAATCGTGGTGTCCTGGCCGGCCGTTTGCGCGCGCGCGGGCCCGATAAGCATGGCGCCCGAAATCGCCGCGATCATGATGAAGCGTTTCATTGCTCCTCCTGTGTTTCGGATTGTCGATTGCTCTCACAGATACAAACTCCGTAGCCGCCGTCAAGTTCCGAAAACGCGGAAGATTTTTTTGAGCGATGGGCGCCGCCGTATGATAGGGTGAGCGGTTGTGCACGGGAGAACATCTATGAGAATGGTTGGTGTTATGGCGGTGCTAATGGTTGCGGGCGGCGCGTGGGGGCAATCCGGCGGGCCGATTCAGAACGTCGCGGGGCGGAAGACGGTGAGTCTGAACGGCTCGTGGCAGACGATTGTGGATCCTTTTCTGACCGGATACTACGACTATCGATGGCAGCCGGACGCCGAGCACGGCTTCGGGGCGAACCGGAAGCCGCAATCCAAGAGCGAACTGGTGGAGTACGATTACGACCGCTCGGCTCACTTGCAAGTTCCAGGGGACTGGAACATGCAGCGGCCCGAGTTGCTGTTCTACGAAGGCGCCATCTGGTACAAGCGCGATTTCGACTACAAGCTGGAGCCCGGGCGGCGGCTGTTCGTACACTTCGGGGCGGCCAATTACCATGCGACCGTTCTTCTGAACGGCAAGCTGCTCGGCGAACATGTGGGAGGGTTCACGCCCTTCAGCTTCGAGATCACCGCCCTCGTGCGCGAGAAGGGCAACTTCCTCATCGCGATGGTGGAGAACCAGCGGCGCATGGAGGGCGTGCCCACCGTCAACACGGACTGGTGGAATTACGGCGGGCTCACGCGCGATGTGCAACTGGTGGAGGAGCCGGAGACATTCGTTCAGGACTATTCCATCCAGCTCGAGAAGGGATCGCGCAACCGGGTGTCCGGATGGGTGCGGCTGAACGGGACGCGGCTGGGGCAAAAGGTGACGGTGGAGATTCCCGAGGCGGGCGCGGCCTTCGCGGTCACTACCGACGAGCGGGGCTACGCGAAGGTGGCCGGCGAGGCGCAGCTCACGCTGTGGAGTCCCGAGAACCCCAAGCTGTACGAGGTGGTGGTGGAAGCGGAGACCGACCGGGTGCGCGATAGCATCGGCTTCCGGACGATCGAAACGTCGGGCGGGAACATTCTGCTGAACGGGAAGCCGATCTTTCTGCGCGGCATTACGATGCACGCGGAGGCGCCGTACCGGACGGGCCGGGCTTGGTCGGAAGACGACGCACGGACGCTGCTGGGCTGGGCCAAAGAGCTGCACGCGAACTTCGTGCGGCTGGCGCACTATCCGCACGACGAGCGCATGGTGCGGCTGGCGGACCGCATGGGGCTGCTGGTGTGGGCCGAGATTCCGGTCTACTGGACCATCCAATTCGGGAATCCCCAGACCTACGCGAACGCCGAGAACCAGTTGTTGGAAATGATTGCGCGCGACAAGAACCGGGCCTCGGTGATCCTGTGGTCGATGGCCAATGAAACGCCGCTGGGCGAGGCGCGTTTGAGTTTTCTGAGCCGGCTGGTGGAGCGGGCGCGGCGCGAAGATCCCACGCGCCTGATCACCGCGGCGCTCCAGGCGCATTATGCGGACGAGACGACGGAAATGATGGACGACCCGCTGGGCCAGTTTCTGGACGTGCTGGGATGCAACGAATACGTGGGCTGGTACGACGGGCCGCCCGAGAAAGCCGACCGCATCCAATGGAAGACGCCGTACGACAAGCCGCTGGTCATGAGCGAGTTCGGCGGCGGCGCGCTGCAGGGCTACCACGGCGACGAGCTGACCATCTTCACCGAAGAGTTCCAGAGCCGCGTCTACCAGCACCAGATCGGCATGTTGAAGCGGATTCCATTCTTGCGCGGCACGTCGCCGTGGGTGCTGATGGATTTCCGCTCGCCGAAGCGGACCTTGCCGGGCATCCAGGACTACTTCAACCGCAAGGGACTGATCTCCGAGCGCGGCCAGAAGAAGGCGGCGTTCTTCGTGATGCAGCAGTTCTACGAGTCGGTGGAGAAAGAGGGGCCGCCGCGTTGATCCGGCGGCCGCGGAGGACGAAAGGGCCGTCAACCCTGTAAACTAAGGGAATGCACTTTTTTCGGCCGCTGGCGCTGCTGGCGGTGGCGGCGGCCGGCGGCTGCGCGGCACAACCCGCGGCGAATGGCTCGGATGCGATCCAGCGCGCCTTGGGCCGGCTTTATAATTTCGATTTCGCGGGGACGCACGCGATTCTGGACCGCCAGATCGCCGAGAACCCAAACGACTCGCTGGCCTATGGGATGCGCGCCTGCGCCTACCTGTTTACGGAGCTGGACCGGCTGTCGATCCTGGAGGCGGAGTTCCTAAGCGACGACGACCGCATCATCGACAAGAAGAAGGGGAAGCCCGACCCGAACCTGAAGAAGTCGCTGATGGACGCACTGGAGACGGCGCGGAGTCTGGCGCTTGCCAAGCTGGATCGAGAACCCCGGAACACAGATGCGCTGTTCACGCTGTGCCTGGTCTCGGGCGTGCAGACCGACTACGCCGCGCTGGTGGAGAAGCGGCAGTTCTTCAGCCTGGTATTCGCCAAGCAGAGCCAGAAGTACGCGGTGCGCCTGCTGAAGGAGAACCCGAAGTTCTACGACGCCTATCTGACGGCCGGCGTGAGCGAGTACCTGCTGGGGTCGATGCCGTTCTTTCTGCGCTGGTTCGTCCACTTCGAGCAGGTGCAGGGCAACAAGGCGAAGGCGATCGAGAACCTGGAGCTGGTGGGCCGGTCGGGATTGTACCTGCGGCCGTTCGCCAAGATTCTGCTGGCCATCATCTATATGCGGGAGAAACAGCCGCAGAAGAGCGAAGCGCTGCTGAAGGAGTATTACGTGGAGTTTCCCGAGAACCGGCTGGTTCGCAACGAGCTGGCGCGCATCGCCCAGTTCAAGCGGTGAGGGGCGCTCGCGGTCTCCGGCTATTTCCGCCACAAACATACTTGACGGATCAGCAAGCCCCGGGTCCTCCTTTGAATGTGCCGCTCTGCCTCATTCTGCTCTATCTGGGGCCGGGAATGTGGACTTCGGAAAAATGGCCTCGAGCTCTGCACGCCTTGCGACCGCTTCCGGAAGATATAACGTTTCGTGGATTTTAGCTGCCGGTGTCACTGCCGCAATCCCCATATTCACTCCATGCGCCTCATCCCAGTGCCCCCAGATCATTCCAAGCAAGTGCATATCAGCCACTTGCAATAACATCTTCATATCTCGCCCACCGGGCTCGACGCGCTCTGTCTTTGTAGCGGTCGCGCGGACAAATACAGGAGAACCGCTTAGGCCGCTAAAGGATCGGGCTTCTACCAAGTAGTTCTCCGCAAAACCACCACCCACCTGGATTGGGTGTTCCGGCAGCATTGCTATGGCACCATGCCGAACTATTGGAGTGTTCCTGCGCTCACCGGGAATGATCTCAAAAAGCCCTGGAAAGAACACTTCATCGCCAATCCCAATGAAGCCTGTCCGCATCATCTCAGTAGCGAACAGGTCAAGGGTGATCTGCCGGATGTGCACCCACGGTGGTATGTCATATCGAGCCACAGCCACATCGACGTTCGGATCTGGGTGGAAGTACCATTCTTGAGGTTTGATGGCATCGCGGCCTCCATCGTACCGGTTGACGAGGATTCGGACCCGGTCAAGATCTAGTGTAGTGCGGCGCAATT
>PMEV01000024.1 GCA_003154855.1 Bryobacterales bacterium
AAATGTAGAAACTCCAGGGGCCGGCCGGAAAACCGGCTGCGGGCAAGATTGGCCGCCCCGCGTCGTGAAAATCGCTATAAAGCCGGCCGCTGTATCCGACGATGCTTTTCCAGGCAGGAAAGGATCCCATGAAGAGACCCAGGTTTATGACCCTCGCGATTGGGTTGGCCGCTCTGGCTGCAATGGCGGCAGGCTCGCTCGCGGCGCAGCCCGTCGACGACACGCAGCTCAAGCAGGCGATCGTCTTCGGCCGCCATAGTGTGCGATCGCCCGTGGCGCCCACCGCCACTCTCAACACCTTCTCCGCACAGCCGGTCCCGGACTTCGGCGTCTCCGGGCCCGGAATTCTGACCGCCAACGGCAAGACGCTGGAGACGATCCTGGGCGGCTACTATCGTTTGTGGCTCACCCAGGAGGGGCTGCTGACCGGCAACGACGCGGCCGACGCCAACTTGGTCTACTTCCGGGCCAACGTGATCGAGCGGACCATCGACAGCGCGAAAGCCTTTGCGGCCGGCTTGCTCCCGGCGGCCGGCGTGACGGTCAATTATTACGGCCCGCAGGCTAGCGACCCGCTGTTCGACCCGGTGGGCGCCGGCGTGGCGCTGCTGAATCAGGATATGGCTGTCGCCGCCGTGAGCGGGCGCGTGGGCGGCAGTGGGCAATCGCTGAGCTCCGCCTACGCCTCGGAGTTCGCTCTCACCCGCTCGGTTCTGTTGGGCTACCCGGCCGGCCAGTCTCCGCCGCCCGCGGCCCCGGCGAATGTCGTCGACGTCACCGCGATTCCCATTGCCGTCACGGCCGGATCGGCCGGTACGCCGGTCGGCCTGGGAGGCCTGCTGACAGTCGGCGCCGCCGTCGATCCTTTCCTCATGGAGTACGCGGATGGGCTTCCGAGTTCCGAGGTCGGTTGGGGCCAATTGACCGCCGAGGGCATCAGCCAGACATCGCGGGTGTCCAACTTGGCCATCGATCTGGAAGAACGCACGCCCTATCTGGCGGGCGTCCTAAGTTCCAATCTGGCCTCGCACGTGGTGCGCTCGATGGTTCAGGCGGCCACCGGGAACGCGCTGACGGGCTCGCTGGGGAATCCAACGACGAAACTGATCGTGCTGATCGCCTCCGACACCAATATCAGCGCTTTGGCCGGCCTCTTCGATCTGGACTGGCTTCTGCCGGGCTATCAGCCGGACTTCTGCAGTCCGGGCGGCGCCATCGTGTTCCAACTCCGCCAGTCGCAGAGCACGGGAGAGTACATTGTGCGCGCCTCTTACGTGGCGCAGACTCTGGACCAGTTGCGCAATCTCACGGCCCTGACTCTGGCCGCGCCGCCGGCCGGCGCCCCAGTGTTCATCCCCGGGTGCAGCGGCCCGAATGCCACCTTCGACTGCCCGCTGGGGAGATTCGTAAGGCTGGCGACGCACCAGATCGACCCGGATTCGGCCGACCTGATGAATTAGTGCGCCTTCCGACGGGTCCGGCGGGCCGGAAGGCCGGCGGCAAGGCAAGATGGCCCTCCCCACGTCGGTTTGGTGAGATTCTTTCACTCCGGACAGTACCTGTTTATAGCCGGGCAGGTACGCCGCCGCAGCTCAAATCGGCTGTCCAATTCCGCCAAAGGAGCCTAAGCCAGTGACCAGCGTAGTTCACCATCGTCTTCCGCTTTCAGCGGTTTGCCTGACGCTAGCGTTGGCCGTCTCGGGCGCGCTGGCCGATGCGCCGCAGCCCCAGCCGTTGCCCAACATGGGCCAACAGATTACGCCACTGGCTCCCCAGGGTTCCCAGTTCCAGGGGCTGAACCCCGGTCTGCCGGCGCCAGCCCAAAACTGGCTGGCCTCGCAAGCGGTTACCAGTGTGGTGAGTCCCGATCGCAAGACCATGCTGGTGATGACCAGCGGCTACAACCGCTTCAACATCGGCAACGTCCAGCCGCCCACCGGGACCAACCCATGGGATCCGGCCCTCTCGAACGAGTATGTGTTCGTCTACGACATTTCGAATTCCACGCCGGTCCAGAAACAAGTGGTGCAGATCGCAATCACTTACAGCGGGATTACGTTCGATCCATCCGGCTCGGCGTTTTACGTAGGCGGCTGCACCTACGACGTGATCCACGTGGTGACTCGGAACGCGGCCGGAGTCTGGACCGACCAGTTCCCGCAAGGAGCGCTTCGTCTGGGCCACACACTGGGGCTGGGCCTGAACCTGAAACCGAACGACGCCACCGCGGTCAACAGCCAGGTGGGCGTGTATCCTTGCGCCGCCGGCGTGGCGGTTTCGCAGGACGGCCAGACGCTGGTAGCGGCCAATTACTACAACGACTCGATCACCGTATTCACGGGCGGACTGGGCCACTGGACGATGGCGCCGGGGCCGGACCCGGCCACGAAGGGAATCGACCTGCGCCCCGGTAAGAGCGTGAGCAACCCGCAGCCGGGCGTTCCGGGCGGCGAATATCCGTTCTGGGTGGTCGTGAAGGGTAGCGGATCGAGCGCCACGGCGTATGTGTCCAGCGTTCGCGACCGCGAGATCGTGGTGGTGAGTCTGGGCCCGACGCCCGGGGTGGTGGCCCGCATCCCGGTGAAAGGCCAGCCGAACAAGATGACGCTGAACGCGGCCCAGTCGCTGCTGTTTGTCGCCGACGACCAGTCGGACACGGTGGAAATCATCGACACCGCCCGGAACGCGATCGTGGCCAGCATCCCGGTCATCGCGCCGCTGCTGCCCGCCCGGCTGTCGCAACCGGGATACAAGGGCGCCAATCCCAACAGCGTCGCGCTCTCGCCGGACGAGACCGAGCTGTACGTGACGGATGGCAACCTGAATTGCATCTCGGTTATCGAACTGAGCGCAAACTACGGCAACGACCGGGTGGTGGGTCTCATTCCGACCGGTTGGTACCCCAACTCGGTAAGCTTCAGCGGCGATGGCGGCACGGTGTACGCGATCAACGGGAAGTCGCCGACGGGCGCCAATCCCACCTGGTGCTATGGCGGCTACGGGCCGCCGGGAGAGCCGACTTGTTTTTCGGCGAATACGTACAACCCCCAGTTGACCAAGGCCGGCCTCCAGACTTTCCCGCACCCCAGCCTGGGACAGCTCGGGACGCTGACGCAACAGGTGATCGCGAACAACCGGTTCGCCTACACCGAGAGCGACCACGACAAAGCGGTGATGGCGGCCGTGCGCGAGGGCGTCCAGCACGTGATCTTTATCCTCAAGGAAAACCGGTCCTACGACCAGATTCTGGGCGACCTGCCCATCGGCAACGGCGATCCCAGCCTGGTTTTGTTCGGACAGGCGGTCACGCCGAATCAGCACAACCTGGCGCTGAAGTTCGTCACGCTGGACAACTTTCTGGACACCGCCGAAGTCAGCTACGACGGCTGGCTGTGGAGCAATGCGGCGCAGGCTCCCGACGTGGTGCAAAAGGAATGGCCGGTAGCCTACGCCTACCGCGGTCTGGGCCTGGAATCCCCGGATCGCAATGTGAACGTGGCGATTCCGACCCTGGCCGGGCGCATAGCCGCCGATCCCTTCACCTCGAGCGATCCGGATGTGTTGCCGGGCACGACCGACGTGATTGCGCCGGATGGGCCGAACAACG
>PMEV01000018.1 GCA_003154855.1 Bryobacterales bacterium
GCCAGGCGCGCGCCAAACAGCTCCTGCACCTGGGCGGCGGCGTTGCGCAACACCTCGTCGGCGGACCGGGCGACGGCGACGGCCCGGGTGAGCTGGTAAAGGGCGGTCGCGCGTTGCTCCCGCTGGCGCTGGTCGCGTTCCTGGGCGCGCAGCCGGCCCGTGAGGCGGCCGGTAACGAGTGCGATGACGAAGAAAATCCCAAACATCAGGCCGTCTTCGAACTTGTCGATCCGGAAGGTGAAGATGGGCGGGATGAAGAGGAAATTCCACGCCAGGGCGCTGAGCGTGGCGGCGACGAAGATCGGTCCCTGCCCGACGAAGAGCCCGAGCAGGACGACCGCCATGAGGTAAAACAGCGAGATGGCGGTGTAGCCAATCCAGCCCTGGACCGCCAGACCCGCCAAGGTCAGGCCGAAGACCGTCAGCAGGGCCGTCACGTACTCACGAGGCTGAGACGCCGAGGAGACGGTCCATTCCCGCCACCGGCTGCGCCCGCTCCGCGGTTCGGCGGGCACGACATAGACGTCGATCTGGCCGCTGCGGCGGATGAGCCGGTCGGCCAGGGAACCGCCGCGCAGGAAATCCAGGACGGGCGACCCCCGCGATTTGCCGATGACGATCTGGCTGACATTGTGCTGCTGGGCGACGCGCACCAGTGTGCCGGCGACATCGCGATCGGGCACCACAACGATCTCGGCGTTTAGCTCGCGGGCCAGGGCGAGATTCTCCTCCAGCAGCTTTCGCTCCTCCGGCGGGAGCGGTGTAGGGGGCTCGACGTTGACAGCGATCCATGGGGCGTCGAGGGCGTAAGCCATGCGGCGAGTCCAGCGGATCAGTCGCGTGGAGAATGGACTGGAGCCAACCGCCACGAGGAGCCGCTCGCCGCTGCGCCAGATGGCGCTGATCTGCCGGTCCGCGCGGAGCTCGCGGAGCTGTTTGTCCACCCGCTCGGCGGTCAGGCGCAGGGCGAGTTCGCGCAGCGCTGTGAGATTGCTGGCCTTGAAGAAATTGTCGGCGGCCGCAGCGGCGCGGTCGCCCAGGTAGACCTTGCCCTCCGTAAGGCGTTCCCGGAGTTGCGCCGGCGTCAGATCCACCAACTGGATCTCGTCCGCCGCCTCGATCATCGAGTCCGGCACGGTCTCCCGCACGGCCACGCCGGTGATCTGGCGGACGGTGTCGGCCCGGCTTTCGAGATGCTGGACGTTGAGGGTGGTGAAGACGTCGATCCCGGCGGCCAGCAATTCCTCTACGTCCTGCCAGCGTTTGACGTGGCGCGAGCCGGGGACGTTGGTATGCGCGAGTTCATCTACGACGACCAGCCGCGGACGGCGTTTCAGCACCGCCTCCAAATCCAGCTCCCCCAATTGGGTGCCGTGGTACGCGATGATCTGGCGCGAAATGACTGGCAGCCCTTCGAGCAGGCGCTGAGTTTCCTCGCGACCGTGGGTTTCGACCAGAGCCACCACAAGGTCCATCCCCCCGGCGTGGGCCTTGCGTGCGGCCTCCAGCATCGCGTAGGTTTTGCCTACGCCGGGCGCCATGCCAAAGAAGACCTTTAGCCGTCCGCGGGTGTCCTTGGCTTCGGACCGTCGGATGGAAGCGAGAAGGGCGTCGGGATCGGGTCGGGTGGCGTCGGGCATTGGACTTACTAGGCTCGCAAAATCGGTTGGCTGATCAAGGTTGAGCGGCTTGTCCTCAAGACGCTCTGGTCGCGTTGCCTATTCGACTGCGCTCAGGGTCCCGAGCCTGGTCGAGGGAGGGACAACGCGCGCCACCAGGGTCAGTCCAATCCAGGAGATTAAGCGAGGATGGCAAGTTGGCGGCCGGGAGGCAAACCCTGAAAGTTCAGCGATACAGCGCCCGAGGGTTCGTCGTCGGCGGCGGCCAGCCAACGCGCGAGCCACCAGAGTACTGCCCGCCGAGAAGACCGAGGACATAGCCGGTGAACAATGCGGCCAGCGCCACGAGCACATAGAGCGAAAAACTCCAGCGGTCGTCGTCGCGAGGTGAGTTTGACGCATTCATGAAAGGCGTCTTCTTCGTTGCCGCCGGACTTACTTGCCGGAGGGAATTCGGTCCAGGGCGGTGTTTAGGAGAAGTACATTCACGCCGGGTTCGCCCAGAATCCCGAGATCCGGGCCGGCGGTACTTTGGGCGATCAACGGCTGGATCTGGGCAAGTGCCAGTCCGCGGGCGCGGGCCACGCGCGGCGCCTGAAGTTGGGCGTTGGCCAAGCTGATGTGGGGATCGAGGCCGCTGCCGGAACGGGTGACGGCATCAGCGGGGACCGGAACGTTGTCCGTCAGCCCATTGGACGCGCGGTACGCAGCGACCAGATCCTTGATGCCGTCGAAGTTTCCGGGGTCGTTGACGTCCTTGCCGCTGGCATCCTTGGCGTGGCTGCCGTTGGCCAGTTTGGCGCTGGTCGGGCCGAGGTTGGTGCCACCGGAGCTGGTGGCGTCGAAGCCCGTGCCGGCAGCCGAGGGTCGGGGTTGGAAATACTTGTCGCTGCTGAAGTTCTGGGCGAGCAGCGCGGAGCCGCGCACCGTGCCATTCGCGTCGACCAGCAGGCTGCCGTTGGCCTTGGCCGGGAACAGAACTTGTGCGCCTGCCCAGACCGCCAGCGGATAGGCGCCGCACAGGAGGACAACCAAGACGAGCGTGAGCAGCAGGGAGGTTTTGAATTCGGCGAGGAAGTTTTTCATACGAGATGGATGGCGTTGATGAGGACATCGATAAGCTTGATGCCGATGAAGGGGATGAGGATGCCGCCAAAGCCATAGATAAACAGGTTGCGCCGGAGCATGGCGGCGGCGCCGATCGGACGGTAAGCGACGCCCCGCAGCGCGAGCGGAATCAGCGCGACGATGATGAGCGCGTTGAAGATGACGGCGCTCAGAATTGCGCTCAACGGGGATGCCAGGCCCATGATGTTGAGCGGAGCAATCGCGGGGAACACGCCGACCAGCATCGCGGGAATGATGGCGAAATATTTCGCCACATCGTTGGCGATGCTGAACGTGGTCAGCGCCCCGCGGGTGATCAGGAGC
>PMEV01000030.1 GCA_003154855.1 Bryobacterales bacterium
TTTTGTGGGCGTTTACTTTCTTTTTGCGGAGTTGGCTCCGAGCGGACATCGCTACTGAGGTAGACGAACACGAGACGGCCAGGTATATTACTCCTCTTGCTTTTGGAATGTTCCTGTGGTTCACGATGGAGTTTATCGGCCTTGATCTTGTGACTCCCGATCTGCTCGTGGCTGCTATGGTGTTTGTCGCGGCTGGAATGGTTTGTCGCCTCTCGCGCTCCGGCTCAACCGGCCTGCGACCGTACGTCCTTCTGGGCTTGGCCCTTGGGTTGGGGTACTACGCGAAGACGGTGCTGTTTCCGTCCGGTCTGGCGCTTCTGGCAGTTCTGTTTTTGGTTCGTCCCAATCGGAATCTGAGCCGCAAGGGTCTACTGGCATCGGGCCTGGTGTTCTTGGCGGTTGCGGCTCCATTGGTAGCCCTAATCAGTGCCCGCGTCGGGCGGGTGAGTATCGGCGAGGCGGGAAGACTGAGCTATATCTGGTACGTAAATCACAGAAACTTACTTTCCCACAATTACTGGGAAGGGAACTTTGGAAAGGCCTATGCGACGTTAGAGCACCCTCCCAGAATGGTTATGGAGAGGCCGATGACAATTGAGTTCTCAANNATACTGGTGGCAAGGAGAGGCCGCCCGGTTGGATTGGCGGCAGCAAATTGTGGCCCTTGAAGCGAACCTCGGCGGAATTCTCCCTGATATGAAAGTGGTCATTCTAGGTTCTCTTGTACTCCTTATCCTGGCGACGCGCCGAAAGGTGGCACCAATCGAACGGCGGAGTCGATTCTGGCTGGTAGCATGGCCCCTTGCGGTGTGTTCGATGTTGGCCCTTGTTCGCGTTGAGAANNTGCTCTTCTGGCTGGCGGTTTACAGGACGCTTATGTTGCGGGTGAATGTTCGGACGCGGGCCACGATTCTGGCGGGAGTCCTTTCGATGCTGCTGGTTCCCCAAGCGGTGGTGTTGGCCTCGGCCGCGGCCATCGCCGCACGGAACAGGCGGCAGGAACCCGAATATCGGACCATCGCCCGAGGTTTAACGGAATTGGGAATCCACGGCGGAGATCGTTTGGCGGTTGTCGGCTACGCGTTCGATTCCTATTACGCACGGTTTGCCAGGGTGCAGGTAACGGCCGATGTCGAGGACGCCGACGAATTCTGGCGCTTGAGCGAGGCCGATTTGAAGAGACTCGAAGATCGCCTCGCGGCCAGCGGGGTGAAAGCGTTGGTGGCGCGAAACAGACCCGCCGGGAGTGGGCCGGAGCGCTGGCGCGACTTAAACGGGACAAAGTCGGCCCGGTTCAGCGTGCTGCTGCTGGGTGAGCGCCGTGTCGCGGCCGTTCGAGAACCGCGGTCCGCTCCGATTGCGCCTGGCGGGAAATTGTGAGGTGGAGTATGGCAGCTACTTCGATAACTCTGTTTTCGAAGACGCGCGAATTGAACGCCAAGCTGACGGCTGCCGTCCGGGCATTCGCCATTCGAGATACGCATGTCCCGCGGCAATCAGGCGGTAGGAATTAGCCACGTGCCCAGCGCCAGTCTCATGAAACGCAGTCGGTGGCTCGAACATCTCAGCCTGGGGCTTTGTGGCGCGCTGGCCCTGGCTTTCGCGATCATGGTGCCGCCCCTCCAAATCAGCGATGAGCACGGACACTTCATCCGCGCGTATGTCATCTCGCGCGGCGAATTCGTGGCCCGGGGAACTCCGGAACTTCCGGAACCCGTGGCCGCGTTTTTGATGGGCCACCCCGAGGCGGCGGAGCGGGTCAAAAGGTACACAGCGCGCGAGATTCTGGGCGATCTGCCGGCCCGCGCCGCGACTGGGGCGGGAAGGAGAACGATTCTGTCGAACGCCGCCGGCCATCACCCGTACCTGGCCTGGGCGGTGGTGGGGTCCGCCACATACTTTCCCCTGGTCTACCTGCCGGCGAGCCTGGGTATTCTGACAGCGCGGATCTTGCACCTGTCTCCCCTGGCGATGATGTACGCCGCCAGGATCTTCAACGTGCTGATATTCGTTGCCGCGCTGGCGGTATCGTTCCGCCTGGCGCCGCGATACCGTTGCGTGATGACGGCGGTTGCCCTGATGCCGATGACTTTACACCAGGCCGGCGGAATCTCCGCCGACCCGGTGACGATTGCGCTTTCCTTCGTGGGTTTGAGCCTAGTGCTGCACGCCCGGGAGCATCCTGTCGGCCGCCGCTTTGTAGTGTTGGTTGCGGTTTTGTTTGTGATTTGGGGCCTCTCGAAGTCCAGTGTGTGGTCGCTGCCCCTGCTGTTACTAATACCCGGCTCGGCTTTCCGGAACCGGGGCGCGCGGCTGGCTTACATCGCCGCCGTGGCCCTCTGCATGGTGGGGGCTCTGGCGATCTGGAACGGAATCGATTCGGCCAACGTGGCTGCGTTCCGCGCGGACCGGTTGACCCACGGCATCGATGTTTCGGCCAATGTGCGCATGGCCGCGGCGCATTCGCTGATATTCGCCGGGCAACTTCTCGACCTGGCGCGCGCCACCTGGCTGCTGCAGGTGGGACAACTTGTCGGCGCATACGGTTGGACAAGGTTCACACTTCCGCCGTGGGTCGGGTTGGAGTACCTGTTGCTGGCGATGGTGGTGGCGGCGACAGAGCCCTCGGCCAAACTGTTCCGCGGCTGGGAGCGCGGGGTGTTGCTGCTGGTATCGGTGGGGGGAGCGGCTCTCGTTTACGTGGCGCTGTTTGTCACCGATGGCGTGCTCTGCGCCGCCGATCCGGGCCGTTTGTGCTTTGCCTCCGCCGGCGTACAGGGGAGGTATTTCGTGCCGATGTGCCTCACGGGTCTGGTGGCCCTCCGGCAGAGCCGGATCAACGTGCCTTCGGCAGTCCTACTCGGGTTCGTGACGGGAGTTGGAACCCTGCATGCTTTTGCCGCTCTGGCCCTGATCCGAACAGTCTTCTACGTGTGATTGAGCTATATACCGGCCCGGCGCCGGTGGAGGATGGTCCA
>PMEV01000417.1 GCA_003154855.1 Bryobacterales bacterium
CGGTGGCGCCCTCGGGGACACTTCTTCCCGCGGCCGACTTGGCGAGGCCGAAATCGAGAATCTTGGCCTGGCCGCGGCCGGTCACGAATATGTTGGCGGGCTTGATGTCGCGATGGACGATGCCCTTCCCGTGAGCGGCGTCGAGAGCGTCGGCGATCTGGATGGCCAGATCGAGTAGCTCGCGGGCGCGCAAGGGCCGGCCGGCGATGCGATCCGCCAGGGTGCGGCCTTCGAGCAGCTCCATGGCGATGAAGGGCCGGCCCTCATACAGTCCGATCTCATAGACCGTGCAAATGTTGGGGTGATTGAGCCCGGCGGCGGCGCGAGCCTCGCGCTCGAAGCGCTCCCGGGCCAGCGGGGTCAGGGACCGATCGTTGGGCAGGAACTTGAGCGCGACCCGGCGGTTGAGGCGGGTGTCCTCGGCCAGGTAGACCACTCCCATCCCGCCATCGCCTAGCTTCTCGAGCACGTGGTACTGGAAGACAGTCTTACCAGTCATGGAGAAGGAAGCCCCTTTATTGGATGCTGGCGGGGGCGGATGGGCGCAATCCGTTACGTTGGGAATAGCTGGCGCGCGTGCCGAAGGTGCTGATCCTGTCGGCGCCGCCGGAAAAACAGAGCTTCATCGATCATCGCCGGGGGTGTGCGATCCGATCTGGCTGGACCTCAGTGTGCCTGCCAGTCGAGGGCGTAGATCTCCTGGACACTGATGTCGCGGCTGGCCAGTAGAGAATCGTCCGGGCCGAGGCCCGTCCAAACGCCGAAGCGGCCCTGGGCGAGTTTTCCGAAGTCGGCCAGGTTGACCAGGCGCTCGAGCTTGCGGTCGTTCACGCGGACGCGATAGAACGGCGCGTCTTTGTCGAAGGGGTTACTAAAGTAGACGAACTTTCCGTCCTTCGACCAGTCCGGATAACCCGCGCGGGCGGTAACCAAGTCCTCCCACTGGCCGGTGGCGCGATTGAAGAGCACGAGTCTCTGGTAGTCGGCCGTCATGGCGAGGATGTAGCGGCCGTCGGGCGACCAACGCGGCGAGAACAAGCCGGCCGAACCCGGGATGGCCGTCACCTGGCGGGTCTTCAGGTCGACGATGTGGAGCGCGTCGGCCTTGGTGTCCCGAGCGGACTCGGAAGACATCCCGAAAGCGATGGCGTTGCCGTCCGCAGACCAGGTCGGGTCGAGGCTCTCGCCCGCGCCGGAGAGGAGTTCTTCGGGGCTGCCGGCGTCCGCGGAGATGAGGTAGCCCTTCCAGGGTTGTCCCGGCATTTGGCCGCTAAAGGCGATGGTCTTGCCATCCGGGGACCAGCGCGGCAGCCCGCACAACATGGGCGGGAAGGTCAATTGGCGGCGATCGGCGCCATTGGAGGCCGCGCGCCACAGGGTGCTCTCGGGGTAGGCGATGAAGGCCAGCAATTGGCCGTCCCGCGAGAACGCGAGGCCCTCGGTGGAGAGTCCAGTGAGGTAGGGCACGGCCTGGCGGCTCTGCGGATCCAGCCGCAGCACCTCGCCGCGAGGCAGGGAGCCGATGAAGAAGAGCCGCTTGCCATCCCGGCTCGGCAAAGGCACCTGGGCGCTGAACTGCCCGAAGGTCAGCCGAACCGGGTCGCGGCTGGTTCTGCTCCAGATAGGCGTCTTCTCGCGAATGGCCCAGATGTTGGGCGTGCCGTCGCGAGTGGCTTGGAAGACGAAGAACTCGCCGCCAGGCGTCCAGCTTCCGCAACATTCCGAAGGGGGAGTGTTCCAGCCGGCCAGCAGCGGATGCAGATGCGTCCCATCGCTTGAAACCTCCCAGAGGCTTGACGTACTGAGCTTGAAGTCGTACAGGGTGAAGCGAATGGTCCTGGAATCGGGCGACCAGCGCGGCCAGAGAGGAAACCCGTTCACGCTGGCGATCTTCCTGAGATTGCCGCCGTCGGCGGAGGCGCGGTAGAGCTCCCGATCGCGGGAAAGCGCCAGCTCGCTCCCGTCGGGCGACCAGGCGGCGTCCACTCCCATGAGGCTGCCTATCCGGCGCGGCTGGCCGGCGGGGAGAGGGACCCTCCACAGCGGGCCCTGGAATGCCGACGCTCCCGGCTCGTTAGCGAACGCGAGAAGCAGAAGCTCGGGATGGGCGGGGGAACTGTCGGCGAGGGCCCACTCCGAGAAGTGGATCGGAACCGGGGCGGGTTCTCCTCCCTCGATCGAAACCTGCTCCAGATCCGCCTTGGGAAACGAGACGCGTTCGGTGAAGTAGATCCGCGAGCCGTCGGTGACCATGGGGTCCGGCAGTCCCGTGAATGCGGCTACCTTCATGTGGCCGTCGCTGGTCAGTTGGACCATTCCAGCGACTTTCGGCGGGGGCGCCATGGGTCTCAGCAACGCCATTGCCGCGAACGCCAATCCGGCCAGCGCCCACCAAGCGTGCCTGAAGTTTCGTACGCGCCGGGCCGAAGCGGCGGGCGTCTCGACTGGCGGAAGGCCGGCGGCCACTGCGGCCGAGCGCCCCGACTCGGATTCGCGCCGCAGCCGCTTCAGGTCGGCGCGCATTTCGGAGGCGACCTGGTAGCGGAAATCGCGGTCCTTCTCGAGGGCCTTGTTGATGACGCGCTCGAGCTCGGCGGGCAGCTCCGGATTGAGGCGGACGGGCGAGACTGGAGCTTTGTGCAGGATGCCGTCGAAGACCGCGGCGGTAGTGGCGCCGGCGAAGGCGCGCTGACCGGTGGCCATCTCGTAAAGAACGACGCCGAAGCTGAACAAGTCGGTGCGCGCATCGAGTTCCTCGCCGAGCGCCTGTTCGGGGGACATGTAGGCGA
>PMEV01000217.1 GCA_003154855.1 Bryobacterales bacterium
TCCGCGCTGGCCAACGAGGCCTTTGCCAAGCCGGTGCCGAAGGAACTAATCGATTACCTCCAGGCGCACAAATACACCCTGCTGCCCGAAACCCGCAAGCTGTGGGAGGCGACCGGCTCCCAGACTTCGGGAACCTGGGAACAGGTTTTCGGTTCCGGCCCGGGCAGGGCGGACGAGGTCTTCATGGCGTGGAACTANNNAGCGGCGGGCCGCAGGATCACATGCACGACATTTGGCGGGCTGGCGGACCGCAGATCGATATGCTTTCGCCGGACATCTACCTGCCGAACTTCAACGAACTGGCCGACCGGTACAGCCGGAGCGGCAACCCGCTCTTCATTCCGGAGTCGTCCGCAACGGTGGGGGGCGCGGCCAACGCGTTCTACGCCATTGGACAGCGCAACGCCATCGGCTACTCGCCCATGGGGATCGATCAGCCGACGCGGCTGGCCGGCTTCAGGCCCGGCACCGGCGTCGCCCCGGCGATGCCCGCGGAGGTCGAGAGCCAGCCGTTTCCGAAGGCCTACCGCGTCCTCGCCCAGCTTAGTCCCATGATCCTGCAGCACCAGGCGACGGGCACGATTGGGGCGGCCTGGCTCAACAAGGGTCTCCAGATGCGGGACCTCGAGCTGGGCGGCTATACGGTGAACGTGAATCTCAGGCGGAATCGCCGGGCTCCCGACGTAATTCCCGAGGTTGGGTACGCGATGGTCATTGCCTCGGGGAGGGACGAGTTTTGGGTGGCCGGCACCGATGTTCAGGTTACGTTCCTCCCCAAGACGCCGGGACCGCCCATCGCCGGCCTGGCCAGAGTGGAAGCGGGCCGGTTCGAGAACGGCCGCTGGGTGGTGACCCGTCTGCTGGCGGGGGACGATTGTGTGCTGGAGTACGATCAGGCGAAGGCCGCCGCGGCGAATCAGTCCGGCAGCGGACTGCGCTTCGGGGAAGACGGTCCTACCATTCAGCACGTCAAACTGTACCGGTATCGCTGAGGATATTAGCCATGGAACATCGGATTCGATTGAACTGTGCCATGCTACTCGCGTTCGCCGCCACGGCGATCGCGCAAACCCCGGCGTCCAGACCGATCCCGCACCTCGAAAAGCGGGGCGCGGTGACGCAACTAATCGTCGACGGCAAGCCCTGGCTGTCCCTGGCGGGCGAGCTACTGAACAACGCGGCTTCGACGGTCGAAAACGTGCGGCCGGTGTGGCCAACGCTCGAGAAAGCGCACCTCAACACGGCTTTGATCGGTGTGGGTTGGGGTTGGACGGAGCCGGAGGAGGGCAAGTACGATTTCAGCGCCTTGGATGGGGCCCTGCGGGACGCGAGGAATAGCAATCTGCGCGTGGTTCTGCTGTGGTTCGGGAGCTGGAAGAACGGCACGTCCAGTTATCCCCCGGTCTGGGTGAAACGGAACTGGGAGAAGTACCCCATCGCGCGGGACAAGGACGGGAAAGGCCGGGAGATCCTCTCCACTTTGAGCGCCGCGAACCGGGAGGCCGATGCCCGTGCGTATGCGGCCCTCATGCGGCACGTGCGCGAGGTGGACTCGGCCACGCGCACGGTCGTCATGATCCAGATGGAGAACGAGGTGGGCCTGCTTGGCGACACCAGGGACCGGTGCAAGCAGGCCAACGAGGCGTTCGCCGGGCCGGTGCCCAAGGAGCTGATGGACTATCTCGAGAAGAACAAGAGCACGCTGCTGCCGGAAACCCAAAAGCTGTGGGACTCGGCCGGGGGCAAGACGTCCGGAAGCTGGGAAGAGGTCTTTGGCAAGGGCCCCGGCGCGGACGAGGCTTTCATGGCCTGGCACTACGCCCGCTACATGAACCGGGTGACGGAGGCGGGCAAGAAGGAGTACCCGCTGCCCGTGTACGTGAACGCCTGGCTCGTCCAACCCGAGGATAAGCAGCCCGGAGACTACCCGAGCGGCGGTCCGCAGGCCCACAACCACGACTTCTGGCGGGCCGGCGCGCCGCAGATCGACATCCTGGCTCCGGACATCTACCTGATGAACTTCGCGGAGATCGCCACGCTGTACGCCCGGAACGGCAACCCGCTGTTCATCCCGGAGACGCGAGGGGACGCCGCCAACGCGTTCTACGCCTTTGGCCAGCTCAATGCGCAGATGTTCTCGCCATTCGGAATTGAGCGGCAGGTTGGAGAGGATAGTCCGCTGGCCAGGGCCTATGACGTGCTCGCCCAATTGAGTCCGTTGATCCTGGCGCACCAGGACGATGGCACGATGAAAGCCGTGATCGTGGAACCCGGCACTGGTTCCCAGAAGGTGCGCTTGGGGAACTACGTGTTCGACTTTGCCATGGGCCGTGGGTGGGGAGCCCCGCCGCAGTTCGCGCCTGGTCCCACGGCCCTGCCGGCGCCGTCCGTTGCGGGAGTGCCCCAGATCGCACCGGTCGCTGTCCGCCGGCCGCCGCTTCCCGACCGCGGCTATGCCATCGTGATTCAGACGGGCCCCGAGGATTTCTGGGTGGCTGGAGCCAACCTGAACATCAAGCTCGCATCGACGCTGGCGGCAGCTCCCATGGCCAGCCTCGCCGCCGTGGAGGAGGGCAAGTTCGAGAACGGCGCGTGGGTGGTGGGACGCCACCTGGCGGGTGACGACACCGGCATGGGCGGCGATGATCGGGCCAGCCTGCGGCTGAGAGCCGAACCGGGTATCCTGCGCGTTTCGCTATATAGCTACCGATAAAGACCGGATGGGGGTCTGGCAAGTCTGGGCCCCTCCCCGAGAAGACTCATGCCGACTGGAACCAATCCGCGGGACAACCTCTTGCGGCCTGCCAGCGCGGCATTGGCCGTGCCGCCACTTCCCCGGCCTTGCTCCGGAGCACGGGCGTTTGCGCGTGCAGCAGCGCCGGGGCGGCTGCCGGCAGAAGGCGGAAGGCAGACCGGAGGAACGGGATCCTCACAAGTCTCCTCTCCACACCAGACGCAGCGGCGCCAGAAGCCCGGAAATGGCCGGCGGCACTGGCGCAGGTGCGGGCGGGGGCGCAGCGCCCGGATTCGCCGGTATGGGCGCGGGCGCCCGACCAACGGGCGTGCCGCGCACTTCTATCTCCAGAACGTTCTGGCCCGATTTGGCGGCTGCGGTCAGATCCCACCGGTACGGCTGCCAGGCGCGCGCCGGAAGATCGACGCCGTTGAGCTTCACTCGCGCATAGTCGCGCACGTCGTCGCACTCCATGAACAACCGTTTGCCGGCGGGTTTCGCGGCGAGCGAGAATTCCTTGATGTAGGAGACCGGGCCCAGGCCGCTCTGCCCCGCTGAATCGCCGGCCAGTTCCGCCACAACATCGCCGGCGGCCAGAATCGGCTCGGGCGTGGATACCTCGGGCGGTAGTGGTCCAATCACGATGAACTTCGCTTCATACGGCGCCAGAACGAGGGGCAGGCGCACGCCGCCGGCTTCCGCGCTGGCGGTCTGGATGGGGTGGATCAGGCCGTCGTTAGCATCCCACACCTGCGCCGCGCCGCGGCCGGCTACGAGCGCCGTGCGCGTCTGCGTGAGCTTGCTCTCGTTGAAGAAGAAATAGAGATCGGCGTCCTTCCAGGTCCGGTGCGTGTACTTGATGCCCGGCGAGGGGCGGTCCAGAGCCACGTCCGGCTTGGGAAGAGCCTGGAGCACGGCCGCGGTAATCCCGCCCGAGGGCTCGCGAAAGGCGAAACTCAGGTCCGGCGCGCCCGCCGGGTGCAGGAACGTCTTATCGATAACCATGTCGGGAGTGTGGCCCACCAAGACGACTTTTCCGCCGGAGGCTGCGAACGCACGCAGCCGGTCCAGCGAGGCCCGAGTGATCACGACGGAGGAGGGAACGATGACGGCGCGATACTCCTGGCCGCTCAGGTTTCGCAAAATGCCGTTGTCGAGCGTCGCCACAGAGCTGAGGGACTGCTCATCGAGGTAGTCGAAATCGATCTGGTGCTCCAGGAGTTCCTTGGAGAGCCGGGTGGTGCTCCGATCCGCATCCTCAAAACCCAGCCACATGCTGTTGGCCGGATGGTAGAGGGCCACCTGCGCAGCGGGGCGTCCGATGGACATCAGGTAGCCCGCGCGATTGGTGTACCAAGCGAGCAGCGGAAACGCGGGCGACGGCTCCGAGGGCGCTTCGCCGCGGCCCAGCGCGCCCCGGAGTTGAAGCGCCGTCATGCCGCGCACGATCTGGTAATCCAACTCGAACTTCCATGCCATGCCGGGCGCGCCGCCCTCTTCGGACCACACCTTGGGCCGGCCAAACAGGTGCGCGGCGGAGGAGGCCAGCTTGGGGAAATTGTTATTGGTCGAGTAGGTTGGATCCTCCTGGTTCACCAGGTCGGGCCGCAACTGGTCCAGGTTGTCGACGCCGGGGACCTGGACGAAGCGCATGTCGCGGAAGAAATCGCCCTCGTTGCGGATGAGGTCCTCTCCACGCGACAGGTTCAGCATCAGTTCCTCGTGATTGAGGTGGACCAGGTACTCCAGATTGTTCTGCGCGCACCATTCCGCCTGCACCCCGAAGAAGCTGTGGCGGAAAATGCCGCTCCAGACGTCCCAGTAATCGGCCTTGGCGCGCCGCGCCTCTTCGGTCAACTGGGGCGCGAAGAACAAAGGCAGATACGGCCGGAGGTCGTATCCCTTCTGCTCCTGGAACTTCTCCAGGAGCGCGGGNNTCATGCGTGGTCTTTAGAAAGGCGCGGGTGGCCTCGGGGTTCAGGTAATCGATGAGCGAGTAAAGGCTGTCCTTCGAATAGGTCCCGTCGGCGCGGTTGATGTACCGCGTCGGCGAACTGCGGAAGACGTGGCGCACCAGCACGATTTCGCGGCGTCCTCCGGGCGGAGCGGTCCACTGTAGGCGCCCGTCGCGGAGAGCCAGTGGCTCGGCGGAGCCGGCGCGCTGATCGACCACCAGCGCTCCCAGCGTATCGGGCGGCGCCGGAATCGAGATCGTCTGCCCGGGAGCAATTGCGATGCGGATATCGGCCACGATGCCCTGCATGGTCAGTTGCGGATACTCCGCGCTGATCTGGCCGCCCGCGAAGCCGCTGGGATAACTGCCCTCGTCCGCGATCCACACCTTCATCCCGCGCTTGCTGGCCTCTTCCACGGCGAACTTGGCGAGCGCCAAGTGCTCGGGCGAGAGGTACTTCGGACTCATGCCGCGCGCCGGTCCGAGGTTCACGACGAAGATGCCGCTCGCGACCAGGGCATCCCAGTCGCGGACGATTTTCTCGCGCGTCAGCTCGCCGCCCCAGAGGGCCCAATGGATGGCGCCGTATTCGCGCGGTGGCGTCCGAAAATGGGCGGCCACCTCGCCGGACGAGGGAACCGTAATCTTCTGCCACGGCTGCTGCGCCGCCAGGGGGAGGGGCAGCAGGAGGAAAACGAAACTACGCAGTTTAGTATTCATAGGGCCATCGATCCGTGCGGAAAGGAGCGGCGGGCAGCCCTGCCGCGTTGTAAAGATTGCAGCCTTCGGGGTAATTGTCCCAGGCATAACGCACCGCGACCGGCGCGCTGACCTGAGCGCTCGAGACCACCACCGTATTACCCTCGATCTTCGCTTCGGCGGGCACGAACTTCTGGTCGGCGCCGGCGATCGCGAACCATTTCAGCGGCCCGTCTTTGGCCTTGAGGCCGCCTCCCAGGTGCGAGAACTTCAATCGAATCGCATTGCCGCCGGCCTTCATCGATTGGTACACCGGCCCCGAGTACTCCAGCTTGCGGCCGTAGACATTGGCCAGGGCGATCTTGGTCAGCCGTTCGCCCAGCGGCGCCTTGTTGTGCGGATGCACATCGTCGGGATCGCCGATGTCAATCGTCACCGCCATTCCCGTATGAGGCAACGAAAGCACGGCAGCCTGTCCCTCCCGCACCAGCGGATTGTTGCTGATGTTCTTGAGCGCCGGCAGTTGGACGACATAGAACGGGAGATCCGGCTTACCCCAGAGCACGCGCCAGTCCTGGATCAGCGTCTCCATCACGTGGGGATACAGCGCCACGCCCAGCTTGCCGCCCACGATGGATTCCCCTTGGTACCAAAGCACGCCGCGAATCGCGTACGGAATCGCCGGGTTGATCATACCGTTGAACAGCACCGTCGGAT
>PMEV01000238.1:0-15720 GCA_003154855.1 Bryobacterales bacterium
GAACTTCGCGGGTTCTTTTGCGAAGATAGAAGGGATCAGCCACGCGCGTGGCTTTTGTGACCCGCAGTTTGCTGGAGGCGTCTGGCGTGGCGCGGAGAGCGGAATTGGGAGGACAGAAAATGCGCAGAGCGATTCGGTTTTCATTGGCCGGACTCATGATGCTTGGGCTGGCGGGCGTCGCAACAGCACAGATCAAGGAGTTCACGAACTGGCCGGCCGGCACGTCGCCGGAGGAAATCGGCAAGAAGATCGTTAAGGACATGCTCCCGCGCTGGATTCCAACCAGACCGGGGGTCCACTACGCGGAGGATTCCACCTGGTACGCGGCGCTGGAGTTCGCCAAGCTGACTAACGATCAGGCGATGACCGACGCGCTGGTCAAGCGCTTCGACCCCTGGCAGACCGAAGAGGGACAGCAGAAACTGATTTCCTGGCGGCCTCACGTGGACCACAACATCTTCGGCATCGTGCCCTTGGAGCTGTACATTCGCACCAAGGACCCGAAGTACCTGGCGCTTGGCAAGAAGCTGGCCGATTTCCAGTGGGAGAAGCCCACGCCGGAAGGGCTCTCGGGCGAGACCCGCTTCTGGATCGACGACATGTACATGATCACGATCCTNNCACGGGCCCGAGTTCCCGTTCTTCTGGGGCCGGGGCAACGGCTGGGTGGCGGGCGGGATGGCCGAACTACTCAGCGAGCTGCCCAAGAAGCACCCCCAGCGCGCCCGCATCCTGCAGGGCTACCTCCTGATGATGGCGTCGTTGTTGAAGTACCAGGACGCCGACGGGGTGTGGCATCAGTTGATCGACCATCCCGAGTCTTACCAGGAGAGCTCCTCGACGGCGATGTTCACCTTCGCCATGATCACCGGCGTGAAGCAGGGCTGGCTCAAGCGCAAGCCCTACGCCCAGGCCGCACGCAAAGGCTGGTTGGGGCTCAACAAGTTGTTCATCGACCAGGACGGCCTGGTGGACAAGGTCTGCGTCGGCACCGGCCAGACCAACAGCCTGGATTTCTACCTGAACCGCCCGACGCAGAAGGGCAATCCGCACGGCCAGGCGCCGGTCCTGTGGTGCGTGAATGCGCTGCTGAAGAAGTAGGAGCGGCTGCGACAGCGTGCGGGAAAAGCGGGTCAGCGGGAGTGCGGGAGAGTCGCCGGCTGAACGAGCCGCTTCCAGGCTTCGATCGAGCGTTTGAGATTCTGGGCGGGCTCGATCTGATATTGATTGGCCACGTTCCAGCCCTGGAGGCCGATCGGGCCACGGTAGCCGAGGCGCTGCAATTCGCGCAACAGTGCACCGACGTCGAAGTTGCCGCTATCCAGCGGCTGGATCCACGCTTTGCCATCGCGATCGGCGCCATTGATGGTCACCAGCGACAACCGCGGCATGGCCAGTTTCAGGACGCGCTCCATCGAGTCCGCGCCGTCGGTGCGCAGCCAATGGCAGAGATTGAATGTCACACCCACGTTCGGGCGCCCGGACTTCTCCGCCAGGCGAACGGCGTCTCCCACGCGTTCGGCGAGATAGGTGACGTGGGGATACAGCGAGACCGGCACATTGTAAACCGCGGCCGCATCCGCCACCTCGCGAATGGCGGCCACCGCCAGCGTGTCCGCAGCCTGGTCCGACGGTTTGAAGTCCTGGCTCTGCACCGAGAGCCAGATCGCCGTGCCGCGCCCATGCAATGCGGCGAGATTCTGCTTGATGCCCGGGTCCACCGAGTACTGGCCGCGATCGATCCGGACCCAGGTGAAGATGGCGAACAGCTTCAGCTTCTTCTCGTCCATCCAAGGCAGGACGCTCTCGGTGAGGTACTGCCATCGGGCCTGGTCCCCGGCGACGGGAGCGATCCCCACATACCCGAGTGCGGCCACCGTCTCGATGTCGGCGCGCTGCAGCCGGTCCTTGGTCAAGTCTTTCAGCATGGCGGTGTCCAGGGCGAAGAACTCGTTTTGAATCGGTGCGGCGGCGCCGTTCTGCTGCGCGAAAAGGGGCATGCGGCCGGCGAACAGGAGAATCGCGACTAGGATGCACAACGATCTTACGAGCGCGCCCCAAGGCTCGCGCATCGGGCGGGACATCATCCGGCGGGCGGCCTCGTCGCCGGCGATGGTCTCCTTGACGGGATCCCACCGAATGGGACGGCCGGTGCGCAGGCAGATGTCGGAGAGCTGGCTGATCAGATCGGAGCGGACGGCGCTCTCGATCGGATCCACGAACTCTTTGCGCGCTTTGATGCACTCGATCCAGCCCAACTGGTGGCCGGCGGGCGGACGCTCCCACGGGCCGCTCGCCAGCACCTGCTCCTCATGAATGGGGCTCTGCTGCAGGTGAATCTCGTTCGGGCCGATCGCCGAGTCGAGCAACGAGGCTGGTTCCGTCAGCACCTGTTGGTAAGCCACGGCCACCCATCCCTCGCTTCCGACGAAGATGGCGCCATCATGCACGCTATGCACCGAGCCTCCGCCAAACGCCGGCTGCGGAGCATCGGAAACCGTTTTGAAGGTCTCGCTATCCAGGAAGTGCAGGACCAGGCCGTTTTCGTAAGTGCAGCGCAGGTCCCAGGCGATGGCGCAGTTGTAGAGCCCTTCCTTCGGAAATTGGCCGGTCCCCTCGTAGGTAACTGGAATGGTAAGCCCCGCGTGGTCCGCCCACCATTGCACCTGGTCCAAAGGATGCGCCGCCCAATTGGCAATGAAGCCCAAACAGTAGTCGCGGATGTGGAACATGCCAGGCCCCACGCGGTCCGGACAAAAAGGCGCTTCCGGCGCGGGCCCCAGCCACATTTCGTAGTCGAAGCCCTTGGGAACGGGGAGCACCGGGGTGGCGGAACCGCCGGCTATGGAGGGCGGTGAGACGACATAGATCTTGCGCACCTTGCCAATGCGGCCGTTCAGGACCAACTCCAGCGCGTGGCGCGCGTCGGGAGTGGAGCGGCGCTCGGCCCCGTACAGGAAACCGCGCCGATACTTGCGCACCGCCTTGAGCGCGGCCAGGTCCATCTCGATGCTGACTCCCAGCGGCTTCTCGGTATGGCAGTCCTTGCCGGCCTGAAGGGCGGCGATGGTGATGGGCACGTGCCAGTGGTCCGGAGTGGCGATGTAGACGGCATCGAGATCCTTCTGGAGGAGCAATTCGCGGAAGTCGTTGTAGAGCCGGATGCCGCGGTAGGTTCCGGCTGGCTTCTGCTTAGCGTAGAGTCCCTCGAAAAACTGCTTCGCCTGGACCCGGCGGTCTTCCCGCACGTCGCAGACGGCCACAATCTCGCAGGCATCGATGGGAATGTAGTGCTTGGCTTCGAAGACGCCGCGGCTTCCGGAGCCGATGATCCCCACCGCCACGCGATCGCTGGGCGGGGTAGCGCCGCGTCCCAAGACGCGGGCGGGCACGATGAGCGGCGCGGCGAGAGATCCGGTCAGCGCGCCAAGAAACGACCGGCGAGAGGCAGTGGTGGTGTTCATCTTGATCCGAGTATAGAAAATGGCAGGGTTTCCCGCACGCGGCTTCCGTATACTTGAGGAATGTTGCGCCTTCGACGCCTGATTTCCGTTCTTCTGCTCGTGGCTGCGGCGGCCACCGCGCAGCAGACGCTGCGCTCGCTCTCGCTGCTGCATGTCGGCGACTTGCACGCCAACCTGCTGCCGGACGCGCAGGATCACGGCGGGTTTGCGCGCCTGGCCACGGCCATCCGGCGCGAACAACGGGGTTGCACTTCGTGCCTGCTGGTAAACGGCGGCGACCTGGTGCAGGGCACGCCGGTTTCGACCATCTATCGCGGCTTGCCGGTGTATCAGATTGCCCGGCTGTTCCACTTTCAGGTCTCGACGCTGGGCAATCACGACTTCGACTACGGGTGGGAACGGACCGCGGAGTTCCTGAAGGCCGGCGTTTCGCCCATCGTCAGCGCCAACGTGGTGGATGGCGGCGGCCGGTTGTTCACGCGCCACGCCTACGCGATCCGCAACGTGAACGGCATTCGCGTGGCCGTGATCGGCGCGCTCATGGGCGACCTGGAGAACTACGAAGCGCCGGTAAAGCTGGGGCCCTGGCACTCGCTGCCGCCGGTGGAAACGGTGCGGAAGCTGGCTACGGAACTGGCGAGCCGCGCCGATATCATCGTGCTGGTGGGCCACCTGGAGCCCGCCGAACAGCCCGCCGTGCTGCACGAAGTGCCGCAGATTTCCGTGGTCATCGGCGCGCACATACACACCGGACTCAAAGAACTCCAGGAATTCGAGCACCGGGTGTGGGTGCGCGGCGATTGCTGCGGGCAGGAACTGGACCGGCTGGATCTCCAGGTGGACGTGCCCGCCAAGCGGCTGGCTTCCTGGAACTGGAAACGCATTCGCATCGACTCGACGATTCCCCCAGACCCGGCGATGGCCGCCGAAGTGGCCAAGTGGGAGCAGCGCGTATCGAAAGTGGTGGACGTGCCCATCGGCGAATCCAAGCGCGAATTCGCGGGTGCGGACTTGCGGACGCTGATCGAGCGCGCCATGGCCGAGCAGACGGGCGCGGATTTCGGCCTGATGAACCAGGGCGGCGTGCGTGCGAAGCTGCCGCAAGGCCCCCTGCTGGCGAGGCACGTCTGGAACGTGATGCCGTTCGACAACAAGGTGGTCACCGGGAAATTCAAAGGCTCCGAGCTGCCCCCGGTGGTCGCGCAGGTGCACGCGGTCGATCCGAATCGCGAGTACACGCTGAGCACCATCGATTTTCTGGTGGACACCGGAGGCATGGGCACCCGCGGCCTCAGCTTTTCCCAGACCGGCCCGCTGCTGCGCGACATCATGATCGACTGGATCAAGAAGAAGCAAGTGATCGAATAGCGGCGCGCGGAGTGTCTATCGCCGCAGCAGCCGCCCGGTGAGCGAGCCGGTGCGTGGGGAGAACTGGCGGGCAGCGGCCAGCAGGTAGGGGCGAAACTCGCGGGTCCAGTAGGTCAGGTAACCCGTCCTGTGGATTTCGCGCAGCGTGGCGGCGTAGTGGTCGAGTAGCGCCGAGGCGAAGACCTGGCCGGTGCGGCGGGCGGCGTGGTGCGCGCACTTGGAGAGCCAGAGCAGGTTCTCGGGGACCCGGCCGATCGCCGCCAGGGCCAGGAGCGACGAGACGAGAAAAACGGGACGGTCCTGCGCCGCCGCCTCTCGCTTCAGCGCCTCCCAGTTGCGCCGAACCAGATCCACGGAGGGCAGGTCGCGCGGAGGAATGCCGCGGGCTTCCTCGCGCAGGGCCGCCCACTCGCGGCGCAGGCTGGCCACATCGAGCGGCGGCGTGTTGAGCGCCTGGGCGACGCGGCCCGCGCTGCGCTCGAGACCGTCCAGCACCTGCTCGATGGTTTCGAAGTGCGAGTCCGTCTCGAGCAACCCCTCCTGCTGGAGCGCCTCGGAGATCTCGGAGATCAAGCCGCGGCCCGCGCCGGAGAGATCGGCGAGCGCCGCCATCACCCAAACCGGCGAAGCGTGAAAGGTCAGAAGGCCGGCCCACGCGACTCCATAGCCCGCGGCGTAGCGCAGCACAGACTCGCTGGCGAGCTGGTCCTGGGGAGCATAGACCCCCTCCACCTGCCCCACCTCTTCGATCATGAAGCGCAGGCCGACTTCGACCAGGCTGCGGTAGAGGCTGGTGCGGCGCAAGCGCGGCGGCAGCACCACGTTGCCCACCTCGCGCACCAATCCGCCCGCCAGTGCGGCCGCCGAGCGCACCACCCGCTCGGGCAATGAGAGCACGTAATTGGGCAGGCCCTGGCGCGGCATAGGATTATGGTACAGCAGAGGCGCTTGCCGGGCCGAATGAAGACGATAAGGACTAGCATGACGACCAAGAGCAGTCCACCGGACGGCCTGGTGGCGATCCTGGCTGGTGTCCTGACATTGGCCGGTTGCGGCGGAGGAGCGCTTCAGTTACTCACCGTTCCCGCGGATTACAACCTGCGGAGCGCCGATCTCAGCCCCGGAGCGATCGGTTTCGAAGCCAGCAACCTTCAGACGTATGAACGGAACCCGGGCCAGCGGCTGGTGGTGATCCAACTGAAATACAAGTCGGACACGCCTCTGCGGTGCTTCGACGAACGGGGCCACAAACTGCCGTTCGTGGGTTCCTTCATCGAGGTCGATACCGCCGGCCGCTCCGCGACGATGGCGCGGGAACTTCAGATCATGGGGGATGGCGCCACGGTCGCGTACGTTTTTGCCGTGCCGGAGAGCGCCAAGACCATCGACGTTGCCGGCTATGGAAAGCAGGCGCTTGACAAGCTGATTCCGGTGCTGACGCCCGCCACGCTCGACGAACTGAAGATCAGCCACATCGTGCGCGAGCACAACTAACCACGCGATCAGGCGGTGGGCGCTTCGACTTCCACCGGAATGCGCGGGATGGCCGCCGCCAGCACCTCTTCGATGCGGGCGACGGGGAGGAACTCCATCTGCTGGCGCACCTCCTCGGGAAGATCGCGCAGGTCCTTCTCGTTCTCGAGAGGCAGGATCACGCGCCGGATGCCCGCGCGCCGTGCCGCCAGAACCTTCTCCTTCAGCCCGCCGATGGGCAGCACCAGGCCGGTGAGGGTGAGTTCGCCGGTCATGGCCGTATCGCTGCGGGTGGCTGCCCCCGTGTAGAGCGAGGCCATCGCGGTGGCCATCGTAACACCGGCCGATGGGCCGTCCTTCGGAATGCCGCCCGCGGGGACGTGGATGTGTATACCGTCTTCCTTGAAGACCTCGGGGCTGATTCCCAGCTCCTTGGCGTGCGACCAGATGTAGCTCTGCGCCGCCTTGGCCGATTCCTGCATCACCTCGCCTATCTGGCCCGTGATGGTCAGCCCCTTGCCGCCCGGCAAGAGGGTCGCCTCGACGTACAGGACTTCGCCGCCGCTCTCGGTCCAGGCCAAGCCGGTGGCCACACCGGGGGGCAGTTGCTTGCGCAGTTCTTCCTGCGAGAACACGGGCGGCCCCAGCATCTCGACCAGATCTTCCGGCTGGACCGCGACGGGCTCGGTGTTTCCCTCCGCGTGGCGCAGGGCCACTTTTCGCGCCAGCCGCCCCACGTTGCGCTCGAGTTGCCGCAACCCGGCCTCGCGCGTGTAGCGGGCGACGATCCGGTGGAGCGTGCCATCGGGCAGGTGGCACTGGCCGTCGTTCAAGCCGGCCTGCTTGAGCTGCCGCGGGATCAGATAGCGCTTGGCGATTTCGATCTTCTCTTCCTCGCTGTAGCCCGCCAGGCGCAGCATCTCCATACGGTCCAGCAGCGGGCGCGGGATGGTATCCAGGGCATTGGCGGTGGTGATGAAGAACACCTTGGAGAGGTCGAAGGGCAGGTCCAGGTAGTTGTCGCGGAAACTCTTGTTCTGTTCCGGGTCCAGGATCTCGAGCAGCGCCGAGGCCGGGTCGCCGCGGAAGTCCCGCCCCAGCTTGTCCACTTCGTCCAGCATCAGCACGGGGTTCCTGCTCCCGGCGCGCCGGATGGCCTGGATGATGCGCCCGGGGAGCGCCCCGATGTAGGTGCGCCGGTGGCCGCGCAACTCGGCCTCGTCGTGCAGCCCGCCCAGGCTCATGCGCTCGAACTTCCGCCCCAGCGCCCGCGCGATGGATTGCCCCAGCGACGTCTTGCCCACTCCCGGCGGGCCGTAGAAGCATAGGATCGGCGCCTTCGCTTCCGGGTTCATCTTCAGCACACCGAGGTGCTCGAGGATGCGTTCCTTCACTTCCTTCAAGTCGAAATGGTCTTCGTCGAGGATACACCGCGCGCGGGCGATGTCAAGCTGGTCCGCGGTGGAGGTGTTCCACGGCAGTTCGACCACATAATCCAGATAGGTGCGGATCACCTGGTGATCCGGCGCGCCGGGCGGCAGCCGTTCCAGACGGCCCAACTCGCGCTGCGCTTCTTTGGCGACCTCTTCGGGCAGCTCCAGCTTCTCGATCCGCTCGCGCAGCAGTTCCACTTCGGCCTGCGCGGGGTCCTTCTCCCCCAGTTCCTGCTGGATGGCGCGCAATTGCTGCCGCAGCATGTACTCCCGCTGCTGCTTGCTCATCTCGGATTGCGCTTCGCTCGTGATCTTGTTGCGCAGCTCGAGCACCTGCACTTCGTTGGTCAGGTAGCCGTGCATCAGCCGCAGCGCGTCGCCCCGGCTTTCGGCCTCCAGCAGCGCCTGCTCCTTCGCCAACTCGAGGCTCATCATGGAGGCCAGCAGGTAAACCAGGCGCAGTGGCTCCTCGGCGGACGCCAGCAGGTGGCTCACTTCCGCCGGAATGTTGGGCTGCGCCAATTGAATCGCCCGCCCAGCCAGCTCGGTAACCGCGCGATGCAGCGCCTCGACTTCGGGCGTCCGCTCGTCCGGCAGCGGCAACGGCTGGACCAGCGCCTTCAGATACGGCTCCGTCTGCTCGAGCTTGAGCACAAGCACCCGCTCGACGCCGAGCACGATCAGCTCCATTTGGTTCTCGGCCGGCCGCGCCATCTTCTTGATCACGGCTTTGGTGGCGATGGTGTACAGGTCCGCGAGCTGCGGCTCGTCCTTGGAGGAGTCGCGCTGCGCCACAATCACGATTTCTTTCCCCTCCGTCGCCAGCGCGGCCTCGGCCGCCGCCAGCGACGCCGGCCTGCCCACCGCCAGCGGCATCAGCAAGTGCGGAAACAGCACGCTGTTCTTCAGCGGCAGGACCGGCAGGACTTGCACTTCGCCCGAATCGCTCACTCACCCCTCCGTAACACGGATCACCAGAATCCCGTTGCTTGCCGAGACCGCTACCTGCGGGTCTGCGAATTCGCACGGGAGCTGCACCGTGCGCTCGAACCGGTTGTAGGCGATCTCCATCGAAAAGCAGGCTTCCACGCTCTCGACCAGATAGTCGCGCCGGACGCCACTCACGGTGATCCGGCAACCCTCCACCTCGACGCTGACGTCCTCGAGTAGGACGCCCGCCAGGTCGTACTTCAGCAGCCAGCCGTTCCTGAGGCGGTAGACGTCCACGGAGGGACGCCAATAAGTCCTGGCCTGGGTCTGGCAGGCCGGGAACAGAAAGGACGGCAACTGCCTGGGCTTGTTCCTCACCTATCTCGATTGTAGCCCGGTCCGGGCACTCCGAGTGCGAGGCGGAAGCGGGGTAACCCCGGGCCGAAGTCGTCTCGGTGGGGGTGGCCCCGGTCATGGGCAGACCCGATCCCGAGCGCATTTGCTCTTCCATCGTGACGCGTCAGAAACTCACCTTGCGGATGCAGAATCGCAGTTTGACCCGGCTGGCGAATACCTCCCCGAAGAAGTGGGAGATCCTGTGGTCCGCCCTCTGCTTGCACTTCGCCTGCTCCAACCCCTGCAGGAATCACCGCCGCCTGCGAGTCGCGCCGACCATGGAAGAGGGGATCACGGATCACGTATGTTAGGTTTCCGAGCTATTGGCATGACCAGCGAGGGATCCTGGGACACGCCACCCCCAGTTTCCCCCATTCGCTGTTCGGCGACAATTAGAATTCCCTGCCGGGAAAAGTAGTTGACGCCGGACAATTCGCCCCAGTTCCAGGAACTCCAATAGACGGGTTGGCAGCGTGGATGTGTTGCAGGGTAGTGGGCCAGAAGCTCGCTGATGGTTGGCTGTATCGCATATACTGATCCTTGGTCGCCAATCCCGAGTTCCGGAACCAAACTAAGATGTTCTGGGCGTACGTTCGCACCCTCAGCCAGAAGCTCGGCTACACGGTGAGAGCGAAGAAACAGATCAAGATCCCGACCGTGCCGGAGATCGTGGCGGGCCTGACGGACCTTGGCCTCGATCCCGGAAGACTGGTCAGGAAGGAGCCCGACGACCTCACCGACCTCGGCTGCGAGTTGCTGAGATATTTTGCATACCGAGCGCAGGTTCTGAATGAGAGCGTCCAGTCTCAGTTGATGAACGCGGACGCGGCGAGGGAGCTTTACGAGAAGCTCCTGAAGCAGATTCGCCATCCATCTCCCGTTCCGATGAACAAGCAAAGCGGGGAGAACGCGAATCCGTCGTACTTTACGGCGATCATTAACATGCTGATCGCGGACGGCATAAACGGCGCGGAATGCGACTATTGCCCGATGGCGCTCACCGCAGTGACGCTTGACGGAGCTGCCGTTCGCACGCTCTCCCGAAGAGTGGACGGAGCTTTTCCGCGCGTCGTCAATCCCGTCTCCGTGTGGGAAATCAAAGAATACTACTACACGACCACTTTTGGAAGCCGCATTGCGGATGGCGTCTACGAGACGCTGGTTGACGGAATGGAACTCGAAGAGCTCCGCGAAAGCGTAAAGATCGACATCAAGCACTACCTGATGGTCGATGCCTACGAGACTTGGTGGGAGATGGGGCGACCGTATCTATGCCGGATGGTGGACATGCTCCACATGCGCTACGTCGACGAGATTCTCTTCGGCAAAGAAGTTGTCGAACGTATTCCGATTATCACGAAAGAGTGGAAGCAGATCCTCGCGTCCCGGATCGATAGGTGAGCAGAAGCCGGTCGGTGACGACTTCTTGCTCCAGGGTCTGGCCGTCCATTTGAAATCTCTTCAGCATCGATCGCCCACAGTCGATGAAAAGTTCCTCCTCGAATAGACCGGGCGGGATCGGCAGCTTAACTGTCGTTTTCCCCGACTTTTTTGTGCCGTCGATGCTCAGGGCGATCTTCACGCCACGCGCCTTGCATCTTTCTATCACCTTGAAGAGGTTCGTGAGATCGAACGCCTGCGCGCCGTACAAAATGGCTTGAGAATTGCTGTATGGCGGGTCGCAGTAGATCAAATCGCCGGCGCGCGCATCGTCCATCGCTTCCTGATACCCCATGTGAAAGAACTGGGTTCCCGCCGTTCGGCGCGCCCACTCATCGACGCGGCGGCCAAAGCTCTGCGGGTGGATGGGGTCATGGATGCCGCATGGAGTCGACATAAAGCCGTCCGCCTGCCGGAAGCGCACCACGCCGCCATAGCAGGAGCGGCACAGGAACAGCAGATCGGCACCATTGGGCCTGGCGTTGTAAGAGGCCTTTACCTTCTCGTACCGCTCGACCTTCTCACCGTCCTGCATGAACAACCAGCGCTCCGCGTACCAGAGCTTCAGCAATTCGGGATTGCTGGACAGCGTTTGCCAGATCTCTACCAAAGGCCTGAAGCAATCAGATGCGATAGCACGAGGAGGCGCGAGAGTCGCCAAGACCGCGCCACTCCCCACGAACGGCTCCATATATCTCTCAAAAGTGGAAGGGAAGGAGGCCACGATTTCGTGGGCAAAACGCTGTTTGTTGCCGATCCACTTCAAGAGGCCGCTCCTGAACGGCTCAACTGGTACTCGGAAACCGTCAAATCCCAGCTGTGCTCGTCCCTGCATGGTGGCCTGTTTCCTCTCGGGAAAGATAGAACTCAATTGCATCGATGAGAAGATCGGCTATTGGTCTTTTTTCCTGCACGGCCCTAATCTTGAGACGGTGATGCAGTTCCGCAGGAAGCCGGAAAGTCGATTTCGTTGTTGGGACCAGAGGCAACTGTTCTGCCATCATGCCGCCTTTACGGCAGTATGGCACGTGCTGCGGTTAAGATCAAGCACAATCTCGACCGTCCAGCCTTCTAGAGGCTGAACGCTCGATCTCGGGAGGCCGGTACCATCAGGCTCCCGCCCTTTCCGGTGCCCCCGCTGTACTCCTTCTCGCTGCGGACCACGACGGATTCGCGGCGGTTGGCCACCACCACCTTGGCACTGCGGGAAACAGAGGAAGCGCTAGCGTTACCTGTGCGCACTGTGCCATAAGGTTTTCACCGAATCCCGGGAGACCACCCGGCTGGCATGCACCGCGTACAAGGGCTGGTTTAGGCCGTCAACGCACTTTTCAGACTCCAAGAAACAGCTCAAGCCGCGCCGGTTCCGTCCGATTAGTTCTGTATGCTGATCGCCACGTTCCTGGCCCTCCAAATCGTGGATCTTCTGACCACCCTGATGGGACTCAGACTGGGAGCGGGCGAAGCTTGCCCTTTGATCCGGCTTCTGATCTCGGCGGGACTCGGCCAGACCTTCGGCGTGGTGGCTGCCAAGCTGTTCGCGCTGCTGCTGGGAGGGGCTTGCGTCGGCCTCCACCGCCCCAACGTACTCCGCTTGATCAATTACTGGTTCGCCGGTTTGGCCGCCTGGAACATCGCGATCATCGTCCGGCTGGTAGCCTGAATTCGCCGCCGCCTCGCGGAGTGTTAGATTCGTAGTGAGCCCGGAATGAAGTTCCCCACAGTCGCGGTTCTCCTTCTCGCAGCGGCGCCCATCGCCATTGCCGCCGGCCCCGTCACGGCGATCGCCGAACCCCCCGCCGGCCGGTTCTACAACGGAGTCCACCCGGGTGGCCGCGACGGGATGGGCGCCGACATCGTACCAGCCGATGTCCTAAGCTATCAGCGGGTCGTCGGCAAGCGCCCCACCTGGGTTTACTTCTGTAATAACTGGTATCAGAGCCGCCGCTTTCCCTTGGCCACCGCCAACTGGATCCGCGCGAATGGCAGCGTCCCCTACATCCGCCTCATGCTGCTGCACGAGGCCATCCCCACGCCCGATCCGCTCTTCAACCTCGAGAACATCCTGCGCGGCCGCTTCGACGCGGATTTTCACCGTTGGATGCGCGACGCGAGGCGCTTCGGGAGCCCGCTGGTCGCCGAATACGGCGTCGAGGTCAACGGCTTCTGGTTCCCCTGGAACGGGCTTTGGAACAAGGAAGGCGGCAGCTACTCCGATTCCGTGGCCCGCTTTCGCGAAGCCTATCGCCACATCATCCGGATCGCCCGACAGGAAGGGGCCTACAACATCCGCTGGGTGTTCCACGTCGACGCTTGGGATGAGCCGGTGGTGGATTGGAACCGCTTCGAAAACTACTACCCCGGCGACGAGTGGATCGACTGGCTTGGCGCCAGCGTTTACGGCCGGCAGATTCCCAAGGACACGCACCCCGTTTCCTTCCGCTGGCAGATGGATTGGGTATACGGCCGGCTGTCGAAGCTAGCTGACAAGCCCATCCTGGTGTGCGAATTCGGCAACATCAAGGACGCCCATCAGGCCGCCTGGGCCATCGACGCGCTCGCGGACATGACCGGCGGCCGCTGGCCCAGACTGATCGGGTTTTCGTGGTGGAACGCCGCGTTCTACAACGATCCCAACCCCGCGGCGCGCTCCGACATGCGAGTCGAGGACAGCCCCGATCTGGCCGCCGTNNCGCGCTTCCATGCAGGTGCGGCAAACTCCCAGCGCCCGGCCGCCCGCCGCGAATCGCCGCAGCATCCATTCGATATCGTGCTGGCCCTCGGGAACCGCCTGCCCGCCCACCGCCGAGAACACCGCCTCGCCGATCAGGAACAGGCGGACCACGTTGCTCTCGTCGCTCGCGAGCGCGGTTGCGAGCCGCAGCCCGTTGTAGTTCCGCTCCGATTCGTAAGGGTGGTCGTTGAGCACAATGAGGTAGTTCATTCCAGCCCATGATAACCCGTGGGCAGGGGGCGGACGGGCAGATGCCGGAGGCGCGCAGAGCGCACGCCACCAGCGGTCCCCGCGCCTACAGTCAGAGCAGAACGACGAAGCCGAGCACCGCCATGAGTACAAAAACCGCGAAGCTGGCGGCGTCTGGCTTTCCATCCACCGATAGTTCCCAGACGCCGTTCGCCACTTCGCGCGACTTCGCCGCTCCGTTGAAATCGGGATGGTTGACCAGTCTTTTCCAGGGGTCAGACTCGGAGATCATACACGCTCTAGTGGCGCCCGACGCAAGACCGAACTCGACCGTGACTCCCGTAGCCCCGAGATCCTTACCTCCCGGTGACAGGCTTTTCAACACCGCCCCGCTGCCGTGGTAGTGACAGATCGCCCATACCGGAGCGGAGCGATCCACCTGCTTCCACTCGGGCAAGCTAGCCGGTAGTGCTGCACGAGGTTGCGCGACCAAACCCATGCGCGTGACCATTTCGCCGAAGAACTCGCGACGATTACACGCCAGCATCAAATCAGGCTTGAGAAACGAGACGAAGTAGGTGTCGGTATCCGGCCAATCGTTCTGCGATCCTTTGGAAATCCAAACGCGATGCCCCATGATCGAGTCTTCGGGCGGCCTTGTCAGGATCGAACCCTCCACAATCTTCGTAAAGGCGTAAACCGCGCAGCCTTCGTAAGGGATCATGCCCAGCGCAACGCCCGGGTCGCCGGGAGGGCTGGGGCGCCGGGGATCTTCTCCGAAACGGCGGGCACCCAGCGCCGCCAGGCGGACAGTGGCACCGACAAGCCCGTTGTAGAGACTCTGTTTCTCGGCCGCGGCGAGGAGACCGAGCACATAGCCCTGTGCCCTTGCGACAGCGCTCGGAATCTTGGTCTGGTCCTCCGAGGTAACCGCAAACGGCTCCCGCGCGACTACCAGGGTTTCCGTATCAGCGGGCAACCACCCCAGAATCGAGTCGACCAGTTCGCTTCCGGCGGCAGCCATCGACTGATTGCGTGCGTCTTGAACCGCTCCCCTCAGAGAGCGGCTCAACCGCGCGGCTTGGGGCCAGTGTTCGGCCTGGATTGCCGCTTCAAGTTCATCAGTGAGCTTGAGCAGAGTCGTTGTCGCAGGCGGCTGAGCTACCAGCACCGAGAAGGTCAGAAGCAATAGAGCGGCGGTCCGTATCATCGGTACTCTCCGAAGCCGAGCGTGCTCAGCGCAAAATGCACCGGCCAGGGGCCTCTGGCCTGAACATCCGAAAGCAAGCGCCAAACTCCAGTCTCAGGATGTTCAACTTGGAATTGGCGATCCAAGTTAAGCTGCCGCGGTCGGCCCCCGCTCAAGTAGCGGATCTCCAGCCGCTGCCGTGCCGGATCGAACTGCACGGTCACGCCTATGGCAGAGCCATCCGGCCGCGGAAGGTCAGCCAACCCGAAACCGGGTTCGCCCCGCTTTGGCTTGGATTGAGCGGTGTAGTGCCGCAGTCCCCAGAATGGGGCGCTCTGATCGACATGAGCCCACTCCGGCAAATCGGCTGCGAGAGCGCGAGTCGTCGGCTTTCCATCGGCTTGCTTCAGAACCTGGCCGAGCAGTTCGCGTCGATTCACCAGAATCAGCAGGTCTGGCCGCGCAAGGGCGATCCAATTCTCATCCTCGCGTTGCGTGCGTCTGACTCCGGGCTGGGGAGAAGCGCCCGAATCGATCTTCGCGGTCAGGCGCCAGACCGGCCGTCCCTGGACGGACTCGTCAGGTGACGGGAGCTTGACGGGGTCAGCGAAGAAGTAGAAGTAAGCCACATCCTGTGTGGTCATCGGACCGGGAATCCCAAGTTGTCCTTCGCGGAGGTTCCTTCCCGCAGCCACCACGAGCCGGACGGTAGCGTTGCCCAGTGCCCGGTACATGTTCCCGTGATCGAGCGCCGCCAACCGGTCCATGGAATACACCTGTATGGGCCGCCCCCACAACACTCCTACCGACTCTTCGGGCTTTATGATAAAGGGCTCCTGGTTCACCCAAAGGCTCTCCATATCGCCGGGTAACCAGGCAAGAACCTCTCTCACGCGTTCATCCGCGTCGCGTATCAGCCAGGCGCTGTACCGCTGTTGGACGGCGTCGTCAAGTTTGTTCGCCAGTTCCGCAGCGGAGGCAAGCGATCCATTGCGGATCGCGGTACGCAACTCCCGATTGAGTTGCGTTAGATCGGTCTCAGCCGGTGTCCCCGCCAGGCCAAAGGAACCCACGAGCACGAGCGAGATGAGGTAGTTCATTCCA
>PMEV01000238.1:15730-19359 GCA_003154855.1 Bryobacterales bacterium
AGATGCAGACCATCGGCGCCTACGAGGCGAAGACTCACCTTCCCAACCTGCTCCATCGCGTCGCGCAGGGCGAGAAGATCACCATCACGAAGCATGGAGTGCCGGTGGCGATGCTCGTCCCGGTGGGCGCGACGGAACAGCTCGATCCTGGAGACGCGATCGCGGAGTTGAAGCGGCTCCGCAAGGGCCGGAAGCTGCGCGGAGTCGCCATTCGGCAGTTGATCGAGGAGGGCCGCCGCTATTGAACCGGTTTGTCCTCGATACCTCCGTCGCCCTGGCTTGGTGCTTCGAAGACGAACACAGCGCACAGGCCGACAGGATTCTCGATCTCCTGGCCTCGGCCACGGCGATGGTGCCGGCGACCTGGCCCATCGAGGTAGGCAACGCCCTGCTCGCCGCCGAGCGCCGCAGGAGGATTACCCCCGCCGGCGTCTCCAGTTCCTTGCGGCTTCTCGGCAGCCTGCGCATCCGTCTCGACGATACCGGCCCATCGCTCAACTCGGAGGATTTGGTCGTTCTGGCAAGATCGCAGAACTTGTCCGTCTACGATGCGGTGTTTCTCCGCCTGGCGATGCGGGAAGGCATCCCGCTGGCTACCCTGGACCGCAGCCTGGCGCGTGCCGCTCGCCGCGCCGGCGTCGGCGTGCTGGCGTGACGCCTTACTTCGGATAATCCCCCGCGATGTAGTTGCTCAGGTGCTGGATGGTCTCCGCCTGCGAGGAGATGATCGCGTTGACCAGATCGCCGATGGAGACCACTCCCACCAGTTGCTCGCCATCCAGTACCGGCAGGTGCCGGATGTGGTGTTCGGTGACCAGCCGCATGCACTCCTCGATGCTGTGCCCGGGCGTCACCGTGATTACCGACCTGGACATGATTTCCCCGACGCGCACATCCCTGGAGGACTTCCCGCGCAGGGCCACTTTCCGCGCGTAATCGCGCTCGGAAAAAACACCCGCCAGTTTGCCTTCCGAGATCACCACCAGCGCCCCCACGTCCTTTTCGGAAAGCAGTTTCAGGGCCTCGAAGACGGTCGCCTCCGGCGCCACCGACCAGATCGCGCTCCCCTTATTCGCCAGGATGCTTTGCACTCTTTCACCCATGTCAGCTACTTTCCCAGACCCGCGCAGCGCGGTCAAGCGCCCGGAAATTCGGGCCGTTTTGGCTAGAAAAGCTACTTGAGCGACTCCCGCACTTTGGCGGCGAACTCCTCGGCCTTGGCCATAATCTCGACCGCGTTGAGCGAGAGCGGCCGGCGGTCGCGCAGCAGCAGGCGACCGTTCACCATGGCGTCGCGGACGTCGCCGCCTTTGAGTGCGTAGACCATCTGCGAGGCCACGCCATAGAGCGGGACGGCGTTGGGCTGGTCGAGGCGCACTGTGATCAGGTCGGCGCGCTTGCCGGTCTCCAGCGACCCGATTTCTTTATCGAGGCCCAGGACCCGCGCGCCGCGAATGGTCGCCATCTCGATCGCCTGCAGCGCGGGCAGCACCTGCGGGTCGCCGGTAGTCACCTTCTGGAGCTTGGCCGCCAGGTCCATCTCTTCCATCATATTGAAATCGTTGTTGCTCCCGGCGGGCCCGTCGGTGCCCAGTCCAACCGCCATGCCCAGCGCCAGCATCTTCACCACCGGCGCCACGCCGCTCGCCAGTTTCATGTTGCTGGACGGGCAATGCGCGATGCCCACTCCGCGCGCCCGCAGGATCTCGAGGTCCGCGTCGTCCACCCAGACCGCGTGCGCGGCCACGGTCGGCCCGCTGAATACGCCCCAGGAATCCAGCACCCCGACGGGCGTCTTATTCCACTTCGCCAGGGCGTCGTCCCGTTCGCGCCTGGTCTCCGCAACGTGGATCACCAGCGGCACACCGTAGCGATTCGCGAGGGCGCGGCTGGCCCGCAGCGTCTCCTCGGAATTGGTGTACAGCGCGTGCGGCGCCACCGCTGGGACGATCAACGAATCGTTGCGGAAGCGCTGGATGTAGCGCTCGGTGAATGCGAGCGCGGCGGCGGGCGTCTTCGCATCCGGCGCCGGAAAGCCGATGATGGTCTCGCCGAGCACGCCGCGCAGGCCGGCCTCCCGGGTTGCCTCCGCCACCACGTCCTCGAAATAGTACATGTCGGTGTAGGTGGTGGTTCCCGAAAGCAGCATTTCGAGGCAGGCCAGGCGCGTGCCCGCGCGCACAAACTCCGGCGAGACGTTGCGGGCTTCGGCGGGAAAGATGTATTTCTCGAGCCATTCCTGGAGCCGCAGGTCGTCCGCGATGCCGCGGAACAGCGACATGGCCGCGTGCGCGTGGGTATTGATNNGTTCCCACCGCGACAATGCGCTCCCCGCGTATGGCCACCGCGCCATCGGCGATCACCCGCCGCCCGGCATCCACGGTGACCACGTAGCGAGCGCTCCAGATCCAATCGGCTGGCTCCGCCCAGGCGGCGACAGCCAGCAGGAGAAGGCTAACTAAGGAACGTAGCATCGAATGGCCTCGGGAACAGGTCTTTCAGACGGAGGCTTTCCGAGCGGCCTTCGAGGTTGACCAGAAGCACCTCGATATCGCCGCAGAATTCCCACAGGATCTGGCGGCAGGCCCCGCACGGCGGCGTGAGCGCGCCGGTATCGGCCGCCACCGCAACGCGCCGGAACTTGCGCGCGCCCTCCGAGATGGCCTTGAAGACGGCCACGCGCTCGGCGCAAATCGTCAGCCCGTAGGTCGCGTTCTCGACGTTGCAGCCGGTGTGTATGCGGCCCGAATCATCCTCCAGCGCCGCACCCACCTGGAAGCCGGAAAAGGGTGCGTGGGCGTGCTTGCGCGCAGCGAGGGCAGCCTCAAGAAGAGCATCCATGTCACACCTCGATTCGGGGCAGCAGAGCTTTCAGGAACTGGATCAGCGTGCCGCGCACCATCTCGCCGGTAGCGAGCACCTCGGCGTGCTCGAGTTTCCGCGGCGACATGCCGGCCGCCATGTTGGTAACACAGGAAATCGCCAGCACCCGCGCGCCCATGTGGTTGGCCGCGATCGCTTCGGGCGCCGTGGACATGCCCACCAGGTCCGCGCCTATGGTGCGCAGATAGCGGATCTCGGCCGGAGTCTCGTAGCTCGGGCCCAGCAGCGCCGCGTACACGCCCTCGGCCAGGGAGATGCCCAAGTCGGCCGCCACCTCTCTCGCGACCTTTCGAAGCTCGGCCGAATAGGCCTCCGACATGTCGGGGAAGCGCGGCCCAAGCGAATCGTCGTTCGGCCCGGTGAGCGGATTCGAACCTTGCAGGTTGATGTGATCCGAGATCAGCACCAGTCCGCCGCGCTGGTAGGCCGCATTGATGCCGCCTGCCGCGTTGGTGAGCACAAACGCGCGCACGCCCACTTTTCCCAGCACGCGCACGCCGAAGACCACCTGTTCCTGCGTGTAGCCCTCGTAGAGGTGTACGCGCCCGGACATCACCGCGACTTCAATCCCGGCCAGCCGCCCGAACATCAGCTTGCCCGCGTGCCCGACGGCCGTGGGCCGCGGCCAGTGCGGAACCGACGCGTACGGAATCTCGACGGAATCGCTCAATTCCTCGGCAAACGCGCCCAGCCCACTGCCCAGCACCACGGCCACCCGGGGCCGGGCCGCCACCTGGCTTTCCAAA
>PMEV01000254.1 GCA_003154855.1 Bryobacterales bacterium
CGCAGGCCGGGGGCCTGCGCCACAACCAAGCGGCGACGTTATCGGCGTGTATAACGTGGCTACGCTGCCGGATCACCGGCGCCGCGGCTATGGCGAGGCGGTGATGCGCCATGCGCTCGCCGAGGCCGAACGCGAGCGGCCGTCGCGGCCGGTGGTGCTGCAATCCACCAACGACGGGCTGCGGCTTTATGAACGGATGGGCTTTCGCACCGTGGCGCGTTTCAGCGTCTACGCCAGTTGAAGGCCGCCGTCCGCGATCAGCGATTCGAGCGCAGCCAGGTCGCGGTAGAGCGGCCGGTCGGCAGCGAGCGGCGGTGAGACGGCGCGAATGCGCTCCCGCACCCGCTCCAATGCAGGGCTGGTTTTGAGCGGCGCCAGCAGGTCCAGCGCACGCGCGGCGCAGAGCGCTTCGATGGCCAGCACGTAGCGCGCGTCGCGAACCAGCCGCTGCAATTTCACCGCGGACGTCATCCCCATCGAAACGAAATCTTCCTTGTTGCCGCTGGTGGTGATGGAGCCGGTGGAGGCAGGGTTCGCCAGCACGCGGATTTCAGCGACCAGGCTGGCGGCGGTGACCTGCACCATCATCAACCCGGATTCGAGGCCCGGATGGCCGGCGAGGAACGCGGGCAGGCCTTCGTTGAGCGCGGGGTTCACCAGCCGGTCGATGCGGCGCTCGGAGATGCCGGCCAGCGCGGCCAATGCGATGGCCAGAAAATCGAGCTGGAGCGCCAGCGGCTCGCCGTGAAAATTACCGCCGGAGAGGATTTCGTCATCGAACACCAGCGGATTGTCGGTGGCCGAGTTCACCTCGATCGCGAAGACGCGGCGGGCTTCGGCCAGCGCATCGAGGACCGCGCCATGAACCTGCGGAATGGCGCGCAGCGAATAAGCGTCCTGCACGCGGCCGCAGCCGCGGTGCGATTCGCGAATCTGGCTACCCTCGAAGAAGCGCACGAGGCGCGCCGCACTCGCCAGTTGGCCGGCTTGCGGCCGGGCCTGGTGGATGCGGGCGTCAAAAGCGCGCGGCGTGCCGCGCTGCGCATCGAGCGTCAGCGCCGCGATCACGTCCGCAGTGTTGGCCAGCGTCTCGGCGGCCTCCAGTTCCAGGCAGCCTACGGCCAGCATGGCTTGCGTGCCGTTGATCAGGCTGATGCCTTCCTTGGGGTGCAGTTCGACCGGTTCGATGCCGGCGCGGCGAAGCGCTTCCCCGCCCTCGATCACGGCGCCCTCGAATTCGGCTTCGCCCTCGCCGATCAACACCAGCGCCATATGCGCCAGCGGCGCCAGGTCGCCGGATGCGCCGACGCTGCCCTGCGAAGGCACCACCGGGGTGACGCCGCGGCCCAACATCTCGCAGAGGCGGTCGGCGATCAACGGGCGAATGCCGGAGAATCCTTTGGCGAGCACGTTGGCGCGGATCAGCATCATAGCGCGCACCACTTCGCGCGCGAGCGGCTCGCCGACGCCGGCCGCGTGAGAGCGCACCACGTTGCGCTGCAACTGCTCGAGGTCCGCCGGAGGAATCCGCACGTCCGCCAGCAGGCCCACGCCTGTATTAACCCCATAAACCGGCGCATCCCCCGCGGCCAGGCGCTCCACCACCGCCCGGGAGCGCAGCATCTTCTCGGCCGCCTCCCGCGCCAGCGCCACCGCTTCCCCCGCCCCCGCCACCGCCGCCACCTCTTCGATGGTCAGGCGCTCTCCATCCAGGATGACCATAGTTTGATCCTAGCGCGGCGGACCGCCAGCCAGCCGCCCCGGATTCAACTACCATTGCGCGATCAAGCGAACGGCTGGAACAATTGGCTCCGGCAAAGCGTATAATCGGGCAGTATGACTAATCGACTCACTCGTCTCCTCAAGTACTCAATTTGCGCCGTGCTGCTTGCCGGTACGGCCCTGGCCGCCGATTCGGATTCGCTCCGCCTGATCCCTTCCGGCACCGGCGTCGTGATCGGCATCAACCTCGAGCAGATCCGGGCCAGCAAGTTCGGACAGATGATATTCGCGCAAGTCGAGTCCCAAGCCAAGGCCAACAACGACCCGAGTGCCGCCGTCGCCCTCGATTTCGTGCGCGGCATCCGCGAAATCCTCGTCGCCGCGCCATCCGGCGGTCAAAAGGGCCGCGGCCTGATCCTGGTAGCCGGGACGTTCGACGCGACCCCGCTCGTGGGTATCGCGAAAATGGCCGGCCTGACGGAATCCACCGTCCAGGGCGTCACCGTGTACACCAAGGAGCAGGACCAGCCGTTCTCGGTGGCCCTGGCCGAGCCTTCGCTGATCATCGCGGGCGATTCGCCGAGCGTTAAGGCCGCCCTAGCCGGCCGGGTGGCGGCTTCGAGCGGCTTGGACCCTGCCGCGGCGGCGAAACTCCGCGCGGTGCGTGCCAGCAACCACATCTGGATCTTGACCACGGCTCCCCTGGCCGACCTGATGCACAGCGCGCCCCAGGGCGCATTCGGCGGAGCGCTTCAGGGCGACGCGGTCAAGTCCATCCAACAGATCAGCGGCGGCCTCACCTTTGGGCCCAAAGTGCTGGTCTCTTTCGAGGTGGTCACGCTTACCGAGAAGGACGCCACCGGAATGGCCGACGGACTTAAGATGCTCATCGGCCTGGCGACTTCCGGCGACGGCGCTAAGCAGCTCGCGCCCCTTCTCCAGACACTGGACCTGAGGGCCGACGGCAACATCATGAAACTGTCGCTCTCGATCCCCGAGGAAGACCTGATCAAGCTGGTTCAGTCCGGCATGCAGGGGAAGAAAGAGCCGCCCCCGCCGCCCAAACCCGAGTAGCATGACCAACCGGCTGGTTCGCCTCCTGGCGTACTTTTTGTGTGCCGGGCTGCTCGCGGGCGCGGCCAGCGCCGCCGATCCGGAGTGGCTCGGCCTCGTTCCGCGTGACGCCTTCGTCTTTGGCGTCAATATGGAGCGGATCAAGGCCGCGAATCTCGACGAACTGTTCCTCGCGGCGGCAATGAAGGGCGCGGGGAGTCAGGCGCCCATCGGCGCGGCCGAGAAGCGGATCTTTGGGGGGATCCGCGATCTGCTGTTTGCGGCCCCGGCCGATTCGCGCGGCGGTCGCTATCTGATCATGCTGAGCGGGTCCTTCAGGTCCGCCGATCTGCAGGCCGTCGCCAGCCGGGGCGGCATGCCCATGGTGGAGATCCAGAACGCCCAGGTGTTCCTGTCCCCGCGCGGTCGCCCCTTTATGGCGGCCCTCTTGGATGGAACGCGGATTATCGCCGGAGATCCGCAGACCGTCCGGATCGCCATCGCGCGCCAAATGCCCGCGGACGGTCTGGGCCCCGCGGCCATCGCCAAGGTGCGCGCGCTCCGCTCGAGCTACGATTTCTGGGTGTTCACCAACGCCTTTCCCGAGTTGGTGCGCAGCGCGCGGGAATTCCCATTCAGCGGAGCGCTGACCCCCGAGCTGATCGATTCCATTCGCGAGATCGGCGGCGGCCTCACTACTGCGCCCGCCGCGAAGTTTTCTCTGGATGTGGTCACCCGCACTGAGCCAGACGCCATCGGTTTGGCGAAGGCGCTGCGGATGGAGCTGCTCGAACTGGTGGCCGCCCATGCCCGGGCGTATCCGGTCGTTGGGATACTGCGGGGTGTGGATCTGAAGGCCGAGGGCAGCACGGTGAAAATTGAATTGGTCTGCTCCGACGCGGAATGGAGGAAGTGGATGGCCAGTACGCCGGCCAGCAGCGACGTGGTGATCCAAGCGGCGCCGCTGGATTCGGGCGCTTCGCCGTCCTCGGGCGACACTGGCGTCGTCACCTTACCCGGGCCGTGAGGATGGAGTTCCTTCGCCTCAAGAACACCGATCTGAATGTCTCCCGCGTTTGCTTCGGCGCCATGACCTTTGGTGGGCAGACCGCCGAGGCCGATGCCGCACGGATCCTGGACCGTTGCCTGGATGCCGGGGTCAACTTCCTGGACACCGCCAATGTCTACACCAAGGGCGCCTCGGAGACCATTCTGGGCCGCCTTCTGAAGGGCCGGCGCGACAAGGTGGTCCTGGCCAGCAAGGTACGTTTCCCCACGGGCGAGGGCGCGGACCAGTCGGGCCTTTCGCGCGCGGCCATTTTTCGCGCCATCGACGAGAGCCTGCACCGCCTCTCCACCGACTACCTCGACATCTACTACCTGCACGCCCCCGACTACTTGGTTCCTCTCGAGGAAACTCTAGCCACTCTGGACGACCTTGTGAAGGCGGGCAAGATTCGCTACCCGGCCAGCTCGAATTACGCTGGCTGGCAGGTGGCCCAAATGCTCTCTCTGGCCCAGCGGCACGCCTGGCGGCCCGCCTGCATCACGCAGCCGATGTACAACCTGCTGGCGCGCGGCATTGAGCAGGAATACCTTCCCATGTGCCGCGATTTGGGCGTCTCGACGGCGGTCTACAACCCGCTCGCCGGCGGCTTGCTGACCGGGAAGCATCCGCCCGAGGCGCCGCTCGCCGGCTCGCGCTTCGACAACTTCCAGCTCTACCTGGATCGCTACTGGCACCCGGCCTGTTTCGAAGCCGTCGAGGATCTGCGCGAGGCCGCACAGCACGCCGGACGATCGCTGGTCAGCCTCTCCCTGAACTGGCTGCTGCACCACACCCCGATCGATTGCGTAATTCTCGGCGCCTCGCGCCTCGATCAACTCGAGGAGAACCTGAAGGCCATCCAGGATGGCCCGCTCCCGCAGGAAACCCTGGCCGCCTGCGACGCCGTCTGGTCGAAACTCCGCGGCGTCACGCCCAAGTACAACCGGTAGCCTACTGCACCTCGTAACCAGGCCTGGCGATCGGGATCTCCGTCATCTGGGGCGCGTACTTCTTCACGCCTTCGCGGATCTGGGCGGCGTTGCCCACCAGCGTGAACACCAGGTCGCCCGCGCCGAAGTATTTCCGAGCCATCCGATTGGCCTGCTCGAGGGTGACCGCATCGATGCGCGCGAACAGGTCGTCCACCTCCGCGCGCGTCAGCCCGAACAGCTCGATTTCGCCCAGCGTGGCCGCGAGCTGATCGGAGGTCTCCAGATGGTCGGTCGGGTAGGTGCCTTTCAGATACGCCTTGGCGGAAGCCAGTTGCTCGGCCGAAATGCCTTTCTCGCGGAACCGCTTCAGCACCTCGAGCGCCATGTCCATCGCCTGGACGGTCGTCGCCGTTTGGGTGTAAGTGAACAACGAGATCCGCCCGGTGAGCCGGTTCGTCTCGGCCCGCGAGCTAGCGCCGTAGGTCAGGCCCGAGTTCACCCGCAGCTCTTCGTTGAGCACCGAGGTGAAGCGGCCGCCAAACAGCGTGTTCACGAGCCACACCGGAATGCGGTCGGGATGCGTCCGGTAGATGCCCGGGTTGCCGATCGAGAAGTAGGTCTGGACGGCGTCCGGCTTATCCACCAGCAGCAGCCGCGTTCCGGAGCCACTCTCGGCCGGCCGGTCCTTCTTCCACTGGTAGGCCTGGCCGGCCGGCACGGCCCCGAACGCCTTGGCCAGCCTGACCCGCATCTCCGCCGGCTCGAAGCCGCCCGCCGCCACCACGATCAGATTGCTCCCCACGTACAGGCGCGCGTGGGAAGCGGCAATGGCCGCGCGGTCAATCCGCTTCAGGCTCACCTCATCCCCCTCGGCCAACCGTCCATAGGGGTGTTGCGGCCCGAAGAAGAACACCTGGGAGTACGTCGCCGCCGCCTCGTGGAGCGAATCCTTGGACGCCTTCGAGGCCTCGATCCCCTCGCTGAGCGCCTTCTTCACCTCCTCATCCGGGAAGCTGGGATGCAGCACCGCGTCGGAGATCGGATCCAGCGCGCGGCCGGTGTCTTTGGACATGAACTCGGTCTCGATCGCGGTGGATTGCGCATCGGCTCGCGTTGAGAAGGTGGCGCCGATAAAGTCGATTTCCTCGGAGAACTTCTCAGCCGTCCGCGTGGGCGTGCCCCGGCGCAGCAGTTCCGCCGTCAGGCTGGCCAGGCCCGCCTGTTCCGGCGGGTCCGATTCCGCGCCGCCTTTCACCAAAACCAGCACGGAGACGAGCGGCGTTCCCTGGCGCGGCATCAGATCCAGAACCACGCCGTTAGGCAGCACTTCGCGCGTGTATTGCGGCAAGTGCACTTGCGCCGGGAGCAGGCCGGCAACCAGCAGGAAAGGGATGATCCGCTTCATTTTGAGACCTCCGGCTTCTCGGGAATCAGCGTTCCCACCGTCCTGTTCTTCCGCCCCAGGTAATGCTGGGCCGCATTCCGCACTTCGTCCGCCGTTACCTTCTCCACATCCTGGCCGGCCGAATGCAGTTTCCGGTAGTCGCCCAGGAACACCTCGTACTGGCCCAGTTCGTATGCCTTGACGGCGATCCTGCTCATCCCCCGATAGAACTCCGCCAGCCACTGGTTCTTCGCCTTTTGCAGCTCCTCGGCGGAGATTCCCTCCGCGCGCACCCGCTCGATTTCCTCGGTGAAGGCCTTCTCACTACGGACCGGATCGGTTCCGCCCTTGGGCTGCACAGTGAAGACCATCAGCCCGGGGTCGAAGCTGAACTGGGAGGACTGCTCCACGCTGATGGCCAGTTGGTCTCCATCCACGAGGCGCCGGTACAAACGGGAACTGCGGCCTTCGGCCAGCACGTTGCCCAGAAGCTCGATCGCGTAATGCTCCGGGCTATCCGTGCGCGGAACGTGGTAGCCGATCATGAGTAGCGGCGACTCCGCGGGCTTGTTCAGTTCCACCCGGCGTTCGCCCTTCTGTTCGGGCTCGACCGTGCGCACGGGCGGAGGCGGATCGTGCCGCGGGATCGGTTCCAGGTATTTCTTCGCCAGCGCGATCACCTCCTCCGCCTTCACGTCGCCCACCGCGACCATCACGCAGTTGTTCGGCGCGTAGCCCATGCGGAAGTGGGTTTGGAGATCCTCCATGGTCCAGGATTGGATGTCGGACGGCCAGCCCACCACTGGCCAATGGTACGGGTGCGCAATAAACGCCGAGGCCTTCAGCAGCTCGTACAGCGATCCGAAAGGACTGTCCTCGCCATTCCGCCGTTCCGAGTAGACGACGCCGCGCTCCGATTCGATCATCTTCGCTTCGAAGCTCAGGTCGCGAATGCGGTCGGCTTCCATATCCATCATCTGTTCCAGCAGTGGGCTTGGAAACCAGTCGGTGTAGACGGTCTCGTCTTCGCTGGTCGAGGCGTTGTTGTTCCCGCCGTTCTTCTCCATCACGATGTCGAACTGCTTCGGGCCGTATTTCTTGGCGCCGTTAAACATCATGTGCTCGAAGAAGTGGGACACTCCGGTGGCCCCCACGTGTTCGTTCCGCGAGCCAACCTTGAAAAAGAAATAGAGCGCGACCTCAGGGATGTTGTGATCCTCCTGGATCAGCAGTTTCATCCCGTTGTCGAGCGTGTGGGTCTGCACCGCGAACTGCTGGCCGCCGGCCAATGCGGCGAACAGAAGAAGTATCCCCGTGGCGAATCGCATGATTAAATCTTACCGGAATTTGGGCAGCCCGCTCAGCTTTCGAGCGCCGGAGCGGCCACGCGCGAGATGGCGCGCACCAGCTTCCGGTAGGGCACGCGGTCCAGATCGTCGAAGGGGAGCCACTCACCGTCGCGCCAGCTCGAGTAGTACCAGCGCGCCAGTAGCGCCAGGTGCTCCTGCCGCTCGCGCGCAGGCAGCTTCCGCGGATTCAGGCCCGCCACCACCTCCCGCAGCCGGTGGTCGAGCGAGACCGCCTTGCCCGCCACCGCCTCGAACCCGAAACGCACCGGCGCTTGCCAACCGCCTCCCAGCACGAACCAGAGTTCCACCGCGCCCGCCGCCACCGACGCCGTCACCGCCGCCCCGCACAGGCTCCCGGCCTCCCGCACCAGATCGTCGCGCAGGCGCAGCACCTGCTGGATCTTCTCGAGTTGCTTGTGCTGCCGCGCCGCGGCCTCGAAGTCCAGTTCCTCGCTCAAGCGGTCGCGCGATGCCGCCAGGGGCTCCTCCAGCGAGCGCCCTCCAGTCTCCAGAAATCGCACCAGCCGCTGGACTTCGCTCGCGTACTCGCCGGCGCCCACCGCTTGCTGGCACGGCCTCAGGCACAGGTTCATCTCCCCGTAGATGCAGCCCGGATGCCCCGGGCTAGGGTCCAGGTCCTCCTGGCAGCGCCGCACCTGGAACAGGTCCAGCGCCTGGCTCGCGAACTGTTCCGCGGAGGCGCGCGCGCGAAACGGGCCGAAGAACGGCGAACGCCCGCCGCCCAGCCGCGCCGTCACCTGGGTGCGCGGGAACGGATTCGACAGGATGACCTTGAAGTAGTGCGGCATGCGCAGCATCAGCAGCTTCGGATAGGTCTCCGGAAAATGCCGCACCGCCAACTCGTAGAACAGCAGGCTGCTTTCCAGGCGCGAGCCGGTCAGCCAGTATTCCACCTGCCGGGCCACCGCGCGCAGGTTCAGAAACCGCGATGGCGCGCTACGCTCTCCCAACAGCCGCTTCAGCCGGCGCCGCAGCACGTTCGTCCGCGCCAGGTACGGCGCCCCCTCCCGCGGCCACACCAGCAGCACCGCCGGACGCTCCGGAACGCTCTCCAGCGTCTCGTCCAGGTTCGCGGTTGAGATTTCCAGCTTGGTCGAGTCCCCGGCGATCATCTCTAAAGAATTGTATCCGATCCCCGTCTCCGGCCCGCCCCATTCCGGTCTCCGGCCCGCCTCCGACCCCGCGTTTTGGGGGCTTGACAAGCTCACCGGCTCGAATAAAATGGGGATACCTGCCGTCTTTATGGAACCCTTGTGCCAGCACTCGCGCACCGAGGTTATCGCGCGCCGCGACGGCGTCGATTATTTCCGCTGTCTGGATTGCCATCAGATTCTCGAGGAGGAGGATCTCGAACCAGTCCCCGCCCCCGACGACGAGGAACAGGGTTCCTGACCCCCGCGCGGGGTCGCGGGGTCCCCCTCGCTGTCGTTAACAAGTCAAGTTGTCCGGTTNNGACAACTCACATACTAGCGACACGCGGGGTCCCCCTCGCTTGCAAAACTCCGGCGTATCTGCTAGAAATCTCTGGAAGCCCATTTCTCGTTTCATTACGATGGCCATGATCTCGCGGCACAAGCCGGCGCCCCTCAAGAAGGCGGCGGATCGCCCTGCCCCGCCGCAGCCACCCGCCGAGCCAGCCCCTGCGGCCCGCGCCACTGTGGACCTCCCGCCGCCGATCCAGGACCCGAAAACGCAATCCGCCGTATTCGATCAGGCCATCCGCCTCTTCCACGGCGCCAGTTACGCCGCCGCCGCGCGCCTGTTCGAGCACGCCGCCACCGGCCCCATGCGCGAGATGGCGCACTCGGCGCGCCTTCACAGCAGCATGTGCTTGCGGAGGCTCGCCCGTCCCGACATGTCGGTGCGCACGCCGGATGAGCACTACGATTACGCCATCGCGCTGATCAACGAACGCCGGCTCGAGCAGGCCGAGCGGCACCTCCTTCTGGCCATCGCCCAGACTCCCAAGGCCACCGACCACCTGTTCTACGCCTTGGCCCTCTGCCGCGGCCTGGCCGGCGACCTGCAAAGCGCCTGCGTCAATCTCCGGCGCGCCATCGAGCTTCACCCGCGCAATCGGGCCGCCGCCCGGAACGACCCGGACTTCGCCGAAATCGGCAAGCTTTCCCCGCTCGCCGAACTCCTGTACCCTGAAAGAACGAACTCCGTTTAGCCCCTCCCGGCCGACTCCGGGAACACACGATGACCGCCGAACCCGCTCCTGCAACCTCCGCCTCGAACCGGCCCGAGGGTCCGCTCCGCATCGTCGCCATCGGCGGAGGCACCGGGCTTTCCACGCTTCTGCAAGGCTTGAAACCTTTCGCCCGTCCGCGCGGCGGCCCAGGCCTGGCGCCCGTGCCCAGCCCCCTGGTCGACATCACCGCCGTGGTCACCGTCACCGACGACGGCGGAAGCTCCGGCCGGCTCCGCCGCGACTTCAAGGTCTTGCCGCCGGGCGATATTCGCAACTGCCTGGTGGCGCTCTCCGAGGACGAGACCCTGCTCTCCCAGCTCTTCCAGTACCGCTTCTCGAGCGGCCGCGGTCTGAAGGGCCACAGTTTCGGAAACCTCTTCCTGACCGCGCTCTCCAACGTGACCGGCGATTTTCCGCGAGCCGTCAAGCTCTCCGCCGAAGTGCTCGCCATTGCCGGCCGCATCTACCCTTCCACAGCGGCCAATGTGGCTCTGGAGGCGCAACTCGAAGACGGCCGCACCGTGCTGGGCGAGACGCGCATCAGCCGCAGCCGTTCCCGCATTCGCTCGATTTCTCTCAGCCGCAAGTGCAGCCCGCTCGCGGAAACCCTGGCAGCCATCGCCGCCGCCGACCTCATTACCCTCGGTCCGGGCTCCTTGTATACCAGCCTGGTCCCCAATTTGCTCGTGGACGGAATCCCGCAGGCCATCGCCGATTCCCCGGCCGTGAAAGCCTGCTTCGTCAATCTGATGTGGCAGCCGGGCGAAACCATCGGCTTTACGGCGGCCGATCACATCGCCGCCATCCAAGAGCACGCGCGCCTCAAGCTGCTGGACTACGCGATCCTCAACACCCTCCCGATCAGCACGGCCCTGTTGCGGAAATACGCCCGGCAGAAAGCCCACCCGGTGGAAAACGACTTCGACCGGCTGCTCGAGATGGGCCTGAAAGTCGTCGGCCGCCGCCTGCTCCAGCAAAACGAGAAGATACGCCACGATCCCCCTGCCATCGCCGCGGTGGCCCTGGAATTGGCCGCCGAGGGCAGGCGCCGCGCCGCCACCTCCGGCCAATCCTTCCGCCCGCGTGCCGTCTGCGAGACCCCTTAGAACAACATGTCATCTCCGATCACCGTCGTCATTCTGGCCGCGGGCCTCGGCACCCGCATGAAATCGAAGAAAGCCAAGGTGCTTCACCACGCCGGCGGCGTCCCCATCGTCGAGCATGTCGTCGCCACCGCGCTGGCCGTGGCGCCGCCGGATCGCATCTTCGTCGTGGTCGGCCGCCAGGCCGCCGAAGTCGAAGCCGCCCTCTCCGGCTACGGCGTCCGGTTTGTCCAGCAGCCCGAGCAAAGAGGAACCGCGGACGCGCTGCTGGCCTGCCGCGAGGCCCTCTCCGGCTGCCACGGGCCCCTGCTGGTCCTCTATGGCGACTGCCCGTTGTTCACCGTCGGCTCCCTCCAGCAGTTGGTCCAAACTCACGCCCGCGGCGATGCGGCGGCCACCGTCGTCACCACGCTGCTCGAGGACCCCACCGGCTACGGCCGCGTCCTGCGCGACGAAACTGGCATGGTCCGCGCCATCGTCGAACACAAGGACGCTACCCCCCATCAGCTCGCCGTGCGCGAAATCAACTCCGGCATCTACTGCTTCCCCAGCCATCTGCTGTGGAAGCACCTCGCCGAGATCCAGCCCAACAACGCCGCCCGCGAATGGTACCTCACCGATATCGTCGCCATCTTCCGCCGCGCCGGCCACCTCATGCAGCCGCTGCTGCTGGCCGACCCGCTGGAGGTGCTGGGCATCAACACCCGCGCCGATCTGGCCCTGGCCGACCGCGTCCTCCGCGAGCGCAAAGCGCGCCAGTTGATGCTGGATGGCGTCACCATCGAGAAGCCGGAGACGGTCACCATCGACGCCGGCGTCATGGTCGGGGCGGATACCATTCTTGGCCCCTTCGCGCAGCTCCTGGGCCGCACTGCCATCGGCGAGGACTGCTCCATCGGCGCCTGCTCCATCATCCGGGATTCCCAACTGGCGGCGGGCGTCGTCGTGGCGCCCTTCAGCATGGTGGATTCCTGCCAGCTCGAGAGCGGCGTCCGTGTCGGCCCCTACGCGCGCCTGCGCATGGGAGCCTACCTCGAGAGCGGAGCGGTGGTCGGAAATTTCGTCGAGGTCAAGAAATCGCGGCTCGGCGCGAAGACCAAGTCCCAGCACCTGGCCTACCTCGGCGATGCGACCATCGGCCAGGGCGTCAATGTCGGCGCGGGCACCATCACCTGCAACTACGACGGCCTGCGCAAGCACGCCACCAAGATCGGGGACGGC
>PMEV01000247.1 GCA_003154855.1 Bryobacterales bacterium
AGCGCGGCGTTGAATTCGTCGAAGCACCCTGGGAGCGGTTCCTCGAGGCGATCGATGGGCGGACTCGCCTGGTGCTGTTGAGCGAGGTGAATTACACCCACGGTTTCCGGCCGCCGCTCGAGGAGATCTCCCGGCGGGCCCGCGAGCAGGGGGCGCTGCTGTATGTCGATGGCACGCAGAGCCTGGGCGCGCTCCAATTCGACGTGCGCGCGGTCNNAGCCCGATCTCTACGCCGTGAATGGCTACAAGTGGCTGCTCTCGCCCAACGGCGCGGCCTTCATGTATGTCGCGCCGGCGTTGCGCGAGCGCCTCGAACCGCAGGCCGTCGGCTGGCGGAGCCACCGCGCCTGGCGCGAAGTCGCCAGCCTGCACCACGGCGCGCCCGAGTTCGTCGGTGAAGCGGAGAAGTACGAGGGCGGCATGCTGCCCTCCGCCCTGCTGTACGCCATGGAAGCTTCGGTAGGGATGATCCTGGAACTCGGCCCGGCGGCCATCGAGCAGCGCGCGATGCGGCTGGCCGGTTACGCACGGGATCGCCTGCGCCAGCTCGGCGCGCGTCTGCCATTCGACGAATCCCCGCATTTCGATTCGCCGGTGGTCGCCGCCCGNNTGCGCGTCTCGACGCACTTCTACAACAACGAAGAAGACGTCGACCGGCTGGCGGCGGAGCTGAAGACGCTGCTGTAGAGGCTTGCATTCCCGGCGCGTTTATGTACATAATGTACATATGAATCGGAGCGTGAACGTGGCCGAGTTGCGGCGGGGTCTGAGCGGATACTTGAAGCGCGTCCGCCGGGGAGAAGAGATCCTGGTCCGCGATCGCAACCTTCCGATTGCCAGGATTGTTCCCTTGACGGATGCCGGGGAGTACAGCCAGGAACTCCTCGAACTGGCCGCGGAGGGCGTCGTTCGACTGCCCAAGAGGCCTTTCCGCGTCGAGGAGATCCTGGCCATGCCGGCTCCCAACATTCCTCTGGATAAGCTCCTGGCGGCACTCGATGCGGACCGTGAAGAGGCCTGACGCCTTTTGCGACAGCAGCGCGCTTGTGCCGCTGTTTGTAGACCAGCCCGGAAGCGCGTTCGCGCGGTCTGCGCTCAAAGTGAGCGCCGCCATCTGGTGGGCCACGCCTGTCGAGATCGCGTCGGCGCTGGCCCGGTTGCTCCGAGAGGGCGCGATCACCGTCCGGGATTTCGGGAAAGCGGCGAACCGGCTCGCCGCGGCGCGGCAGACGTGGATCGAAGTTCTGCCCTCGGAACGATTGCGAGATGTCGCCCAGGCACTCGTCCAGAGGCACCCCTTGCGGGCGGGGGACGCCTTTCAGTTGGCGGCGGGCCTGGAGTGGGCCAACCAGCGCCCGCGCGGCCGGCGCTTCCTCTGCCTCGACCGGCGACTCGCCGACGCGGCGCGGGCCGAAGGCTTCCAGGTCGAAGGCGTCTGACGCCTCCGGCTACGTGAAGACTACCCGGCGGCCTTCGATGCGGAAGTTGCCCGCCAGCACCAGGTTGATGGCTTCGGTGTAGATGCGGTGCTCTTCCTTGAGGATGCGCGCGGAGAGGGCTTCCACCGTGTCGTCGTTCAGAACGGGGACGGCCGTTTGCACCAGGATCGGGCCGGAGTCGAGGCATTCGTCCACGAAGTGAACGGTGCAGCCGCCGACTTTGACTCCATGTTCGAGCGCCTGGTGCTGCGCGTCCAGGCCGGGAAAAGCGGGCAGCAGCGAGGGGTGGATATTGAGGATGCGCAACGGGAATTCGCGGATGAAACCGGCGCTGAGCAGCCGCATGAATCCGGCCAGGCAGACCAGATCCACCGAGTTCCGTTTCAGTTCCTCGGCCAGCAGGCGGTCGTAGACCTCGCGGTCCAGACCCTTCGAGGGAATACACACGGCGTTCAGCCCGCGCTCGCGCGCCACGGCCAGCCCGCGCGCCTCCGGGCGGTTCGAGATCACCACCGCGATGGCCGCGTCAATGCGGCCGGCCGCCACGCTGTCCGCGATGGCTTCGAAATTCGAGCCGCGGCCCGAGATCAAAATGCCGAGGCGTTTCATAGATAGTGTACCCGCGCCCGGGCGCCACGCTTGGCCGCGACCACCCGGCCAATCCGATAATGCGTTTCCTTCAAGCCGTCTAGAATGCGCCCTGCCCGCGAGACGTTGCGCGGCGCAACCACCAGAACCATTCCTATGCCCAGATTGAAAGTGCGCCGGTAGTCGTCCTCGGGAACGGCGCCGAGCCGTTGCAGCAGCTCGAAGACCGGCGGCACGGGCCAGGCGGAAGGATCGATCTCGACCGCCAGGCCGGCGGGGAGAATCCGCGGTATGTTGTCGGACATCCCGCCGCCCGTGATGTGTGCGGCGCCCTTCAGGACGCCCTCGAAGAGCAGCGTCTGGATAGGCGTGAGATAGCTGCGGTGCACCTTCAGCAATTCCTCACCCGCCGTGCAGCCCAGTTCCGGCAGGAAAGTGCCGGCGCCGTAGCCCGCCACCTCGAAGAGCAGTTTGCGGGCCAGCGAATAGCCGTTGGTATGCAGGCCGGTCGAGGGCAGGCCGACGAGCAGGTCGCCGGCGCGGATCTTGGCGCCAGTGAGCATTTGGCTGCGCTCGACGGCGCCCACAATGAAACCCGCCAGGTCGTACTCACCCGCGGCGTAAAGCCCGGGCATCTCCGCGGTTTCGCCGCCGATCAGCGCACAGCAATTCTCGCGGCACGCCTGCGCCAGGCCGCTCACCACCTGCCGCATCACCTCCGCGTCGAGCTTTCCCGTGGCGTAGTAGTCGAGGAAGAACAGCGGCCGGGCGCCCTGCACGGCGATGTCGTTGACGCAGTGGTTCACCAGGTCTTGCCCCACGGTGTCGTGCCGGCCGGTCCAGAAGGCCACTTTGAGCTTAGTGCCCACGCCGTCGCTCGAGCTGATCAGCACCGGCTTCTTCCAGCCGGTAAGCTGGTAGGCGGCGCCGAACGAGCCGATGCCGGTAAGCACTCCGCGAGTGAAGGTGGATTGCGCGAGGCGCTTGATGTGGGATACCGCGCGGCTAGCCTCGTCGATATTGACGCCGGCGTCCCGGTACCGGATCGTTCTTGGATTTGCCATCGCTGAACTCTACAGTATAGCTACAACCCGCCGCCTAGGCCCTGCTCGCAAATCACCGGCTGGATCACGGCCGCGCCCAGCGGCCCCATCGCCGCGACGAGTTCATCGTACATCTGCCGGTCTTTGTAAGATCCTACGATCGCCCCGCCCGAGCCGGCGAAATTCGCGGTTGCGCCCACCCGGCGCGCGGTCTGGACCAGCCGCAGGTTGCCTTCGTCGATGTGGTATAGCTGGGCACGCAGATCGAAGTTGGCGTCGATGAGCTGATCCAGGGTTTCGTAATCCCCAGCCTGCATGGCGGCGCGGCCCCGCTCCGCGTAACTGGCCCAGGTGCGCATGGCCTCGACTACCTCGGGGTCGCCGCGCAGCCAGCGCTCCCGTACGTTAGCGTGGAAGACCTCGGTTCCCTCGCTGAGCGAGGTGCGGTAGGCCAGATAGACCTGGGGAAGCTGCGCCGGGTCGAGCGGCTCGTAATTGCCGTAACCCTGGCGGTCCATCAGGGCCTTGTCGAAATCCATGTAGACCAGGCCCTCATAGACCTGGACGACGCGGTCCTGCAGGCCCGCGGGCACGCCCAGTTCCCGGGTCTCGGTCTCCAGCGCCAGGTTGGCCATCACGGGCCGCGGGATCTCCAGGCCGTAATACTGGGAGAGCGCACGCATCGCTGCCGTGACAATCGCGCTGGATCCTCCCAAGCCCAGCCGCATGGGGATGGTGGACTCGTATTCGATGGTGAAGTTACGGTTGGGAAGCGCGATGCCCCGCTGGCGGCAGTAGTCCATCAGCCGGACCAGCAGGGCCTGGATGATCCGGATTCCGCCGTAGTACCCGCGCCAGCGGGTAGTCCGATACAAGTCCTCGAGGTTCTCGAAGACCGGCATATCCGCCTTAGAGGGCTTGATTTCCAGCCGAGAGCTGGGATATAGCAACACCCTGGCGCGGAAATTCCTCACCAGAAACGATATGGTCTTTCCGAAGTAACCGTCGCTCGGATTGCCGAGAAACCCGGCGCGGGCGTAGGCATAAGTCTCGATCACCGCTCGCTCCCCCTCGCTAGCATTACACTTATACCATATGCGAGTCGTTTTGCAGCGAGTAACCGAGGCGCGCGTGGAGGTTGGTGGCGAGGTTGTCGGCTCGATCGGGCGCGGCCTGGTGGCGCTGGTCGGGGTGGCCAAGCCGGACACTCCGGCCGATGCCGATTACCTGGCCGGCAAGGTGGCCGGTTTGCGCATTTTTCCCGACGCGGCGGGCAAGATGAATCGCAGCCTGCTGGAAGCGGGCGGAGCGTTGCTGGCGGTCTCGCAGTTCACTCTCTATGGCGATTGCCGGAAGGGGCGCCGGCCCAGCTTCGACATGGCGGCCGGGCCGGAGCAGGCCCGCGCGCTTTACGAGTGTTTCCTGGACGGCTGCCGGGCGCGGAATGTCCCCGTCGAGAGCGGTGTCTTTCAGGCAACCATGGCCGTTCACCTGGTTAACGACGGCCCGGTTACTATCATCTGCGACTCCGCTCCGGGCGCGCCCCAGTGAGCGATTGGCGGCTATTCCGCGATCCCGGTTGACACACCGAAGTCCGGTTGCAGTAAGTCGAACCTGTGGTATGGTGTAAGGAGGTGAACACATGCCAAAAGGCGTAAGATCGACCGTCAAAGATTCCGGCTTACTGCAAGCTGCGCTGATAGGACTGGAAGCGCAAAGGCAGAAGATCGAAGAACAGATCAGCCAGGTGCAGGCCATGCTCGGCAAGCGCCGCGGGCGCCCGCCGGCCAGCGCCAAGGCTGAACCGCCCGAGAAGAAGCCCGCCGGCAGGCGCAAGCTCAGCGCGGCGGCAAGGAAGAGAATCGCGGCGGCGCAGAAGCGCCGTTGGGCGGAATTCCGCAAGGGGAAGGCAGCGGAATAAGAGTAGCCCGCACTTACTCGCCCGAACCCGTTCCCGTTGCACTCGCGGGGGCCGTTCCGGGGATCCACTGGAAGCGTTCCACGACCTCGTCCACGGGGCCGTCGGCGACAATTCTACCCTTCTCGAAGAACACCGCGCGGCGGGCCAGCGCCCGCGCGAACGGCGCGTAGTGGGTGACGATCAGCTTGGCCTGAGGAAGGCGGCCCAACAGCGCCGCGAGATCGCGTTGCGCGGGCGGGTCGAGGAAGGTGGTCGGCTCGTCCAGCACCAGGATCTCGGGCTCCATGGCCAGGATTCCGGCCAGCGCCACTCGTTTCTTCTCTCCGGCACTCAAGTGATACGGGGCCCTGCCGGCCAGCGCCTCCAGACCGACGCCGCGTAGCGCGCGCATCGCCGCTTCGATTGCCGCCGAGGCTTCCAGACCGCGGTTCAGCGGACCGAAGGCCACGTCCTCGATGACGGTAGGCATGAATAACTGCTCGTCGGAATCCTGGAACACCAGCCCGACCTTTTGCCGGATGGCGGGCAGATTGGCTTTGATCGCCGGCAGGCCGCACACCGAGACGAAGCCCTCCCCCGCCAGCAGACCGTTCAAATGATGCACGAAGGTGGTCTTGCCGGAGCCGTTGGGCCCGAGGACCGCCACGGTCTCGCCGGGAAAAAGCTGGAAGTCGACCCCATCCAGCGCCAGGGTGCCGTCGTCGTAGCGGAAACGCAGCCCGCGCACTTCGATCAGGGGATCCACGGCGCCCCCAGCGACAGGCGGAGCGCCACAACCAGCGACAGTCCCGCGGCCAGAAACAACGCGTCGCGCACCCCGACTCGCGTGTCCTGGAGCAAACGGATGTGCCCGGAAAAACCCCGCGCCAGCATAGCCTGGTGAATTCCTTCCGCGCGCCCGTAGGACCGCGCGAACAGCACCGCGACCGCCCCCGCCGCCGCCCGGAATTCGAGCGGTGGCCGGCTCGAGCCGCGCGACAGCGCCGCCAGCCGCATGTGTTGGGCCTGCTCGGAGACGACGAACAGATAGCGGTACAGGAACTGCACCACCAGAGTCAGCAGCCGTGGCGCTCCCAGGGATTCCAGACCGCGCAGCAGTTTGGGAAGCGGTGTCGAGCCTACCAGCACCAGCACCGCCACCGCCGAAAGGTAGCTCTTGGCGAGCAGGCCGACCGCCCGCGAGGCGTCCCCAGCTATCCAACTGAGGGCCGCGAAGGTCGCCGAAAACGGCAGCACCACGGCCGCCCTGGCGAGCAACCCGGCCGGCGGAAGGCGGCCCAGCAGAATGGCGGCGACGGCCAGGGCCGCGTAGCCTGCCATGGCCGCCGGGGGAAACCGCCGTGTGGTCGCGAGCGCCACCAGAAATGCGAGCAACACGATAACTTTTGCCCGCGCATCCCGCGCATGGAGCGGGCTGGCGCCACGGCTCCAGCCCTCGATCACGACGTGATGCACTTAGGCGGTCCTCCGCCGGGCGATGAGCCGCCCCGCGAGCACGGTGAGAACGAAGATCGCCGCCACGCCCGCCAGGCCCTCGGCCGTTTTCCGGAACCACGGCGCATCCAGCAACCCCGGAGCGTGATGCAGAAGCTGCTCGATTCCGTCCGGATGCGTCGAGGCCACGAGGACCCCCACCGCCGCCAGCAGCGCCGCCGCCAGTCCGACCACCGCCAATGTGCGCGGACGCATCCCCTGGGCGGGCCGAATGAAGCCCGCGTTGAGCCGGTATATGCCCTCCAGCACGGCCGCCGTGATGGCGCCCTCCGCCAGGGCATTCATCGCGAACAGACCCAGGGTAACCGCCAGAGCCGGCCGCGGCAGCGGCACGCCCGAAACCAGCAGTTCGGTAAGGGCCAGCAGCGCGCTCACCAGCACCGAAAGCACGCCGCCGGCGAAGTACGCCAGCCGCCGCCGGCCCCAGAAGTGGTACGGCAGGTAACCTGCCACGACGCCGGCAATCGCCATGTTCAGGACGTTGGCGCCCAGCGCCACCACGCCGCCATCCAGGAAGACGAACGCCTGCAGCGACAGGATGGCCGTCATCACCACCATGGCGGAGGCCGGCCCCAGCGCGATCGCCAGCAGCGCGCCGCCCACCAGATGCGCGCTCGTTCCCGCGCTTACCGGGAAGTTGATCATCTGGGCCGCAAACACAAACGCGCCCATCACCCCCAGCAGCGGCACGCGGGTTTCTTCCAGTTCCCGGCGCGCCATGCGGGCCGCGACAACCACCGCCGGCGCCGCGGCCGCGTCCAGGGCCAGCCAGACGGGAGTCGAGAGGAAGCCATCCGGGATGTGCATGGGACACCCTCACGGTAGCACGAGTTGAAAAAGCGTGCCACTCGGCCCGCAACGGCCGGGTGCACACAGAAGTGGATACCGACGCTGTTTGTTCGCAAAGCCGGTGGAATCCG
>PMEV01000474.1 GCA_003154855.1 Bryobacterales bacterium
ACGAGGAGTTCCAGGCCCAGGATGCGGAGGTGCGCGAATGGGTGCGGCGCGGGCGCGACTTCACGCCGGCCGACCAGCGCCGCATGGGCGAGAAGCAGCGCGAGATGGTGGGCCAGGTGCTGCCGGTATACCGGAGGCTCGCGGCCGCGGGCCAGATCGAGATTTCGACCACCCCGTATTACCATCCTATTCTGCCGCTGCTGTGCGATTCGAACATCGCCGCCGTGGCGCATCCGAAGGTGCCGCTGCCGCCGCGGTTCCGCTACCCCGACGATGCGCGCCGCCAGCTCGTGCTGGCGCGGGAGTACATGGCGCGCCAATTCGGCGCGGCGCCGGCGGGGCTGTGGCCCTCCGAGGGTTCGGTCTCCGACGAGGTCTTCGCGATGGCCTCCGAGCTGGGTTTTGAATGGGCCGCGACCGATAGCGGGGTCCTCAACCGGACCTTGGGACGGGTGGTTCCCGTGGACGGTCTCTACCGTCCATACTGCTGGCGGCAGGGCGGCAAGACGCTCAACGCGATCTTTCGCGACCATTTCCTCAGCGACCTGATCGGGTTCGTCTACGCCAAGATGGACGCGGCCCAGGCGGCCGAGGATTTTCTGCGGCGCATCCGCGAAAACTGCGCGGGCCTGGCCGCCGCCGGGCGCGATGCGCTGGTGCCCATCATCCTCGNNTCGTGGATCGACGCCAATTTCGACGTGTGGATCGGGGCCGAGGAAGATAACCAGGCGTGGACGCACCTGCTGCGCGCGCGGCGGGCGTACGACTCGGCCGCCGGGGTAGCGGAAGACCAGCGGCGGCTGGCGCTGGAGGAACTGCTGATCGCGGAAGGCAGCGACTGGTGCTGGTGGTACGGGCCGGAGCACCAGTCGGACTTCCGGGCCGAGTTCGACGAACTGTACCGCGCGCACCTGGCCAACGTGTATCGGGCGCTGCACCTCACGCCGCCGGAGGAACTGTCCCGTCCGATTCTGAAGGTGGAGCTGGCGGAGCTGCATACGCCNNCAGGAGTTGCTCTACGGCAGCGATGGAGACAACCTGTACCTGCGGGTGGATTTCGAGCCGGGAGCGGTGGCCGAGCTGGAGGGCATGGAAGCGCACCTCACCATCCAGGCCAGCGCGGACCAGGCCCTGGCCAGCTTCGTGGTGCTGGCCTTTCGCGATGGAGTGGCGAAGCCGAGCGAAGTGCGGCTGGCGAAGGGGAATGACCCCGCGGCCGCAGAATTTGCATTTCGAAAGATCCTGGAGGCGCGCGTCGCTCTGGCGGCGCTGGGGGTCGGGCGGGGGCAATCTCTTCGCCTTCAGCTATCCCTTTGGAAACAAGGACTTCCAGTCGATGCGACCCCTCAGGAGGGGTGGCTCGAGATCTCCACAGCCGAGCCCACCGACTGGCCGCTCTAGGGCGCCAGGTGGTAAAAACCTGACACCCCTGGCCAGTGGTGCTAAAAACTCTTGAAGATTCCTTCATGGAGTGATAAGGTTAGAAACTAGGGAACCACCTCCCATGAAGTGGGGTGGGTTATCGCGCTCGAAGGGTCTTAGTGGTTGCGGGGTAGCGGGTGCCTAACCTCTGCCGTTGCCTCGTGAGGAGGTTTGTCTGTTGGACCTGCCCACGATCTCGGGGTCCGGTCATCAAGGGCACAAACAGGCCGTCGAAACGACCCGCCTGCAGTGTCACGACTCACCGGGTCCGGCGGGGCCGAAAACGGTTGCCCTTCGAAGACTGCAACTTCGTAGAATCGCGTGACTGCGGGTAGGTGTATACTGACCGGTAAGTCTTGACAAGCATGGAGATTCGGACTAATACGCCGGCCGCTTCCGGGAAGCGAGGGCGCTCGATGGTCTGGGCGCCGGGTGCTTTGATCGCGGGAGCGGCGGGATGTGCCTCCGGGCGGGATCAATTGGCCCGGGGCAGGGAAACGGGTTTTGTGGAGGGCCAGTAGGACAGGGGAATCCGCTCGAGCGATCGTCGCGGAATCCGGAAAGCAAGGGAAACCCGGCTTGGCCGTGAAGCGCTGGGCGGGTGGGAAAAAAGGGGAAACATGAAGAGACTCCAACTGATTCTAGTGTTCGTTTTCACTCTGTTTGCGGTCACAAGCGTGATCTTTGCGCAAACGGAAACCGGACAGATTGCGGGGACTGTCGTCGATCCATCGGGCGCGGCGGTTCCGGGCGCCGCGGTCAGCGTCAAGTCGGTCGCGACCGGAGCGGTTCGCGAGACCAAGACCGCGGTGGGCGGAGAGTACAACTTTACGAACCTGCTCCCGGGCGAATACACCGTGTCGGCCACCGCTGCGGGCTTCTCGCAGATCCAGCAACGGGCCTCGGTGGCGGTCGGAGCCAAGGTGAACGTCGATATCCATCTGGAGGTGGGCAAGTCCTCCACTGTGGTGGAAGTCAACGCGGCGCCTGTTCAGGTAAACGTGGAGTCGCAGACCCTGAGCACCAATATCACCCAGACGCAGCTCCGGGAATTGCCGACTCTGACGCGCAACGCCTACTCGCTGGTCGCGCTGTCGGGCAACGTTTCCGACGCCGCGGTCGGCGGCCGCGGTGCGGGCGTGGCCATCAATGGACTGCGCGAGTCGGGCACGGATATTCTGCTCGACGGCTCCGCGAACAACGATGAGTTCACGGCCAGCGTCGGGCAGGCGGTCCCGCTGGATGCGATTCAGGAATTCAGCGTCCTCACCAACAACTTTACCGCGGAGTTCGGACGGGCGTCGGCCGGTGTGGTCAATGTGGTCACCAAGTCCGGTTCCAACGAATTCCACGGCACGGCTTACGAGTTCAATCGGCTGTCGGCGCTCGCCTCAAACGATTTCCAGGACAATTCGACGGGCACGCCGAAATCGGTTTTCACGCGCAACCAGTTTGGGTATTCCTTCGGTGGCCCGATAAAGAAGAATAAGCTGTTCTTCTTCAGCAGCACGGAGCTTATCCGCATTCGCAGTGTGGCAACCGAGTACGCCAACGTTCCCGACCCCGCCTTCATCGCGGCGGCGGCCCCGGCCACACAGGCGTATTTCTCCGCGTACGGCAAACTGAAGCCCAGCGCCACCGTTTTGCAGACGTTCACCAAGGCCGACCTGGGATGCACGCGCCCGCTCTGCGCGGCGCTCCCGGCGAGCACGCCTGCGTACGATCTGGTGAGCTACAACGTTCCGTTTGACGCGGGCGGCGGGCAGCCTGAGAACCAGGTCCTGGGAGTCGATCGCGTCGATTACAACCTGAGCGACAAAACCCAGATGTACGGCCGCTATGCGATTCAGAAGGTCAGCAACTTCCCGGGGACACTCGACAACAGTCCCTATGTCGGCTACGACACAGGTGAGGAGATCTTCAACAACAACGCGCTGTTCTCCATCATTCACCTTTTCGGCCCGACCTGGGTCTCGCAATCGAAGGTGGTGGTCAATCGGCTGAGCGATCTGCAACCCTTCAGCAGCACCTATGGTCCGGTGCCGACGCTGTACACGACATCGAGTGGCACGGGTTCGCTGGGCGGTTATCCGATTTATTATCCGGGCTACACGCCCGCGGCTCCGGGCTCGGGAATTCCGTTTGGCGGCCCGCAGAACTTCGCGCAGCTATACGAGGACGTGAGCCACGTAATGGGCAAGCACAATATCCGGTTCGGGGGCAGCTTCGAGTACCTGCGCGACAACCGGACCTTTGGAGCGTACGAAACCGCCGGCGAGTATCTCGGCTCCAACCAGAACAGGTCTTACGACGGTCTCCTGGGCGGGACACTGGCAGGGTTCCAGGTGGCCGTCAACCCCCAGGGCAAGCTTCCGGGCTCGACCGTCAGTCTGCCGCTCGGCCAGCCGAACTTCAGCCGGAGCTACCGCTACAAGGAATCCGCGCTCTACGTGCAGGATGCCTGGAGGGTTGTTCCCAGGCTGACATTGAATCTCGGACTGCGCTGGGAGTACTATGGCGTGCAGCACGACAAGAACCCCGCGCTCGAATCCAACTTCTTCTTCCCGTCGAATGAGATCAATACTCCCCAGGGCTTCGCGGCCGGGAGCGACCAACTGGTCGGTCAGAGCCCGGTGGGTGGCTTCTGGGCTCCGGATTATAAGGACTTCGCTCCTCGCCTGGGATTTGCGTGGGATGTCACCGGCAACGGAAAGACCTCGTTGCGCGGCGGTTACGGCATCGGTTACGAGCGCAACTTCGGCAACGTGACGTTTAACGCGATTCAGAACCCTCCCAATTACGAAACGATAAGTCTGACCTCGGCGAGCTTTGGGACGATTCCTGTTTCGGTGAGCAACCTTGGACCGTTCGCCGGGTCGAGTGGCAGCATCACGCTGCCCGCGGCGACTTTGCGCGTCCCCATGCAGAACATTAAGACCGCGTACGCGCACCTCTTCAGCCTCTCGCTCGAGCACCAGTTGTCGCCGCATATGCTGGTCGCGGCCGATTACTCGGGGTCCATGGGCGAGCGGCTCTATGACGTTTCGGTCAACAACCGCAACGGGTACGGGAACGTTTATCTCAATGAGCCCTGCAGCTTCGCCGACACCCAAACTGCGTACGAGGTGACCGGCTCCTTCGGCCCGACCACGTGCGTTAACCGTTTGAACCCGCAGTACGGCGGCATCAATACGCGCGGCGGCCTCGGCTTCTCCCGCTATAACGCGCTGAACCTCCGGACGGTGATCGACAATCTCGGCCAGAGCGGCCTGCATCTGACGTTGAATTACACGTGGTCGCACACCATCGACGACCAGAGCACGTCGTTTAGCGACGCCGACTGCCTGAATGCCAACTGGGGTTGCTTCAACACGGGTTATCTCGATCCGTTCAACCCGGCGCTTGACACAGGCAACGCCGACTACGACATCCGCCATCGCGTGGTGGTCAGCGCGGTGTGGGACGTTCCGGCGTTCAAGACGGGCCACGGCATCGCCCATCAGGTTCTGGGCGGCTGGAGCCTTACCCCGATCGTCACCATCCGCACGGGAACCCCGTATACCATATTCGATGGTTCCTTTGTGTACACGCAGTATATTATGGCGTCGTTCAACGCGCCGGTCTCCACGGCTGCGAACAAGAATCCGGCGCCGTATACGGGTGCAGGATCCGCTCCCAATGAGTTCGTTTACTTTGGGCTGCCGTCCTCGCTCGTCAGCAGTCCGAATCCGACGTATTTCCTGTCGGATCTTCCGCCGTACCCATCCAACATGACCTCGCGCAATGCGTTCCGCGGGCCGGGGTTCTGGGATGTTGATATGGGCGTTCACAAGACCTTCAATCTCACCGAGCGCATCGGCCTGCAGATCCGTGGCGAGTTCTTCAACCTGTTCAACCATGCGAATCTCTACGTGGAAGGCAGCACGGCCGACGTGGAGTTTGGCACGCCGATTCTCGCATGCAGGGGCTGCTCCGGCGGGTCCCAGGACCGCCGCAACGTCCAACTGGCGGCGAAAATCATCTTCTGACGCCGCTCGTAAGGCGCCAAGTTCTGTAGTTAGTCAAAGGGGCCGCGCAAGCGGCCCCTTCTTTTTGTGCCAGTCTCAGTATTCTGATGCAGGTCGCAGGTAGTGGCCCAATCCCCCTGGACGAGATTCGCCCTGTTTCACCGTGGCGTAGGGCGTTGGTTTGTGGGCCGGTGGCGCTTGTCGCCGGCTGGAGTGCCACCGCACGGAACCGCTCGGTAATTCTGTAATCCGATGCTAACTACTGTTGGGCGGCTTCCAGCGCCTCTAAAGACTTGACGAAGTCCTTCAGGCGATCCTTCTTCGCGAAAGGCGCGCGGAAGAAGCGTTCGACCGTCGCGTTGAAGAGCGCGGGATCGTCGTAAGGAACCATGTGCGTCGCGTTCGGGAAGATGCAGAGCTGGCTGTTGGGGATGTGGTGGTAGATCTCCAGCGTGTGCTCGTCGAGGACCGCATCGCGATCGCCCGCCAGTACCAGCGTGGGCGCGGCGATCGCCTCAAGCGCCTTGGCGTCGATGTGGGGCTCGTCGAATATCGTTTGCATCGCCTTCAACTCGCGCTTGCCCTGGGGCGTTTCCATGGCGGCAGCCGGCATCGAGTCCATCATGGACTTGACGAAGCCGAGGATCTCCGGGTAGATGGCTTCCGGGTACAAGTTCGCGGCCATCGCGGCAATCTTCTTCACCTTCGCGGGATGCCGGATGCCGAGCAGCAGCGCCTCGATGCCGCCATCGCTCCAGCCCAGCACATTCACTGGTCCAACATTCAGATGGTCGAGCAGCGCCGCGAGGTCGTCCGTCATCTTCTCGTAGGTGATCTTGTCCGGGCTATCGCCCGACTTGCCCTGGTCCCTGCTGTCCATGGCGATCACCTGGTAACGCTTGCGGAAGTAATCGATCTGGGCCTTGAAATTGGCGATGCTGCCGCCGTTGCCATGAACGAGGAGAAGCGGTTCGCCCGCTCCGTAGACTTCGTAATAGAGCTTGACGCCGTCGTGGGTGAAGGTCTTGCCGGCGGCAGGGTTCGAACCGTATTTTGCAAGGGGCTCGGCTGTCGTCTGGGTTGCCGCACGGGCTGGGGGCCGCGTTTGGGTTTGAGCGCCCACGCTGCCTTGCAGGAGGAGAGTGCCGAGAACTATGGAGACCGCTTGGAAGAGCATTGGGCGCCTTCGGAGTGACTCGCTAACCGTCTTTTCCCTGTTGCCATTCTGGCCAGCATCGATTGTACATCCAACCGCCTTCGTGGGAGCGACTTTTCCGTCCCTTCCGCTGGCGCTGCTGTTCTCATTCCTTCCATCCTGCACGACTCCGGCGGCCCAGGAGAGGGGCCGGCTCTACCCCCCGCAGTCAACCGAGTCCACGTCAACGACGTGGCTGTGATCGGCTTCACGGGCTCCAACGCGCACACCTTTCTCAACCCGGCGACCGCCGCCTTCTATCGGCCCGCGATGGTGTTCTCCAGCACTCCAGGTACTCCGCGGGTTTCAGCGAAGTTCAGCTTCCGGGCGGTTTGGATGGGAGATTTCGAAGTTCAGGGGAGCCTTGCGGCTCCCCTCCCTCGTTTGTGGGCAGACTATTTGCGGCTCGAGTACTTGTTCAGCAGGCCGAGGAAGCCCGCTGCCGAGGCGGGCGGCGGGACGTTGGTTTCGACGATCTCTTTGTTTTGCAGCGACCTGCCGTACAGGGCCGTGTTCGTGTCCAAATCCTGGCGCAAAGTGGCGCCGGAGAGCGACAACCCCGCGAAGACACCGCGCGACCGGCTGTAAGTGAGGATCTCGGCCGTCATGTAGGCGTCGGTCTCGGCAGTGGCGCTGCGGCCAACCGGACCGGCGGCTACCGAGGCGTCCCCACCCAGGGTGAACTTGCTGGAGAGCAGCCGGTGGGCGCCATGCTTGTTCATCACCAGCATGAGCACGTCGGTCTCCGAGACACCAATCTGGAATCCAACGCTCCCGCCCTCGACGCGCACGCCGGCTGGGCCGCTCCAACCTCCACCGGGCTTGCGGCAGGTGAAGAAGCCGCGACCGAACTTGGCGCCCACGATAAACGCGCCCTTCTTGACGCCGGGGACCACGACCACGCACTCGGACTTGTCCAGCAGCGGCTGGGGTATGCCCTTGTCGGGCGCCTGCAGGATCTCCTGCAACACCTCAGTCGCCCTGTTCAATCGCTGCACGTCGGAATCGTCGGCGCCGTAGAGCAAGGCCACGCTCGCCGCAAGAACCACGGGAACTGCTAATTTCATTCTTGCCTCCTCATTCTCCAGGTTTACCACAAGCCGCCGTGGAATTGCCTGCACGGGTTATGGGCGCGGAGTTCGGTACAATGCGAGCGATGGCCGGCGAACGGGCGGAGGAAGACGGAGTGGTCGCGGTTCTGGCCGAGAAGCCATCGGTGGCGCGGGACATCGCGCGGGTGCTGGGTGCGGGCAAACAGGGGCAAGGCTACCTGCACGGCAACGGGTACATCGTGACCTGGGCGATCGGGCATCTGGTCAGCCTGGCGCAGCCGCACGAAATCCGGCCGGAGTGGCGGCACTGGCGGCGCGACCTGCTGCCCATGCTGCCGCGGGAATGGCCTCTGGTGGTCTACGAGAAGACCGAGGACCAGTTCCAAGTGGTGAAGAAGGTCCTGAACTCGCCCAAGGTCGCGCGCGTGGTGTGCGCCACCGACGCGGGGCGGGAAGGCGAACTGATTTTCCGCTACATCTACGAAGCGGCCGGATGCGCCAAGCCGTTCCGCCGCCTCTGGATCTCCTCGCTGACGCCGGAGGCCATCCGGAAAGGTTTCCAGAATCTGCGCGAGGGCCGCGAATACGACGGGCTGGCGGATGCCGCGCGGGGCCGGAGCCGGGCGGACTGGCTGGTGGGGATGAACCTCTCGCGAGCCTACACGCTGGCGCTGGGGGACGAATTGTCGGTCGGCCGGGTCCAGACGCCGACGCTGGCGATGGTGGTGGAGCGCGAACTGGCCATCCGCGCCTTCGTCCCCGAGGACTATCTGGAAGTGGTCGCCAGGTTCTCGCCGCGCCCCGGCGCAACTTACGACGGAACCTGGTTCCTGAACGCGGGCACGGCCCGGCAGACTCACCTGCCGAAGGACGGCGAGGAGGCGGCCCGGATCGTCGCGCGGGCTACCACCGGCGAAGCGCGCATCGAAAACCTCGCATCCGAAACCGAGCGCATGCCGCCGCCGCTGCTCTACGATCTGACCGAACTGCAGCGGCACGCCAACCGGCTGTTCGGCTTCAGCGCGCAGAAGACGCTGGACCTCGCGCAGGCGCTCTACGAGCGGCACAAGCTGCTGAGCTATCCGCGCACGGACAGCCGCCATCTGTCGAAGGATGTCGCCGCCACGCTGGG
>PMEV01000110.1:0-1377 GCA_003154855.1 Bryobacterales bacterium
TAATTGCGCCGCACTACACTAGTTTAATCCGCCCGAACTGGGGGGCCGGTTGTTGACCACGGCCGTGGGGCGATAGGGTTCCCAACTGGGTCCCAGCCCCAGTGAGATGAGCGACAGGGCGTCCAGTTTCCCGTTGGGCGTCAGATTCTGCTCCTGCTGGAACTTCTTGAGCGCCTGCGAACAATCCGGTCCCCACACGCCGCTGGCCGGCGCCTGCAAATAGCCCTTGTCGATCAGCGCCTGCTGAATCTCCTTATATCGCTCGGGGGTAGGGGTCATCTGGCCGGCGCGCCAGCTTGGATGCGTCGTCTTTCGTGTATGGGCGCTCTGCCCGGTCCTGCGGCTCCCGGAACGCTTCACAGCGGTGGCCGACTTGGAGGCGGAGGGGGGAGGGGATTTCTGCGGCGAGGCCAAAAGGCCGGGAAACGAGAGACAAACGACTCCGACGAGCGCGGCAAATGTACGCAAGCGCAGCTCCTCAAACCCGGCAACCTAGGGCGTCAGCGGGAAACGACCCAAGAGGTCATAATATCACGGATTCGCCGGAAGCGTACCCGCCGGAAAAGCCGGCCGCCACTGAATGTGGCCCCCCTCGGTGTCCAGGCCGGCCCGCATCACCCGGAATGCCACCGCATCGCCGGGTTTCAGCTTGGCCTGAATTCGTTGGAGGTCGTCCACGGAATTCACCGGTTGCTTGTTGATGGCCATGAGGATGTCCCGCGGCGCCACGCCGATATCCTCGGCAAACGAGCCCTCCACCACCCCGGCAATCAGCACGCCGCCCTTCTGGTCGAAGCCCAGACGGTCGCGCAGGCCTTGGGTCAGGTTCTGGACGTTCAAGCCGAACTTGACCTCGGTGGAGGTCTCTTCCCGGCCCTCCTCCTGATGCCGGAAGCGGCGGAACTGCGGCTGGTCGGCCCACACCTCGGAGCGTTCGCCGACCGTCAGCTTGAGGTCCATCCTCTTTCCCCCGCGCAGTACCGTGGTGGTGGCCACGGAGCCAACCGGAGTAGCGGAGACCCGGCTGACCAGGTCGTCCCCATCCTTCACCGGCTGGCCGTTGAAGGCGACGATGACGTCCTCAATCTTGATTCCAGCCTTGTCGCCCGGCCCGCCCGGCGTCACCTGCGTCACGAACACGCCGTGCGAGGCGCCGTAGACCTTGAGGGTTTCGGGCTTCTCGTTGCCGTTAAACCCGACTCCGATGCTGCCGCGCGACACCCGGCCGGACTTGACGATCTGGTTGTAGACGTTCACCGCCAGGTTGATCGGCAGAGCGAACCCGATGCCCTGGTAGCCGCCGTTCTCGCTGGCGATGGCCGTGTTGATTCCGATCACTTGCCCCTGGATGTCCAGCAGCGGGCCGCCGCTGTTGCC
>PMEV01000110.1:1507-2792 GCA_003154855.1 Bryobacterales bacterium
GGTGAACTTCACCTGGATGCGGCTGGCGCCCTCGACCACGTGCAAGTTGGTCAGAATGTATCCGTTACGATCCACCACCACACCCGAGCCGGTGCCCTCGCGGTGGTACGGCTGCGACCCTTGATCTTCTCCGAAGGGGTCCTGCCCGAAAAAGCGCCGGAAAAGATCGGAGCCGCCCCGATTGTCGTCATCCTGATCCGGCTGAGGCTGCCCCTGGCGGCGCCGCGTGCGCGCCTGCTGCGAGGGCCGCGGCCCGAAGGTCGAGGTGATGTTGACCACCGACGGCTCGAGCTGTTTAGCCAGCGCCGTGAACGCCGTGGAAAGCTGGACCGGGTTCGGGATGACCAGTGGGGCCGCATCCGGCGCTCCACCTTGCGCTTTATCGGCGCGGACCGCCGTGGTGACCAGCGTGCCGATCAGGATGCCGATCGAAAGCGTGAACAGCAGCAAGGTCGCGGACAGCAGCTTTTGCCGCCGCAGTTGTCCAAAAAAACTCATGGGCTGATTCTCCAGGGGCAGGTTACTTCATTATATGACGCTAGTGTGACGATGCTGCGGCTGGCTTCAATTCCACCAGCAGAATGCCGGCCAGGATCAGCGCGGCGCCCAGGGTCCCGTGCCGGCTCAGCAGTTCCCCCGTGAGCAGATACGAGGTAACCCAGGCGAAGACGGGCTCGAGGGCGAAGATGAGCGCGGTCCGGGTGGGCGGAGTGTATTGCTGCGCCCAGGCCTGCACCCCGAAAGCCAGCGCGGTGGCCAGCAGTCCGGTGACCAGCAGGGCGATCACCACCCCGGGCCGCCAGCGGATCATCGGCGTTTCCACCCACCAGAAAGTAGATAACGCGAGCGCGGCCGCCGTCGAGATTTGCACCAGGGTGAGGGTTCGGAAGCCCAGCCGGGGCGCGTAGTATCCCACCACCAGAATGTGCACGGCAAACGCTAACGAGCAGCCCAGCGTCAGCAGGTCCCCTTTTCCCATGCGCAAGGATTGGCCCGGCAGCGTCAGCAGGGCCATGCCGCCGGTGGCGATGGCCACACCCGCCACTTCCCAGGGGTGAGGCAGCTTGCGTTGCGCCAGCGCCCCGAGCGCGGGCACCATCACGATCGCCAAGCCGGTGATGAAGGCGGATTTGGATGGCGTGGTGTAACGCAGCCCCGCGCATTGCAGCAGATAGCCGGCGAAAAGGCAGACTCCAGCCGCCACGCCGCCGGCCAGCAGCCATTTCGAGTGCGTAACCTGGCCCGGCCGCGGGCGGAATGCCAGCCCCAGCGCGACCGTCGCCAG
>PMEV01000252.1 GCA_003154855.1 Bryobacterales bacterium
CGCACCCCAGTCACCAACGAAAGGGACAAATTTGCACTCCTATCCCACTGACAAATAGAGACCGTCCAAATTCGTCCCCATTTTTCTCTCGGATCCCAAGCTATGATGGGTTCGTGGTCGCCCCCCCATCTCNNCTCCCCGGACGCTACGCCGTCCCAAGTCCCCTCCCGGCACGAAGGCAGCCCCTGCCCGAATTGTGCCGCCCCCAACGTTCACCGCTCGCACCGCCGGGGCCTCACCGAGCACCTGCTCGCCGTCGTAGGCGCGCACATCCGCCGCTGCCACTCCTGTAACGTGCGTTTCGCGCGCGTCTTCAGCTCCGCCGTCTATATCGACGATGCCCGCCGCCTCCTCCGCCGCATCGCCCTTTTCGTCCTCATGCTCCTCGGCGCCGCCCTGGTCATCGCCACCATGCTCTGGCTCATGCGCAAGCAGGCCGCTATCGGCCCCTCCGACGGCCGCCTGGCCCCGCCCCCCCCTCACTGCGCCGCCGGCGCCACCTTCCAGTTCCGCACCGCCAGCCCCGCAACGCCNNGAAGTTCACCGCTGCCGCGCTCCGCCCGGAGCTCGGAGACCGCCGCATCACCCACGCCTCGGATCCCAGCATCCCGCCTGTCATGATCGTCTTCAGCAACAGCGCCCGGCCCGTGTTGAACGTGCCGTTTTGCCCCCGCAGCAGCGGATTGGTCTCCGCTCCACCCCGCGACGACGCCACGTCCAGCACACTCGCCGCCACCACCACGGCCACCGACGCCCACCACAGGCGCTTCGATCTCTTCAGCCCCTCCGCTGCCCGACCGGGCGCCAAGTGCCCCAGTATCAGGACCGCGAGCAGGCACACCACAACCTTCGTTCTGCTACGCCGCATGTTCCCCTCTCCTCTTGAGCTGTGAACCGAGCTTCGGATCATCGGCTCAATAACCTCATCGGTCCGTAAGAGGGCGCTCTTAGCGGCTGATGAACGCAGCGGTCCCGCAACCGGGACGCCGGCCCGTCTGATAGACTCTTGTTCTTACGAACAGAGCCCTGCCCAGCCGGTTTGCGGTAACGAGTATCCTCCTGACGGCGCTCGCCTGGCCGGCCTGCAACCGGCAGGCTCCCTCCCCGGCCGCGGCCACCGGGACCGGCGCGTCCACCCTCGCCAAAGTGGAATGGCGCGAGATCCGGTGGCGGGTCCGCGCTACGGGTACCATACAGCCGGTCGAAGCCGTCACCGTCTCGGTGCCGCAGCTCCGCAACGTCGGCGATCTCGTGCTCACCAAGATCGCTCCCAGCGGCGCCCGTGTGCGCGAAGGCGATATCGTCGCCGAGTTCGACCGCACCCGCTCGCTCGACCGCGCGCGGGACGCCCAGGCCGGCTACGAGGATCACCGGCACAGGGTCGAGCAGCTCAAGGCGCAGCAGCGTAGCGATCGGGAAAAGCGCGCCTCCGATCTCCAGCAGGCCGAGGCCGATCTCGCCAAGGCCCGGCTGGAGCTTCGCAAAGGCCCGCTGCTCGGCGAAATCGACCGTCTCAAGGCCGAAAACAAACTCGAGATCGCGGCCGGCCACGTCGAGAGCCTCGACAAGTCCGGCCGCGCGCACGAAGCCTCCGCGGCCGCGGACCTGAAGATCCTCGAGCTGCAGCGCGACCGCCAGAAAGCGGCTCTGGAACGCGCTCAGGCCAACGCCGAGCGCCTCCAGATCCGGTCGCCGCTGGCCGGCATGGTCGTGCAGGATGTGATCTGGCGCCAGGGCCAGAATCAGCCCGGCCATCCCCAGGAGGGCGATCAGCTCTGGGCCGGCCAGTCGCTGCTCAAGGTCTTCGCCTCCACCGCGATGGAGGTGCAGGTTTCCGTCGCCGAGCCGGATGGCGCCATGCTGGCGCCCGGTACCCGCGCCGAAGTGCGCCTGGATGCCTACCCGGAGGTGGCCTTCCCGGCTCATTTCGATACCGCGAGTCCCGTGGCTTCCGGCGGCGATGGCAGCGCCAGGACCTTTGCGGCGCGCTTTCGGCTGGAGAGCGGCGATCGCCGGCTGCTCCCGGATCTCTCGGCCGCCGTGGATGTCGAGCTGAGCACGGCCGGTCCCGTCGTCGCGGTTCCGCGCGCGGCCGTGAAGTACCACCAGGCGAAGCCGTATGTGGTCCTGGCGGGCCGCGAGCGCGCCATCGAGCTGGGGCGCGCCTTCGACGACTCGTTTATCGAGGTGGCTTCGGGCCTGGCGGCGGGAGACGAGGTCGCCCGATGAGCCCGCGGCGCATCCTCAACCGCGCGGCCGTTGCCGTGGCCATCCTGGCGATCGCCGCCGGCGCTTTCTTCGGACTCCGGCACCTGCGGCGCGCCGGCGCTGCGGCGAGCCTGCCGGTGGCGCCGGCCCGCAAGGGCGATTTCGCGGAGATCCTCCGCGCGCGCGGCCAGGTTGGCGCGCGGCGCTCCGTGCAGATCGCGGCTCCCCGGAATGTCCAGGAACTCAAAATCGTCTGGCTCGCCGAGCCCTCGAGCCCCGTCCGGGCCGGCGACGTGGTGGTCCGCTTCGACCCCAGCGGCGCCCAGCGCCAATTGAACGAGAACCTGGCGGCGTTGCGCCAGGCGCAGGCCGCGCTCGACCAGGCCGCCGCGCAGGCCCGCATCACCGCCGAGCAGAATAAGCTCGATCTGGCAACCGCCCGCTATGACGTGGAGCGCGCCCGGCTGGAGGCCTCCAAACAGGCCATCGTCAGCGTCCTCCAGGGAGAAGCCAGCCGGATCGATCTCGCCACCGCGGAGCAGAAACTCCGCGTTCAGGAGGCGGTGTGCGACCTTCACCGCAAGTCGGATGAAGCCAAGATCGCCTCCGCCACGCGCCAGCTCGACAAGGCGCAGGCCGACGTCGCCCTCACCCGGCAGCGCCTGGAGCAGATGAACGTCCGGACGCCGCTCGAGGGCGTCGTCTCCTGCGCGATGAACCAGACCCAGGGTTGGATGAACGCGCGGCCCTTCCGCGCGGGAGACCAGGTCTGGCCCGGCGCCGTCGTGGCGGAAATCCCGGATCCCGCGACGCTTCAGATGGAAGGAAAACTCGACGAGGTGGACCGCGGGCACGTCGAGCTCGGCGACGAGGTGCGCATTCACCTGGATGCCTTTCCCGAGCAGGTGTTCCGCGGCACGGTGGCCGCCGTCTCGCCGTTGACCGAGATGATCTTCGAGTGGCCGTACTCGAGGCAATTCGTCGTCTACGCCCCCATCGGGAATCCGGACCCCCGGCTTCGATCAAAGATGAACGGCGGCATGGATATCGTGATCCGGCATATTCCGGACGCGATCGGCGTCCCGTCCAAGGCGGTCTTCACGCGCAATGGCAAACCGGTGGTGTACGTGGCCGGAGCGAAAGGATACCGGAGGATGGAGGTCGAGGTGCTCGCGCGCAACCCCGACGAGGTCGCCGTGCGCGGGATCGCCGCTGACGCTTCGGTGGCGCTGGCCGAGCCGGATTCCGTCCAGGAAGTTGGCCGGCCGTGAGCGCGCGGCGTGCGGCGAGATTCGCGCTCGTCCTGGCCGCAGCCGCCGGCCTTGCCGCGCTGGGCGGCTGGGCAGCCTGGCGGCTCTACGCATCGGTGGGCGGCCGTGCGTCCGCCACGCCCATCGCCAGGGTCGCGCGCGGCGACGTCACGTTCACCGTTACCGGCCTCGGCCAGTTGCAGGGCGGCAGCCCGGAGGTCATCGCAGCCCCGATGGCCGGCGGCGAAATGCGCATCAAATCCCTACGGCTGCCGGGAGAGCTGGTGCGGCCGGGCGATGTGGTCGTCGAATTCGACACCGCCGAGCAGGAGTACCAGTTGAAGGAAGCGGAGTCCGACCTGGCCGAGGCGGAGCAGCAGGTCGCCAAGGCCACGGCCGACAAGGATGCGCAGCGGGAGGAGAACCGGTTTAGCCTGCTCCAGGCGCAGGGAGACGTGCGCCTGGCCGAACTGGAGGTTCGCAAGAATCCGCTCCAATCCGCGATCTCCGCGCGCCAGAACGAGCTCGCGCTCCAGGCCGCGCGCGACCGGCTGGCCGAAATCCAAAACGACCTGGCGAATCGCGGGGCCTCGAGCGAGGCCGCCATTGCCACCCAGGTGGCCGCCCGCGGCAAGGCCCAAATGCAGGCCGCCATGTCCCGCCACAACATCGAGCTGATGACCGTGCGGGCCCGCGGCGAAGGCTATGTGTCGATCCGGCAGAATACCACGGGAAGCTGGTTCATGTCGGGGGTGGCTCTGCCACTGTTCCGGGTCGGCGACCGCCTCTCCCCCGGCATGGCCGTCGCCGACATCCCCGACCTCAAGAACTGGGAGGCGACCGTGGCCATCGACGAGCTGGACCGTGGCCACCTGGCGCCCGGGCAAAAGGTGGACATACGCGTGGTGGCGCTGCCTTTCCGCGCGTTTCACGGAAGCTTCAAGCATTTTGGCGGCACCTTCGAGTCTTGGGGAGAGCACCGCTTCGAGTGCGTCATGTCGGTCGACGATCCCGCGCCCGAGCTGCGGCCGGGAATGACCGCCGAGGTGGTGGTCACGACCGACATCCTGAAGAACGCCCTGTGGGTTCCGGCTCAGGCGATTTTCGAGAGCGACGGCCGCACGTTCGTGTATGTGCCCTCGGGCTCGGGCTTCGCGCCGCGGGACGTGAAACTGGTGCGCCGGAGCGAAACCCAGGCCGTCGTCACCGGACTGGCCGCCAACCAGGCCGTCGCTCTCTCCAGCCCCGAGCAGCAGACCAAGAAAGCCGCCGGCCGCTCCGGCGCCCTCGAGGCACTCCCCCGATGAACCCCTTGCGCCTCTTCTCCGACCTCGCCGGCGCGGCCCAGAGCCTGCGCGAGCAGAAGATACGGACGCTGCTCACCGGCCTGGGAATGGTCTTCGGAGTGGGCGCCGTGATCGGCATGCTGGCCATTGGAGCGGGAGCGCGCCAGGAGTCCCTGCGCTTCATCGAAGAGCTCGGCGTTCGCAACCTCCTGGTGCAGTCGCGCGCCTCGGCCAGCCCGCAGGAATACCAGCAGCGGCGAAAGACCTCTCCGGGAACGACCGCCCGCGACGTGCGCATCGTGCAGGCCAACCTGGAGGGTCTGGAACGTCTCTCGGCCCGCAAGACGTTGCACCCCAGCAAGGTGCTTCCCAAGCCGGCGCACGGCGTCCCGGAGCTCTATGGGGTGCGGCCCGCCTACCGCGCCATCCACGGCATGAAGGTCCTCGAAGGCCGATTCTTCGACGAGCAGGAGGACGCCGCGAGCGCCGCCGTCTGCGTCCTGGGCGAGACCGCGAAGATCGAGCTGCTCGGCTACGGCTCCGCACTCGGTAGATATATCAAGGTGAACGACACCTGGCTGCGGGTGATCGGCGTTCTCGACCGGAGGCTCGCCTCCGCTTCCCAGGCCGCCGAGGTGCAGATTCAGGACTTGAACAATGCGGTCTTCATTCCCTTCGACACCTTCCAGTACCGCTTCTCGAATTCCAGCTATCTCAAGGACGATCTGGACGGCATCGACATCGAGCTCCGGCCGGGCGCAGACAGCATGCAAGCGGCCAAGGTGGCGACCGCCATCCTGAATTCGACTCACCACAATACGCAGGACTTCGACGTAGCGATTCCAGCCGACCTGCTGGCCCAGCAGCAGCGCACACAGACCATCTTCACTTACGTCATGGTGGCCATCGCGGCCATTTCCCTGCTGGTCGGCGGCATCGGAATCATGAATATCGTGCTGGCGACCGTGCTCGAGCGCACGCACGAGATCGGAGTCCGGCGCGCGGCGGGAGCGCGGCGCGGCGACATCTTACGCCAGTTCCTCACCGAGTCCGTACTGATTTCCGTGGCCGGCGGAGTGGCCGGCATCGGCTTCGGTTTCTGCCTTTCGTGGCTGATTGCGCGGACGGCGGGCTGGAACACCGTGGTCACCGCTTCATCGGTGCTCATCGCTTTCGGCGTGTCGGCGGCCGTGGGCACGATCTTCGGTATTTACCCCGCGAGAAAAGCCTCGCGGATAGACCCCATCGAGGCGCTTCGCTATGAGTAGGCCAGTCTGCGCACTCCTTCTCCTCCTCTCCGCGCTTCCCGCCGCGGATGCGGGCGTGCCCCTGTTTCCGGCTTACGCGCGCCGGTTTCGCGGCCCGGATCTACGGGTCCGCGACATCGAGGGCATCGACGAACGCATACGGGATGGCAAGCTGCATCTGCGGCTGAAAGACTTCCTCGAACTGGTGCTCAAGAACAACACCGAGATTCAGATCATGCGCCTGGAGGTGCTTCCGGCAGCGGACGCGGTGCTGGCCGCCAAGGCGGTCTTCGATCCGAGCGTCTGGTTGGGATTCAGCGGTGTGCGTAGCACCACGCCGTCGTACAGCCAGATCTCGGGCGCGCAGTCGCTCAGCAGTCTGAACTACCAGACCCAGATCGGCGCCAGCCAGATGCTGCCATCGGGCCAGTCTGTGAGTGCCGGCTTTTCGGGGACGCGCCTGTCGGACAACAGCCAGTTCGACTTCTTCAATCCGAGCATATCGAGCGGCCTGACGTTCTCGCTCACACAGCCGCTGCTGCAGAACCGCGGCAACATACAGAACCTGGCGCCGCTGCGCAACGCCAGAACGCAGCTTCTCATCGCCTCCGACCAAGCCGCGACCCGCATCGCCGACGCGGTGGTGTCCGCCGCCGGCAGATACTGGGACGCGATTCAGGCGCGCGACAGCATCCGGGTGGCGCAGCTCGCGGTGGACCTGGCGCAGAAGTCGTACGACCGCGACAAGCTGGCGCTCGATCTGGGCGCCCTCTCCAAGCTGGATATCTACCAGTCGCAGTCGCAGGTGGCGCAGCGAAAAGTGGACCTGATCGGGGCGCAGTACGCCTTCCGGGATGCGCTGGACGGCTTGCGGAGGCTGATCGGCGCCGATTTGAACCCGGCTACGCGCAACCTCGAGATGGTGCTCGAAGACGACCCCTCGTCGCTTCCGCCGGAGGCGGTGAGTCCGGCCGACGAGGCCATTCAATCCGCCCTCGCCCGCCGCCCCGAAATCGCCGCCATCGACCGCAGCGGCGTCATCGACGATCTCAACGCCCGCGTGGCCCGCGATACCATGCTGCCCCGGCTCGACCTCACGGTGCAGGCGGGGGGCAACGGACTGGGCGGGAACCAGGTTCCGACCGTGAGCGCGCTGGGCGGCACGCCGGTATACATCCCGGGAGGCTTGGGCGATGCGCTGTCGCAGATGCTGCGCTTCAACGCGCCGTTCTACGGCCTCTCGCTCCAGATGACGCTCCCGGTGCGCAGCAGCCGGGCCGAGGCCAGCCTCGCCGACGCGCTGGTCAGCCGGGCAGAACATCGATACCTGCGCCGGCAGACCGAACAGCAGGTCATCCAGGAAGTGAAGGCGGCCCTGAACCAACTCGAAATGGCCAAGGCGCAGATCGAGGCCGCCACGCTGGCGCGCGACCTGGCGCGGCAAAACGTGGACGCCCAGCAGCAGAAATACGAAATCGGCGGCATCACGGTCTTCGAACTGCTCGACGCGCAGAGCCGCCTGGCGAGCGTCGAAAACGCGCTGGTGGCCGGGTACGCCGGCTACCAGAAATCCCTGATCGCCTACCAGCGCGCAACCTGGACGCTGCTCGACGGCTTCGGGATCGTCGTCGAGACGCCCAAGGTACGGTAGGTGTGCGGGGCCCCTTCGCCCCGGCTATTTTTTCGGGTACGGCGGCGNNCGGAGGCGCCTTCACCGCCTTCCGGCGAGCGGGAGTCGCGATATCGAAAACAAGAGGGACGCCGTTTTGGTCCGGGCGGCCGCATCCGCGGCCCCGGCGCTTTACGTCAAGTTGCCGACATGGGAAGCGGGGGGGCCAAGCCGAGTTGCGGGGCCTGATCTGTCGCCGACTTCCTCGAACGCCGTTTCCGCGGAGTGCAGGCTTTGGGCTCTTCAGCGAAACGGCGACCACTCCACCCGGAACAACGAGTGCGCTGCCACCGCAGCGACTTTATCCAGGGGCGCCGCACAGATTGCGGTATTTGCCACACTGAATGCAGAAGCTGCACGTGGAGGTGCGAGACTTGCCGTCGCCCCCGCCCAAATGCCCTTGTGCCTAATCATTAAGGACAGTGGGCCGCTGAATGCTCTATACAGGGCGAGATTCAATTAAACCCACATTGGGAGGAAAGATGAGATTTGCTGCCGTAGCTGTCCTATCGATCTTTGTCGGCTGTCTGAGTGCACAAACGGACCAGACCGAGACTAAAAGCACGACGACCACTACCACGGTGAACTTGGCCGGCACACTGGTCGACCAAGGCTGTTATACCACCCGTACCCAGCAGAAAGAAACGAGTAGCGACCAGACCTCCAGTCAGACCACCGTAACTACGAAGGTCGTAACGGAGTGTCCGGCAACCACCACAACGACTTCCTTCGGCCTGCTGACTCCTGAAGGTAAGATGGTCCACTTCGACGATGCGAGCAACACCAGGGTCGTCGAGATGATGAAATCCAACAAGGTTTGGAGCAACGACATTAAGACACATAAGCCCGTCAACGTCCGTGTCGTGGCGATGCCCAACGGGGACCTAATGGTAATCAAGGAGATCAAGTAGCAAAGAAACGGTACGAACAACGTTGGCGGAGTAATTACCAATGTACTAACCCGCCGAGGCGCTCACACCTTGACCTCGGCGGTAGGGTCCAAAGAAGTCCATGGCTGACAACTGCCCGACCGAGTGCAAACGATCGCCCAAAGCGAGCGTGTCGACACATAGGTCATGAGTACTCGCCAAGCGTCTACCAATGCTGGCCAGCAGGTGGCTGCGATGGGATCGGGCCTCCTCGGAAAGTGGGGACGCTCTCGTGAAGTCTTAGTGCTGTACACTCTTGTCCAAATTAGCGC
>PMEV01000233.1 GCA_003154855.1 Bryobacterales bacterium
ATGATCGGAAACCGCTGCTGGTTGGTCTTCACCCACACGGGCTGGTAGGTGGACTTGCCATTCTTCCAGCTCCCGAACCAGAGCAGGATCAGGCGCAGGTTGTGGCGACGGGCATCCCGAAGCAATCCGTCGACCAGACTGAAGTCGAAGCGGCCCTCCTCGGGTTCCATCAACTCCCAGGACACGGTCGCCAGCACGGTATTGAGGTTGGTCGCCGCGATTTTGGGCCAGAGCGGCCACAGGTACTCCAGGCTGGAGGCGCTGGAGTTGTTCAATTCCGCGCCCAAGACCAGGAAGGGCTTGCCATCCACGATCAACTGCGTGGCCGTTCCCTGCCTTTCCAGGTGCGGAATGTTGGTCGAGGGTTGCCCCTGCGAAAAGGCCGCCGTAGACGCAAGCGATGTCAGGATTGCAGCAATCGGAAGAGTTCTCAGCTTCATGTCTTTCGTCTCGGAATGTCTTTGGGTGGCTCTACAACGTGTCACTTGACGGGCGAGATGATCGCCACGGTTCCGCCCGAGGGCGCCAACTTCAGCCGCAGCGTCTCGGACGAACTCACGGTTCTTTCGTCCTTGATCAGGCGCTCGGGGTTCTGGGCGCTGTCGGGCGCGTCCTCCCAAAGGGTGACTTTCCAGTCGCCCTTGCCCAGGAACTTCAGCGGCACGGTCAATTCGCGTCCATTGTGATCGGAGATCGCGGCCAGATACCAATCCTCTCCCTTGCGCCGCGCCTCGACCACGTATTCTCCAACCTCACCAGCCAGACCGAGGGTCTCGTCCCATACGGTCGGCAGGCCCTTGAGGAAATCCATGCCGGGCAGATACCCGCCATCCCTGTCCTTGTAATCCTCGGGCGAATCGCAGGCGACGGTGAACGGGCTCTCGATGAGGATGAACATCGCCAGCTCGCTAGCACGGGTACCTTGCACTTGTGTTGGCATCGTGCCGCTGTGGAACTGCGCTGGCTGCCGGTTGGCGAACCCGCCCGGCGTGTAGTCGCCCGGGCCGGCCAGTACGCGCGTGAAGGGGAGAGTGGCCCTGTGTTCAGGCGTTTCTTTGGTGCTCCACTTGTTGTATTCATTGCCCTGGATACCCTCGCGCGTGATCTGGTTGGGCCAGGTGCGGTTCAGGCCGGTGGGCTTGAACGCGCCGTGGAAGTCGATNNACTGGTCGTCGCGATCGATGAAGTCGATCTTCAGTCCCGCCAAGCCCCACTTCGCATACATGGGGAAGTCTCTTTTGTAAACCGCGGGGTCCACGAAATCGTTGAAGTGGAACCATAACCAGATGCGCACGCCCCGTTCCTTGCCATAGGCCACCAGTTCGGGCACGATCGATTTATCGCCGATCTCCGACAGTTGATACGGCCAGCCCATGTCGGCGGCGAGCTGAATGAACTGTTTGAGCGTGGGAAGGTCGTTTTGTCCCATGTTGGGCCACCAGGTGCCCCAGGACGACATGCCCGGCTTAACCCAGGAGGTGTCGGCGAGTTTGCTAGGGGTGGCGAGGTTCAACACCACGTCGCTCTGAATGAGGTCGAAGGCCCGGCGGCCGATGATGAAGGCTCGCCAAGGGGAGTTGTGGGGAGTCTGGGCCACCACCAAGCCTTTCTGGACCTCGCCTGCCGGCGCCGGCGCCGTATTCACCGCCGCGCTATCCGCCTCCGACGGGTGGCGCGACGGCCAGGGCCGCGCCGGTATCGGGGGAGCCAGTTGCGTCTCCAAGGTGTTCTTGGCGCCTGCCGCGGGCACTAGCCACATGCCGGACCAGTCCAGCAGATCGGACTCGGTGATGGCGACATAGGCCGCGCGTGTCTGGACCAGAAACGGCAGTCCATACTTGAAATTCGGGTTCAGCTTGGAAAGCTGGTTGGGCAGAAACTGCCATTCCTGCGAGCCAATAAATCCACCCTCCGGGCGGCTGGCACCCTCCAGATTGTTCCAGCCCGCCCAGACTTGCTGGTCCTCGGGGAACGTGAACTCGGTAGCGTCGCGGGTGACGGTAAAGGAATCCATCCCGGGCTGCTTGGGGATAAAGATGCGGAAGGCCACGCCGTCGTCGTAGGCCCGGGCGACCACACTGAAGGTGCGACCGCCCTCTTTCAGCGTCACGGTCAGCTCCCGGAAATGATCCCGCACGTCGCGGTTCTTGCCAAACTCGTTAACCCAATGCTTGTCGACCACTCTGCGTGCCTCGCTCAGCACCACGGGTCTCTCGCCCAGCATCACATCGCCGGCCAGTTCCAGACCAAGGCGGCTCCGCAGCAACACCGGCCTGTTGCCCACGGCGATGCTGTAGCCCAGCGGGCCGTCGGTGTGGATGCTGATGGCGATCTTTCCGTCCGGCGAACGGACTTCGCGCGCCGACCCGGCACTGGCGGCCGCGGCTGGTGAGCAAGAAAGCAAAATGGTTCCGATGAGGACACCGGCGTTCCCGCAGAAGCTACGGATGTTCATGACCTTCCTCCTGTCAACTTGTCGATTCCCCCAAGAAGCGCGGCAGCACGGCGCGCTGGCGCGTGGAAAAATCCGTGAAGCGGCCCGTGGGCTGCCGACTCCATCGTGCGCGGCGCGACGGCGTTGTAATGATGACGCATCGTCAATCCGAAAGGGCCGGCCTGAGCGCGGGAAATTTCGCCGATACCAGTCCGAGGCCCGGCCGCTCCATGGCAGGCTGACCGCGAGAGTCCGCGCCGCCGCGGGCACGACCGGCAGAGCGAGCGCAGGCGCCAGAGCTGGGGCCGGACCCTCAAACCCGCTTATCTATTATGCACATTTCCCCATCGCCCCGAATGGCCGGTCAAGCGGCGGGGGTGTTCGGAGAGCAGCGAAGGAACACGCTGAGCCTGGTCGTGCCGATCTCCCGACCGTTCCCCAACGGCGGCGTCCCCCAGAAGCATCCCGCTGAACGTCCTTCTCAACAGTGAAGATGAACCCTCTTTGGGCTCAAGCGTCAGGAACTCGAACAGGTTTCGGAGTCGACTTCGGACTCGGCGAGGATGGCGTTGCGGTGCTCGGCGAGGGTCTTGGGGGGCCGGAGGAGGTCCCCAATGCGCGCGCCGACGGGGTCGAGGCCGTAGTAGATGGCGGTTTTGAGGAGGAGGATGGCGGCTTCACCGCCGAGGTCGCAGGAGACCTGATCGGGCGAGACGACAAACCTGGAATCGTCAGGCAGCATGAGGAAGAGCGAAGCCTCAACACAGAGGCGCAGAGGACCGGGGGGGGAGACGAAATCAGGGGTGGGTGAGTCGCTTGACGTCACGACGATCGCGGACCCGGCTGGTAGCCTTCTTTGGCGCCAGGAGGTCGGCGCGGGAGAGGACCGGGGCGGTCTCCCCGCCGAAGTCCACCGCCAGTTTTTGGTCCCAGGCCGGGTTGAAATCGAGACCCGGAACGGAGGTCATGATGTCGACGCGGACGGGCTCAACTCCGATCTGGAAGAAGACCTCGGGCTCTGTGAAATCGCTGGGACCAACGCCTTTGATAGGCACGCCAAACCGCTCGAGGGCGGCTAGTGTAGTGCGGCGCAAT
>PMEV01000239.1 GCA_003154855.1 Bryobacterales bacterium
GACGCCACCTCCTGCATCCAATGCAGCCGGAACCGCACCCGGTAGAAGTTGCAGGTGGCCTCCAGCGGCCAACTGGTTCCCAATCGCACTGGCCGCCCGCCGTGCCGCGCCTCGATCAGCCGCATCACGTCCTTGGTATGGCGCTCGCCCGCCCATTCGGTGAAATAGNNACAAGGTAAACACAAGCGCCAACTTGCCCACGTACCTGCGCCGGATCAGTCCCAGCACCAGCAGCGTCATTATGGGCATCAAGTAGATTCCCATCCTGGTAAATGGGTACAGCACCCCCAGCACGTGCCGGACCGCCACCACCATCGCCAGCATCAGCGCCATCGCACCCCAGACGAGCAACATCGCCTGATCGTTCCGGTCCAGCTCGGCCCACCGCCGAGTCCGGGCCCAGCGCCGGGCCGCGCTAACGCAGACCGCTAGCGCCGCTAGAAAGAAGGCAGGCAGAACCACGACGCGGATCGCCGCCTCCCAGCTCCCGAGCCGCGGCACGTATCTGCCCAGCGACCAGATCCTGGGGTTGTGGAAGTAACTCATGCTCACCAGTCCCCCCAGGAAATCGTCAAGCGTGGGCACGCCAAACCAGAAACTCCCCCGCTGCGCATGGCTCATCGGCAGCACCAACACCAGGAACGCCGCCACAATCCCCGGCCCGGCGAACTTCTCGATCCCCATCCAGATCCGCCGCCCGTCCAGCGCCAGAATCGCCAGCACCATGGTCCCCAGCGCCGCCGCCGGGTACACAAAGACCAGATTCGCCGTCACCGACAACCCCAGCCCGATCCCCGCCCGGAACAGCCGCTCTTCGTTCTGGTCCCCGAAATAGAAGACCAGTTCGCTCAGGGCCCACGTCATCAGGCCCAACCCCAGCCCGTACCCGCGCGCCGCCACCATGTAGTCCAGCACGCCAGGATTCAAACCCAGCGCGAGCACGGCGAGCAGCAGCAGCCAGCCCGCACCGAACAGGTACCGGCTCAACCGGTAAACCGAAACGAAGTACAGCAACCCGCCCAGCACGCTCGGCAGCCGCAGCGTGAACTCCGTGAGGCCGAACAGCCCGATCGAGACCTTCGACAGCAGCGATTGAAGCACATGGTTCGCCGTATCGAAGATCGAGAACATGCGGGCCAGCGGTTCCGCGATGAAGAGCTTGTAGTTCCGCGCCTCGTCGATGGTCAACGACTGCGTCCAGGCCCGGTATGCCACCACCGCCGCCACCGCCACCACCACCCCGATCGCGCAACGCTCCGCCGTTCGCATAAGACTCCCCATTCTAGCCGAAAGCCGCCTCCGCCTACTCGCTCCCGCGCCGGCCGGAAGACCGGCCGCGCGCCCTAATGTACAATTGATTTTCAAGAGCTTCAGGCTGGGAGGTCCCATGGATTCGGAGAGTCGGGCACGGGCCGCACTCGAGGGGGAGATCCGGCAGCTTCGAGAGCGGGTCGCCGAACTCGAGCGCGAGCGCGAGCGGCTTGCGGAATTGAACAGCTCGCTGGCCACGGCAGAGGAAGAACGGCGGCGCCTGGCGACCGAGCTGGCCGAGCGCGCCGGCGAACTCAATGCCGTATTGGACAGCGCGCCCGCGGCCGTCTGGATCGCTCACGATCCGCAGTGTCTTCAGATCACCGGCAATGCCTACGCCGACCAGGTGTTCATGCAGGCCGGGCGGGGCGCCAATATCTCGGCCTCGGCGCAGCCTGGACAAGGAATCGCCCCCTACAAGGTGTTCCGTCACGGCGTCGAAATGCCGCCCAACCAGTTGCCCGCACAAGTGGCCGCCGCTACGGGCCAGCCTGTGGAAGAGGACGAATGGGAGCTGGTCTTCGCCGACGGCCGTAGGGTCTCCATGCTCATGGGGGCGGTGCCGCTCTTCGATGCCCAAGGACGCGTGCGCGGATCGGTAACCGCCGGCCTGGATCTGTCCAAGCGCCAGCGGGCCGAGCAGGCGCTGCGCGAGAGCGAAGCCGTCCTGCGGAGTTTCTTCGATAGCGCCGGCGTGATGCGGGGGATCGTGGAACTGGTGGATGGCCGCATCGTGCATGTCTCCTGCAATGAAGCCGCGGCGGAGATGTACGGAATGCCGCGCGAGTCGGTCCCGGGGAAAACCGCAGCCCAAGCCGGCGCCTCCCAGGAGACCGAGCGTCTGTGGGAGCACCTCTACGGGGAATGCCGGCGCAGTGGCCAGTCCGTTTCCGGGGAATACGCCCGCCGGAGCGCCGACGGACGGGAACTCTGGCTGCGGGCGACCGCCAGCTACCTGGGTCCTGGAGCTTCCGGAAACCCGCGATTCGCCTATACGATCCTCGATCTCACGGATCACAAGATGTCGGAGCGGCAGGCGAAGGCCGCGAACGAGAGCCTGGAACTCGCTCAACTTGCCTCGGGCGCAGGGGCCTGGGATTGGGATCTCGTGGCCAACCGTATCCAATGGTCCGCTCGTATGTTCGAGTTGTTAGGTCTCGACCCGGCCGCCATAACCGCATCCTTCGCCGCGTGGGAAACCGCGGTTCATCCCGAAGACAGGAGCATCGCCGCAGCCCGGATCCAGGAAGCATTGCGGAGCCACAGGCTGCTGAACAGCGAATATCGCGTCGTCCACCCGGATGGCCAGGTCCGTTGGATTAGCGCGACCGGCAAGGGGGTGTACAACCAAGCGAATCAGCCCGTGCGCATGGCCGGAATGAGCGTGGATATCACCGAACGCAAGGAGGCGGAAGAGAAACGGCGTCAGTCGGAAGAGGGGTATCGCATGCTCTTCGATACCATGCTCGAGGGCTTCTGCATCATCGAGGTCGTTTTTGACGCCGGCAACAAGCCGGTGGACTACCGCTTCCTGGAAATCAATCCNNCATGAGGCGCATTGGTTCGAGATCTATGGAAAAGTCGCCCTGACCGGGGAGCCGGCGCGCTTTGTGAACGAAGCGCGAGCGTTGGGCCGCTGGTACGACGTGCGCGCCTACCGCGTCGGCGCCCCCGAGAGCCGAAAGGTCGGGATCATGTTCAGCGACATCACGAAGCGCGTGCGAGCCCAGGAGGCGCTACGCGAGAGCGAGTCCCGATTGCGCACCTTGGCCGACAACTTGCCGGAGGCCGCGATCTTCCGGTACCGCCTCGACCTCGACGGCAAGCCGTACGTCGATTTCATCACCGCCGGCATCGAGGGGCTGACGGGCGTGCCGGCGGCCGAGTACATGAACGACGCCGCGACGGTCGAGCGGAACATGCTGCCGGAAGACCACGACCGGCTGCACGCCGGCATTGCGTTATCGCGCGAGCAGTTGTCGAAATTTGAAATGGAAGTCCGCCACAAACATCGCGTCACCGGGGAAATTCGGCGAACGATATTGCGGTCCACACCCGTGCGCGAACCCGACGGCTCCACCGCTTGGAACGGCATCGAACTCGACATCACGGAGCGCAAGCGGGCCGAAGAGGCGCTGAGCCGTAGCGAGCGGCTGTACCGGGCGATCGGCGAGTCCCTGGACTATGGCGTTTGGGTTTGCGACCCCGACGGCCGGAATACCTATACCAGCGAGTCCTTTCTCAGACTCGTCGGGATGACCCAGGAACAGTGTTCGGATTTTGGCTGGGGAGCGGTGCTGCATCCCGAGGATGCCGAACGAACCATCGCCGCCTGGAAAGAGTGCGTGCGGACCCAGGGGCAGTGGGAGATCGAGCACCGGTTCCGCGGCGTGGATGGAGAGTGGCATCCCATTCTGGCGCGCGGCGTGCCCGTACGCGACCAGCGCGGGCAGATCGTCTGCTGGGCGGGCATCAACCTGGACATTTCCGCTCTCAAACGCGCCGAAGAAGAAATCCGCCGCAGTAACGCGGTTCTCGAAGCCTTCTTTGAAGCTTCGCCCGGCATCCTCAATATCGAAGACGAAGAGTTTCGCTATTTGAAGACCGACCGGCTCACCCCAACCTATTTCGGCCTCACGCGCCAGCAAATCGTGGGCAAGAGCGTGGCCGAGCTCGCTCCCGAATTCCTCCGGGAGTTCGGGCCAATGAAGCGCGAGGTGATCGAATCCGGCCAGCCGCGGCTCAACGTGGAAGTGCATTTCCCGGTACCGGGCCGGGCTGGGGAGATGGCCTATTGGCTGGCCTCCTATTTCCCGCTTCCATTGCCCGAAGGCAAGCACGGCCTGGGCATTGTGGGCGTCGAAATCACGGAAATCAAGAAAGCCGAGGAGCAGCTCCGCCAGGCGCAGAAACTGGAGAGCCTGGGTCTGCTGGCCGGCGGCGTCGCCCACGACTTCAACAACCTGCTGGTCGGCGTCATTGGCAACGCCAGCCTGGCTCAGGGGCTGCTCCCGCCCGAACACCCGGCCGCCGAGGTGATCCAGGAGGTGGTCAAGATCGGCGAGCAAGCCGCTCACCTTACCCGCCAAATGCTCGCTTACTCCGGCAAGGGCAAGTTCCTGATCGAGCCCTTGAACCTGTCGGCGATGGTCCCCGAAATGGTCCTTCTGGTTCGACCGTCGATTTCCAAGAAGATCGCCCTGCACCTGGACCTGGACGGCGAACTGCCCTCGGTCGAAGCGGATCCCGGACAGGTCCAGCAGGTGTTCATGAATCTGACGCTCAATGCGGCGGAGGCGATCGGCAGCCACGACGGCGTGATCGCGGTCCGGACCGGTGTCCAGGTGGTGGACGACCGTTATCTCAGGCTGAACCCGGAGGCGGCGGTATTGCCGCCGGGGAAATACGTCTTCCTCGAGGTCCACGACACCGGCTGCGGCATGGACGAGGCCACCAAGGCCCGGATTTTCGATCCCTTCTTCTCGACGAAGTTCATCGGGCGGGGACTGGGCCTGGCGGCTGTCGCCGGTATCGTGCGCGGTCACAAGGGTGTCATCGTGGTGAGTAGCACGCCGGGGAAAGGCAGTTCCTTCAGCGTGCTGTTCCCTCCGGTCGCGAAGGTGGCGGGGCAGCCGCGTGTCGCGGCCCCCCGCACGGCGCTCCAGGGCTCCGGTGTGATCCTGGTGGTAGACGACGAAGCGTTCGTGCGCGAGCTCGCGAAGAGGGCTCTCGAACGCCACGGTTACACGGTGCTGCTGGCGGATAGCGGCCTGGCGGCCATCGACGTATTCAAGAGACACCCCGGCGACATCGCGCTCGTCATCCTCGATTTGAGCATGCCGAACATGAATGGCGAGGAGGTGCTTCCCGAACTCAGGAAGATCCGGCCCGAGGCCAAGGTGGTCATCTCGAGCGGTTACAGCGAGGCCGAGACCATGCGGCTGTTCGGGAACCAGAAGCTATCCGGCTTCCTCCAGAAACCCTACACCGCCTCGAGAATCGCCGAGAACGTAAAGCGCGCGCTGGCATGAGGGTAGCGCCGCGCGAGTGCGGACTAGGCCGCGCCATGCCGGCCTGCGCACGCGGGCCTCTAAACGAGCTCCAGCCGAAGCTCGCGGCCGACAGCCAGAGCTGCCTTGCGCAGTGTGTTTAGCGTCACTGCACCGTACTCGGGATTGAGCAAACGATCGAGCGCCGCACGGCTGGTGTGCATCCTCCGCGCCATCTCCGCCTTGGAAAACTGCTTCTCCTTCATGGCAGCTTCAAGCTGCCGGGCGAGGACGCGCTTGATGGCAGTCGCAGTGACTTCCTCGTAGATGCCTTCCTCGCGGAGCCAGCTATCGAGGGATGATCCAATGTTTCTCGTTTTCATGCGTCCCCTCCCTTTTTCCGTTTGAGCGCCAAGTCTATCTCACGTTGCGGCCATGCGCCAAACTGCTCCGGGCTTCCCACAATTCGCGCCCCAGCGAGCGAACCAGCGGCATGCCAATTGGCCATGAAAACTCGACGTCCTTAATGTCTTCGCCAATCGCCTTCCGGTCTTCGGGCTCCAGACCCTTCAGCCACTCGTGCACCGGCTCGCGTCCGCTATCGGAGCGGTAGAAGCGTGCTGGCAGGCGCTTCAGACCGGGGGTCAAAGGATATGGTACCATTTTTGGTACGCATCGTCAACCGCCGTCGCCGGGAGCGATCTTGGGCGCCACAAGTGCAACGCCGCGCGGCGAACGGCAGCGGACGCGCACAGTTCGCGACGGAACGGCTCCCGTCCCCAAACCTACCTCTTGTGGGAGGCGCGAGACCGGCGGACATGCGTGTGCGGCTTCACGCGTCCTGCGCGAGGTCTCCGACCGTGTGGTTTCGTGTGTATGCGGGAGACCACTCCCTCACGGTCGTAGCTCGGTTCCGAGCCGCGCGCGTGAGCAAGCGGTCTTGTGGTAGCACCGAATCTCACGGTCGGAGACCTAGTCCGCCAAGCCTCGGGGATCTCGCCCGGTGTGACATCCTTTTTCTTCCAGACTTCGTAATTCGTCAGTTCAAGGTCCCCTCTCCCGTCCGGTCGCATTCGGAAAAGGTTCTTCGTGACGGTGTCTGTCGCCGGAAATCGTGCGATGAAGCTGAGCGCCATGCCGTCCCATTTCACATGGGTAATCTCAAACTCTTCGCCACTAGAACGACAGAACCCGGAAACCCGAAGTTTGTTGTTTTCCAGGGAGAACCGGAACGCGGTGTCTGAATCCTCTTCATCGGTGATCCACGTCCCGATGAGAGGGTGATCGGCGGGAAAAGTACGGCTGGTCTTGGCCACGGCGTTTCCTGTTGTCTCAAAACCTACCCCTCATGGAACGCGCGGGGAGCCCTCCCCGCCTGCCCGCCCCACGCCCCCTTGCGCCCACCCCGCCGAACTCCCATAATCGAAGGAAGATCGGCCTAGACTATGGATTCCGTCCTGGCGTTGCACCGGTTTCACTTCGCCTTCACCATTACCTTCCACTACCTTTTCGCCCAGCTCACCATGGGCCTGGCGCTGTTGATCTTCATCCTCAAGACCATGGCCCTGCGCACCGGCAGCGAACATTACCAGCGCGCCGCCCGCTTCTGGATCAGGATCTTCGCCATTACCTTCGCCGTCGGCGTGGTCACCGGCGTCCCCATGGAATTCCAGTTCGGCACCAACTGGGCCCGCTTCTCGAAGGTGGCCGGCGGCGTGATCGGCCACACGCTGGCCATGGAAGGGGTCTACTCCTTCTTCCTCGAGTCCACCTTTCTGGGCCTGCTGCTCTATGGCGAGCGCCGCCTGAGCGCCCGCGCGCACTGGTTTACCTCCCTGCTGATGTTCCTGGGCACCTGGCTCTCCGGCTTTTTCATCGTCGCCACCGACGCCTGGATGCAGCACCCCGTCGGCTTCCATTTCGGACCCGCCGGCGATGCCGTACTGGACAGTTTCTGGGCCGTCCTGTTCAATCCCTGGCTGGGCTGGATGTACATCCATACGATGCTGGGCACCGTGGTCACCGCCAGTTTCGTGATGGCCTCGGTCGGCGCCTTCTATCTGCTCAGCCATAAGTTCGAGGAATACGGGCGCACCTTCGTTCGCCTGGGAGTGGTTTGCGGCGCACTCGCCGCAGTGCTTTTGCTGATCCCAACCGGCGGCGGGCAGGGCCACATGATCGCCCGCCATCAGCCCCCGACCTTGGCCGCCATGGAGGGGCTTTTTCAGACCACGCACGGCGCGCCGCTGGCCATCATGGGCCAACCCGATACCGGCAGGCGCCGGCTGGATAACCCGGCCGTGGTTCCGCGCATGTTGAGCTTCCTCACCTACTGGAGTTTGGCCGCCGAGGTCAAGGGGCTGGACGCCTTCCGCGCCGACGAAGTTCCCGATAACATCCCGCTGCTCTATTACTGCTATCACATCATGGTTGGGTTGGGCACTTTCTTCATTCTGGTGCTGGTGGTCTCGCTGTGGCTGCTGCGCCGCGGCCGGCTCTACGAATCGCGCCCCTGGCTGTGGGTGCTCATGCTCGCGATGCCCTTCCCGTTCATCGCCAACACCGCCGGCTGGATGACCGCCGAGCTGGGCCGCCAGCCCTGGCTGATCTACGGCCTTATGCGCCTGAGCGAAGGCCCCTCCATGCAGGTTTCCGCGGGCAATACTCTCTTCACCCTGCTCGGATTCATGGGCCTCTACACGCTTCTCGCGATCCTGTTCCTGTTCCTGACCCGCCGCGAGCTCGAGCACGGCCCCGCTCCACTGGGCACGCCCGACGGCATTATCCACGGCTCCGAGTTCCACCTTCACTAACATGGAAATCCTTTGGTTTTGCCTCGTCGCCATCATGATTGCCGCCTACGTCGTGCTGGACGGCTTCGACATCGGAACGGGCATCGTCCATTTCCTCGTGGGCCGCACGGAATCCCAGCGCCGGCGCGTTCTCAAGACCATCGGCCCGCTCTGGGACGGCAACGAGGTGTGGCTGCTGGCCGGCGGCGGCGTCCTCTACTTCGCCTTCCCCGCCCTGTACGCCTCCAGCTTCAGCGGTTTCTATTTGCCGCTGATGATGGTGCTGTGGCTGCTCATCGGGCGCGGCATCGCCATCGAATTCCGCAACCATTTGGATTCGCCCCTGTGGCGTCCCTTCTTCGACGTGGTCTTCGCCGGCTCCAGCGCCCTGCTCGCGATTTTCTTCGGCGCGGCGCTCGGCAACGTGGTGCGCGGCGTTCCGCTCGATTCCACCGGCTACTTCTTCCTGCCCCTGTGGACCAACTTCCAACCCGGCCCCAACCCCGGCATCCTGGATTGGTACACCGTCCTGGTGGGCCTGCTGGCGTTCGCCACACTGACCCAGCATGGCGCCCTCTGGCTGGTCTTCAAGACCGAGGATATCCTCGAGCAGCGCGCGCAAAAGGTCGCTCGCATGGCCTGGTACGGCGTGGCCGCGTTGACCGCCGTGGTCACCGTAGCCACTATGATCGTCCAGCCGCAGGTTTTGGCGAACCTGCGCGCGCATCCCTGGGGCTATGTCTTCCCCGCCCTGGCGCTCGCCGGCCTGGTGGGCATCCGCCTGGGCGGCGAAGCCAAGCCTTTCCTGGCCTCCTGCGCCTACATCGTCGGCATGTTGACCAGCGCCGCTTTCGGAGTGTTCCCCTATGTCCTGCCGGCGAACACCGATCCGGCCCTGGGCCTGACCGTCTGGAACTCCGCCACCACTCACTATGGCCTGGCGGTCGGCCTGGCTTGGTGGATTCCCGGCATGGCGCTGGTGGCCGGCTACACCGTTTTCGTCCACCGCCACTTCGCCGGCAAGACCCGCCTCGAAGAGGACGGATACTAAGGGAGCCGTCATGAACATCGGCATCCTCCGCGAAGGCAACCCGCTGGATCGCCGGGTGGCCGTAACCCCGCCCGTGGTCCGCAAGCTGGTCGAGCGCGGCTCGACCGTCCTGGTCGAGACCGGAGCCGGCGAGGGCGCCATGTTCCGCGACGACGAGTACATCCGCGCGGGCGCACTCATCGCCTACTCCGCCGCCGAGGTCATCCACCGCTCCGAGCTGGTGGTCAAAATCTCCGTGCCCACCCTCGCCGAGCTCGAACTCAGCGCGCCCGGTGCCGCCTTGATGGCCTTCTATCACATGGCCGTTGCCAGTCCCTCCGTTTTCGAGACGCTGCTGCAGCGCGAGATCACCGCCATCGGCTGCGAAATCGTGC
>PMEV01000198.1 GCA_003154855.1 Bryobacterales bacterium
GGCCGCCGGCAGATCGCCGAGCTGATCGGGGCGACCCCCAAGGAGATCGTGTTCACCAGCGGGGCCACGGAGTCCAACAACCTGGCCATTAAGGGCGCCGCCGAGATGTACGCCGAGCGCGGCAACCACATCATCACGGTGGCCACCGAGCACAAAGCCGTGCTCGATACCTGCAAGCGCTTGGCCAAGCATGGCTTGAACATCACCTTCCTGCCCGTTCAGCGCGACGGTCTGCTCGACCTGGACGCCCTGCGCGCCGCCATCACCGACCAGACCATCCTGATCAGCGTCATGCACGCCAACAACGAAATCGGCGTGTTGCAGCCCGTGCGCGAGATCGGCCGCCTCGCCCGGGAACGCGGCGTGCTGTTCCACACCGACGCCACCCAGTCCGTCGGCAAGGTCCCGGTCAACGTCAACGACGACAACATCGACCTGCTGAGCCTGAGCGGCCACAAAATCTACGGTCCCAAGGGCATCGGCGCCCTCTACGTCCGCCGCAAGAACCCTCGTGTGCAGCTCACCGCGCAGATGGATGGCGGCGGCCACGAGCGCGGCATGCGTTCGGGCACGCTCAATGTTCCCGGCATCGTGGGCCTGGGAGAAGCCTGCGCCATCTGCCAACTGGAAATGGCCGGGGAATCCACCCGCCTGGCCGGATTGCGCGACCGGCTCAAAGACCGCCTCTTCGCCGAGCTGGACGAGATCTACATCAACGGCAGCATGTCTAGCCGCCTGCCCAACAACCTCAACGTCAGTTTCGCCTACGTGGAAGGGGAATCCCTGCTGATGGGCATCCACGACGTGGCCGTCTCGAGTGGCTCGGCCTGCACCTCGGCCACGCTCGAACCCAGCTACGTCCTGCGCGCGCTGGGCGTCAGCGAGGACCTGGCCCACACCTCGATCCGCTTCGGCCTGGGCCGCTTCAACACCCAGGAGGAAGTCGATTACGTCGCCGGCCGCGTCATCGACGTGGTCGGGAAGCTGCGCGAGCTTTCGCCGCTCTATGAGATGGCCAAAGAGGGCGTGGATCTCAAGCAGGTCCGCTGGAGCAAGGACTAGCCATGGCTTACTCGGAAAAAGTCCTGGACCATTACGCCAACCCGCGTAACGTCGGATCGCTGGACCGCAGCGACCCTCGCGTCGGCACCGGCATGGTGGGCGCGCCCGAGTGCGGCGATGTGATGAAGCTCCAGATCCAGGTCAACGAAGAGACCGGCGTGATTGAAGACGCCAGGTTCAAGACCTTCGGCTGCGGGAGCGCCATCGCCAGCTCCTCGCTGGCCACCGAGTGGGTGAAGGGCAAGACCATCGACCAGGCCCTCGAGATCCGCAACGTGGATATCGTCAACGAGCTGAGCCTGCCCCCGGTGAAGATCCACTGCTCGGTACTGGCCGAAGACGCCATCAAGTCGGCGATCGAGGATTACAGAAAGAAGCAGAACCATGATTAACGTGACACCCAAGGCCGTTCAGAAGATCAAGGACGCCTTCGCCAAGAACGGCGTCGGCGAGGGCGGGCTCCGCCTGGGCGTTCAGGGCGGCGGCTGCTCCGGGCTTTCCTACCTGTTCCGCCTCGAGACCCAGCAGCGCGACAAGGACAACGTCTACGAGTTCGACGGCGTCAAGGTCTTCGTCGACCCCAAGAGCCTGCTGTACCTGGACGGCATGACGCTCGATTACCGGGAATCCCTGATCCACTCCGGCTTCGTCTTCGATAACCCGAACGCGAAGAAGAGTTGCGGTTGCGGAACTTCGTTTACCGCCTGATGGACGCTCCCGACTACTTCCACTTTTTCGGCCTCGACCCCCGGCTCACCCTCGATCCGGCGGACCTGGAGAACAGGTTCTACCGCCTCAGCCGGCAACTGCATCCCGACCGTCACGCACAGGCCCCCCCGGCCGAGCGCGAGCGCTCGCTCGAGGCCTCCGCGACCCTGAACGACGCTTACCGCACGCTGCGCGATCCAGTGGCCCGCGCCGAGTACCTGCTCAAGCGCCAGGGCTTCGAACCAACCAAGGAAGTGCCCGCGGAGTTGCTCGACGAAGTCTTCGAGTTGAACCTGGCGCTGGAGGAGCTACGCGCCGGCAACGCCTCGGTTCGCCCTCGTCTTGAGGCCGCGCGCGACCGTTTCCGGGCTCTGCTCGCGGAGTCCGATGCCGCCCTCGAGCGCCTCTTCGCGGCCTGCGACCAGGCCCCCGGTCCCGCCACTTTGGGCCCCATCCGCGCCGCTCTCAATCGCCGCAAGTACATCTCCAACCTGGTCCAGCAGGTGGAAAGCGAATCGTCCTCCTGATGTCCTCTGTTTTCCAGATCGATTTTGGCGCCAGCCAGCCCGATCCGGTGGTAGGCATCGACCTCGGCACCACCAACAGCCTGGTCGCCTATATGGACCTCACCGGTCCCCAGGTAATCCCGGGCCAGGATGGCGACCGCCTGGTCCCCAGCGTCGTGCATGCCGGTGAGGGCGCGCCGCTGGTGGGCAACGCCGCGCGCCAGATGCTCATCGACGACCCCCAGCGCACCGTCTACTCGGTCAAGCGCCTGATGGGCCGCGGTCTCGCCGACGTCGAGAAGGAGGCCGTCCTTTTTCCCTTCCGCTTCGCCGAGGGCAGCGAATCCGTTTTGCGGCTGCGCCTCGGCGACCACACTTTCACTCCGCCCGAAATCTCCGCATTCATTCTGCAGCAGCTCAAGCGCAACGCGGAAGCTTTCCTCGGCCGGGCGGTCACGCGCGCCGTGATCACCGTCCCCGCCTATTTCAACGACGCCCAACGGCAGGCCACCAAGGATGCCGGTCGCATCGCCGGCCTGGACGTTCTGCGCCTGGTCAACGAGCCTACCGCCGCCTCCCTGGCTTACGGCCTNNCGACGGCATCTTCGAAGTGCTGGCCACCAACGGCGACACGCGCCTGGGCGGCGACGACATCGACAACCATCTCTTGCGCATCGCCCTCGAGGATATTCGCTCCGAATGGGGCCTCGATCTCGCGCGCAACGGCAGCGCGGTGCAACTCCTGCGCCGCGGCGTCATCGAAGCCAAAGAACGGCTCTCCTCCGTCCCGCTCACCGCCATCCAGCTCGATTACCAGGGCCGGAGCTACCGGCGCGAACTCAGCCGCGAACAGTTCGAAGGGCTGGTGCGCGGCATTGTGGATCGCACCCTAGGCCCCTGCCGCAATTGCCTCCAAGACGCCGGAGTGGCCGTCGAACAAATCGACGAAGTGGTGCTGGTGGGCGGCTCGACGCGCATTCCGCTGGTGCGCCAGGCCGTCGAGAACCTTTTCCGCGCCCGGCCGCACACCGAGCTTAACCCGGAGGAAGTGGTCGCCCTCGGCGCGGCCGTGCAGGCCGGCATCCTCACCGGGGACGTTCAGGATAAGCTGCTGCTCGACGTGACCCCGCTCTCCCTCGGCATCGAGACCATGGGCGGCATCGCCTCCAAGATCGTCCACCGCAACTCGACCATTCCGGCCAGCTCGACCGAGGTCTTCACCACCGCCGTGAACGGCCAGCGCAACGTCCTCATCCACGTCGTTCAGGGCGAGCGCGAATTAGTGAAAGACTGCCGCAGCCTGGCCCGCTTCGACCTCCAGGGCATCGACCCGCTGCCCGCCGGCGCGCCGCGCATCGAGGTCCGTTTCCTGATCGACGCGAATGGCATCCTCAGCGTCACCGCCCGCGACCAGCGCACCGGAAAGGAGCATTCCGTCGAGGTCAAGCCCTCCTACGGCCTCACCGACGATCAGGTCGAGGCCATGATCCGCGACTCCTTCGAGCGCGCCGAGGAGGATCTCGGCGAACGGCAGGTCCGCGAGGCGCGCCTGGAGGCCGACACCATCCTGGCCGCCCTCGAGAAGGCCCGCTCCGGCAACGCCTGGCGCGAGATGACGGCCCAGGAGAGCTCTGCCATCGAGCGGGCCCTCAACGAGTTGCTGACGGTCTACTGCTCGGACGACCACGCGCTCATCCGCGCTCACATCGAGAAGCTCAACCAGGCCACGCTCCACCTGGCCGAGATCATGATGAACACCGCCGTCCGCGACGCGCTCAAGGGGACCAAGATCTGATGCGCGCCTTCACCTGGGACGACGCCGAAGAAATCGCCCTGGCCCTGCTCGCCAAGTTCCCCGCGCAGGACCCCCTCCGCGTCCGTTTCACCGACCTCCGCGACTGGGTCGTCCACCTCGATGGCTTCGCCGGCGACCCCGCCTCCTCCTCCGAAAGCGCTCTCGAGTCCATCCAGATGGCCTGGTGGGAGGAGTGGAAGGAAGCCCACGCCGGGTAGCGCCGGCGGTCTTGCCGCCGGTGTATTCCTTGTTCGCCTCGGTTCTCTCGCCCCACCACCGTCAGCGGCACGGGCCAGTCGCGCCCAGGAGAAGACCGCGGAAGCATTCTGGCAGAGAGAGTTCTTCGTTCGCTGGATTCGATCCGAGAAAGACACCGGCGACGAGACCGCACAGGATTTTGGCAAAATACGGAGACTCCCGTTTGAGGTGCCAATTTGGCGCCTCGAACTGGCTGAGCGATCACCGCTGGCTGTCGACGGCGAATCCGATGCGCGGCTTCGGCTTGGCGGGACGCTCCATCAGGCGCTTGATGGCCTCAAAGATCATCTGGATTTCTTCGTCGTGCTGCCTGTACTTTTGCGCCAAGGCTCCGATCTTCCGCGACAGCGCCACATGAGCCTCCATGACCTCGCGCAGCTTGACGAAGGTTCGCATGATGGCGACGTTGACCCGCGCCGCGCGTGCGCTATGCAGCACCGACGACAGCATCGCGACGCCCTCCTGTGTGAAAGCGTGCGGCAAGTAGCGGGGGCCGCCGCGTCCCACCTTTGAGGTGCCAAATTGGCACCTCAAAGCCAGCAGTTCCTCCCCAGTCGGCAATATCATGAAATCCCCCGGAAACCGTTCGGGGTTGCGCTTGACGGCTCGATTCAGCGCCTTGGTCTCCACTTGGTAGAGGCCGGCGAGGTCGCTATCGAGCATGACCTTCTGGCCGCGGGGGAGCACGCGGCGCGAGGGCGAGGGGGTACCCTCTGGGTCCCTCGCCCCTACAAGGGCGCGGAGTAGGGGCCGGGCGGCCCAGAGGGCACCCCGCGGCCCGAAGCGTTGGGGAACAAATCAGACGGTCACGCTGCTAGCTGGGGTTGGCTTCTTCGGCATCCTACCTGCCCGCCCCCAGCAGCTTCAAATCTCTCA
>PMEV01000193.1:0-2378 GCA_003154855.1 Bryobacterales bacterium
TCCTTGGTGACGACGCTTCCGGCGCCCACGATGGCGTTTTGGCCGATTGTCACGCCGCACAATATCGTTGCGTTGGTGCCGATTGAAGCGCCTTTTTTGACTATCGTCGGAACGACCTTCCAATCGGCCTCCGTCTGCAATCCTCCGCCGGAAACGGTTGACCGGGGGTATTTGTCGTTGGTGAACATCACGCCATGGCCGNNAGGCGTTTTTCTGGACCTCGACGAACGCGCCGATTTTCGTGTTGCCGCCGATGGCGCACCCGTAAAGGTTGATAAACTTCGAGAGCTTGACGTTTTTGCCGAGTTTGACGTCGTCTGATATGCAGGCGAATTCGTTCATAGAGCTATCATCTTTCCCTGCGACATGATCGACTCCTTGCACGCTTCGAGCATTTTCACGACCCGCAGGCCGGCCACGCCGTCATTAAAAGGCGTTTTGTCGTTTTTTATGCAATCTATAAAATATTGGGTTTCTACACGAAGCGCCTCGATTTGTTCGACTTTTGGCGCCCACATGTCGCCGGTGCGATAACTTACAAGAAGGTCGTGAAGGCCTTCCGTTGACTGCACTTCGAACCCTTTATCGTATACCTTGATTTTTTCGTCGGCCGCGACGTCGTCCCATACGAGCATTTTCTTGGCCCCGCCGATGAAGGTGGTGCGGATTTTTACGGGGGAAATCCAGTTGACGTTGAAATGGGCCAGCAGGTTGCTCTGAAAGAACACGTTGATATAGGCGATATTTTCCATGTCATTCACATGGCAGGTGCCGCAGGCCGAAAGGGCCACGGGCTCTTCATGGATAATATATGACATGATCGAAAAATCGTGCGGCGCGAGGTCCCAGATGACGTTGACGTCGCGCTGGAAGAGGCCGAGATTGACGCGCGCCGAATCGTAGTAGTAAATCCGGCCAAGGTCGCCCTTGTCCACCAGTTCGCGGATCTTGCGGACCGCGCCGGTGTAGACGAAGGTGTGGTCGACCATCGTCGTGAGCTTGCGGCGGGCCGACTCCTCGATCAGCCGGCGAGCCTGGTCGGAGGTAGCCGTGAGCGGCTTCTCGATCAGGACGTGCTTGCCGGCCTGGAGCGCGGCGAACGCGAGGTCGAAGTGGGCGGACACGGGCGTAGCGATGACGACCGCATCGACGTCCGATCCCCGAATGACCTCCTGCGGATCCGTGGCGGTGCGCAAAGCGGGATAGCGAGCCGACGCCGTGGCCAGCCGCTTGCTGCCCGAACCGTTGCCCGCGGCCATCCGGGCGTTGCCGCCCGCCGAAGATTGGGTAAACGTTCACACGCTCGGCGCCGCAGGAGACGGAACGACCGACGACACGGCCGCGATCCGAAGGGCGATCGACGGTCATCGAGTGCTCTACTTCCCGAGCGGACACTACATTGTCCGCGATACGCTCATGCTGAAACCCGATACGGTGCTGGTCGGCTTGCATCCCACGCTCACGCAGTTCGATCTACCGGATGGCACGCCCGGCTATCAGGGCCTGGGCGCTCCGCGGGCGGTGATCCAGGCGCCGGAGGGGGGCTCCAATATCATTCGCGGATTCGGCGTGTTCACCGGCGGCGTCAATCCCCGCGCGGTGGGCGTGCTGTGGTCCGCGGGCACCGATTCGCTGGTCGACGACGTGCGCTTTCTGGGCGGTCACGGCGCCGGCACCAACCCCTATAACAACAACCAAACCGCCGATTCCGATCTGCACAAACGGTGGGACGGCCAATATCCCAGCCTGTGGGTGACGCACGGCGGAGGCGGAACATTTGCCGATATCTGGACTCCGGACACCTTCGCCCAGGCGGGATTCTATGTCAACGATACCAAAACACCCGGCCACGTCTATGAGCTTTCCACGGAACACCATGTCCGCAACGAGATCAAGTTCGATCACGTGGAGAACTGGGACATGAACGCGCCGCAGACCGAGGAGGAGGCGGGCGAAAGTCCCGAGGCTTTATCCCTGGAACTGGATTGGTCGAGGAACGTCACAATTTCCAATTACCACGGTTACCGGGTAACACGCTCCCGCGCGCCCTTTCCGGCGGCGGTTCGTCTATATCATTGCGGCGGCATTCATTTCCGCAACGTGCATGTCAATGCCGAGAGCGGATACGCCATTTGCGACGACAACGGTTGCGGAACGTTTCTCAAATATCGTAAGTTCCCGTACGAGAACGCCATCGAGGACGCGACCCATCGTCTGGAGGTGCGCGAACGCGAGTTTGCGGTGCTCGACATCCCCTCCGAGCCGGCAAGGCCCGCTCCCGGCGATGCGAGCGCAGTGCTGGCCCCAGGCGCGCAGGTACAGAAGCTCGAAGACGGATTCTATTCCATCTCCGGCGCCGCCGTGGACGCTTCCGGCAA
>PMEV01000193.1:2410-4048 GCA_003154855.1 Bryobacterales bacterium
CGTCCGGGATCGCCGCCAGATCAGTTGACGGTGCTTGCGCCGCAGGAAATGAAAGCGCGACCGGGCGCGAGGGCCGTTCTGCCGGTCAATTACTGGAACAACGGCGAATTCGCGAACCAACTCGACTTCGCGACGCTCACTTACAGGACGCTGGCGGAGATGTTCGCCGAGGACGTGTCCACTTCGAAAGCGAAGGAGTACGTCTCGCCCGACGGCAGCGTGTTCCTGCCCGCGGGGCGCGTCTTCCAGCAGGGGCCGTTTGACGCGGGCGGCTGGCGCTTCTCCGATAGTCTGGACACTTATGGTTTCGTGAGCGTTCTTCCCGGCGAGCGGATCTATGTCAGCAGCGAATCGGAAGACATCACTTACAGCGGGTTAGTGGGGGCCGACGGCACACTTAGCGATTTGCGGGTGCTGGCGGAGCGCGGCGGCGAGAGCGTGGCCGTCGATCGGGATGGCAACGTGTACGTCGCGAACGGGCAAATTTTCGTCTACAGCCCCACTGGCCGCCAGATCGCGCGGATCGACGTGCCTGAACGTCCGATCGATATCGTCTTTGGCGGCGCGGACAAGCGCACGCTGTTCATTCTGGCCCACCATGCGCTCTTCGCCGTGATGGTAAGCGGTTCGAAATAGGCGCACTTCGCGCCCACGACCGCGCGGCTGGATCGGGGACGGGCGAGTACGCAGCCAGGCGGCCCCTCGCAAGGGAGCGCGAGCAGGGGGTAGAGCGAAGGTGAGACTCGGGTAGCCAGTGGCCAGGCTGGATCAGGCCCGCAGTGAAGGGACTGGGGCAGCCGCCAACCCGGGGCGACCGTTGCGCCTACTTGCCTGGTTCTGGAGCATAGGTACTATGAGGTTCATTCGCGCCCCCCCCCCTTGTTTACAATTCCATGCGAATGCTACAATCAGACCCGCAACTTAAAAGGAGGTAAACCAACTGATGCGCATCGGTTGTTTCGCGATTCTTTTCCTGCTCCTGGCGCTTCCCGGCTGGGCAGGCATTCTCTATGACGACGGCCCCATCGATGGGTTCGACAACGCGTTCCTTATCGACGGCCCTGGCGCCGGCCCGTACGGCCAAACCATTTCGGACGAGTTCGTCGCTGCCGGAACCGGTACTGCCGGCAGTCTGGACTTCGGCATGTGGGTCCCCACGGGGAGTACACCGACTACGGTTTCATGGGAGATCGGCACCTCTGCGTTTTTGAGCGACATAAGCAGCGGGTTCGTCGTCCAAGTCGGCTTTACCTTCGTCAACAGCAACTCCGACGGCTTTGACGTTTACAATGCCCACGTAGATGGTCTCTCCGGAGCTTTGGTAGCCGGTAACACGTATTACCTGACTCTGGGTAACGGCAATGACAGCTTCGGAAACCAGCTTGTCGCGTGGGACCTAAACGAAGGCCCTGCGACCTGCTTTTACGCGGTCGGCGGTGTTTCCCGGGGCCGGTGTGGATTTGGTGGGGAGACCTTCACCATCCATAGCGCCGGCGCTCCCGGCGTTCCCGAGCCCGCCAGCCTGGTCCTGTTCGGCTCCGGCCTTCTGCTGTTGGGCGGATTGCTGCGCCGCAAGCTCGGCTAACACACTACTTCAACACTCCTCAGAGCCGGGGCCGCGAGGCTCCGGCTTTTTTT
>PMEV01000193.1:4065-6634 GCA_003154855.1 Bryobacterales bacterium
AGCAGCACGCCCGCGTCTGTGTTCGCCATCGCGATGCTTCGGGGAACCGATTTCGCGAAGAACTTCGCGAGCAACAAGACATCCTGGTAGTGGGCCAATAACCCACTACCGGCATCCCTCGGCATCTGGAGGCCCTCAGAGTCCAGAGGGCGTGAGAGACCGGTTCCGGAAGCCTTCTCTCGCGCATCGAGGACCGAAGCTCTCAGGCACCGCGCGGTCCCCCTGGCCGCTTGCCGGACCTCCGTAGAGAGCGCTCCCGATGCCCGGAGGCAGGATGCCTGCCAGGCTCTCGGGGTTGCGCTCTTCTGCGGTGACGCTTCAGCCGAAGCCATCTGCGGAGAGGCGAACGTCGCAGAGCGCATCGTCGTTGTCGTGGTGGGAGAATTCACCGCGAGCGACAGCATACCGAGTGCCGGAGCAAGGAGAAAACCGCAGATCGCGAGGCGCACGCGGCCATTGTTACACCTCCGGATTGGCCGCTCATTCCACCGTCACGACGGCGGTGTGGGGGCCGGCGGGGAGGCGGAGGACGAAGGCGGGGCCGGATTGGCCGAGGAGGTCGAGCGCTGACGGGGCGCCATCGAGGAGGAGGCGCACGGGCTGGCGGTCGAAGGCGGCCAAGGCTCGGGCGCGGGCGGTGTAACGCAGCTCGATGCCATCAGGCAGGCTGGCGGCGGTTTCGAGGACGCCGTTGAAATCGAGCAGGGAGGCTGGCGGGGCGGCGGCGGCCGGTGCGAGCTGGTGTTCGCCCGGGGGCGCCCAGAGGCGATCATGGTCGCGCACGGGCCACGGGCGGCCGTCCAGAGTCGCAGGGCCGTCCCAACGAATTCCCACTCCGTAGGGAGAGTCAATGCGCAGGGCATCGCCCTGGCGGTCGCAATGGGCGACCACAGCGGAGGCGGCCGCGAGCCAGGGCAGGTCGGTGGGCAGGATGGAGAACTCGTAGTAGAACATGACCCGAGTGAAGGACTCGGAGGAGGTGTGGATCAACTCGAAAAGCTCGGCGCCCACCTGGGTCCGGGTGGGATAGACGGGCGGCTCGCGCTCGACCACATTGATGTCCACGCCGACGCGATCCCAGTGCGAGGTGAGCGGATGGTAGCGGCGGGCGATCTCGGGATAGCGCTCGGGGCCGAGGTTCCAGACGGTGGCCGGGTCCTCGACGACGAAGGTGGCGGGGTAGCGGTCCAGGGACTGGAGGGCGCGGGCGGAATCGGCGCCGATGGCGTCGCGCATGCTGGGATCGAAGAGGTCGTCCACATAGGTCAGCACCACGTCCAGGCCGGGCTTTTCGAGGCGGAGCTTTTCGAGTTCGGCCATCCATTGATCCTGGAGGCGGGCGGCGAGGTCCACGCGGTAGTCGAGAAAAGCGCGCAGCTTTTTGGGGTCGCGCGGATGCTCGGTGAAGAGGTCCATGGGGTCGAAGCCTTTGAGGAGCTTGACGTCGCGGCGGACGTCGTCGTTCATGGGGGTGAACTCGGTCCGGTTGCGGATGCCTTGCACGCCGTCGAAGTAGAGCTCGGCGAAGTTCACTCCGTCCCAATCGAAACGCAGCATGAGGTCTCGGACTCCCTGGGCCACGGCCCGCTGGCAATCGGGATTGGCCAGGTTCATGAGTCTGCGCCAGGGAACGTAGGCGTCGCGCAGGCGGGCGGTCTTCTCGCGCCAGGCGGGATGGGCCTTCCAAAAGGCGTCGCTGACGTGAGGCAATTCGAGCCAGGCGTAGACCAGGATGTTGTGGCGATGGCAACTGGCGATGAGCTGGCGGAGATACTCGTCGCCCTCCGGATGGGACTCGAAGTACTGCCAGGCTCCGACGTGCAGGGCGGCGATCCCGCCCTCCCGCCAGCGCTGGGCGAGGGGATCGGGCTGGTCCCGGACGCGGTAGGCAGCGTCGAAGAAGGCCCACAAGCGGCGGGATTCGAAGGGGACGCGCAGGCCCAGCTCGGCCAGGGCGTGGGGCAGAAAGGGGAAACGCTCGAAGCCGCGATCGCCGGGCGAAACGGCCAGCCAGAGTACCGCTCCCGGCCCGCGCCGGAGGCCTGCCACCAGCGGCTCGCCGCCGGCGCGCGCGCGGCAGAAGACCTGGGCGGCTTGGGGGACTTCGAAGGCGGGCATGGCGAGGGAGCGTTCCCAGACGATCTGGAGGTCGGGGTGCTGCAGGTCGCGCACGCTTCGCACGCGGATGGAACGGGCGCCCGCGCGGAACCCGAGCTCGGCAGCCAGCGGGGAGGCGCCTTCGAGGATCAGAATCGCGCCGCGATCCAGCCGCGCCAGCCACTCCTGGGGCGGGCCGCCGCCTTGGCTGGGGACGACGAACACGCGCGCCTCCTCAGCGGGACGTTGCGGCAGGCCCAGAGAACGCAGGAGGCTGGGCCAACCCGGGGAAGCGCCGGCGGAGCTGTAGAACCCGGCGATTTCGGGAAGGCCCGCGCCAGCCGAGACGGAGAGAACGAGGAGCGCGACGAGAGTACGGGATGGGAGATGCATTAGGACGGCAATCCGATTGTAGCCCAAGCGCGGCGGGCGGCGAGTTGCGCAGGTGCGGGTTCCGCGGACGCCGGGCCGA
>PMEV01000049.1:0-6979 GCA_003154855.1 Bryobacterales bacterium
CTGCTGCCGGAGGGCCAGGACGGCGGCTCGGCTTACATGCGCAATGCGCGGCGGCTGGCGAATGGCAACTACCTGGTGGCGCATTACGGGCTCCAGTTGGTGCGCGAGTACGATTCCGAGGGCAAGGTAGTATGGCAGGTGGCGGCGCCGGGCGGGCCGCACAGCGCGGTGCGCCTGCCGGACGGCAACACCCTTATCGCGAGCGCCGACCGGGACGGCGCCACGGCGCGGGTGTTCGAAGTCGCGCCGGACGGGCGAACCGTCTGGGAGGTGCGGGGCGAAGAGTTGCCCGGAATCAGCCTGAAGTTCATGGCCGGGTTGCACCGGCTGCCTAACGGCAACACCGTCATGAGCAACTGGCTGGGACACGGGCAGTTCGGCAAGGCTCCTCACCTGATCGAGGTAACGCGGGATAAGCGGGTGGTCTGGACCTTTGCCGATCACGAGACCATGCAGACCATCTCGAGTGTCGAGATTCTGGACGTGGCCGGCGAAATTCTGCATTGAAGAAAGAGGCGGTACTGTGAACCGGCGGAGTTTTCTGTGTGGCAGCGCCATCCTGGGAGCGGTCCGGCCGAGCCTGGGCGCCCCGATCAACGACGCGCGCCTCGAGAAGGTCGCGCAAGCCGCGCTGGCCATGCAGCGCCATTCCTGGGAGCAGGGAATTCTAGCCCAGGCATTCCTGGATAGGGGCGACCAGGAGCGGGTCGTCCTGATGGCCAAGGCTGCGATTGTCGAGAAGGCCGCGGACGGGCGGCTGGCGGCTATCGGGGGCGGCATAACCGATCCCGCCATGGGTGGGACGGCCTATTGGCGCGCCGGAGAGTTCACGGGCGATCCGCAGATGCAGCGGGCCGCCAGCGGCATGCTGGAGTTTGTCCTGAAGAAAGCTCCGCGGGCCGCGGATGGAACCTGCTACCACGTCGCCAACGCTCCCGAGATGTGGGCGGACAGTTACTACACCACGCCTCCCTTTCTGGCGGCGACCGGCCACTATGACGAAGCCATGCTGCAAATCGAGGGATTGCAGAAGCGGCTCTGGAATCCCGAGAACAAGCTGCTGTCCCACATTTGGGACGACGGCCGCGGGCAATTCAAGCACCAGGCATTCTGGGGAGTAGGGAACGGCTGGGCGGCGGCGGGGATCACGCGGGTGATTGCGGCTTTGCCGGCGGGCCGCGAGGCGGATCGGCAGCGCCTCGCTCCGTTCCTGAAGGAACTGCTGGATGGATGCCTGGCTCACCAGCGTGCCGACGGGCTGTTCCACGATGTGGTGGACCGGCCGGAGAGCTTTGTCGAGACCAACCTGGCGCAGATGCTGGCGTTCAGTATCTACACCGGCGTGGCAGGCGGCTGGTTGCCGGCCAGCTACGTCCCGGCCGCGGACCGCATGCGCGCCGCCGCGCGGGCCAAGGTGGATCAATACGGGTTCGTGCAGGGAGTTTGCGGAGCCCCCCGCTTCGACAGCGCGGGGGTGGCCACCGAAGGCCAGGCGTTCTTCCTCATGATGGAAGTGGCGGGCGCGAAGCCGGGCGCCCATCCCGCCAACTCCGATTGATCCCGCGGCCGCAACTTGCTACCATTTCTGGGCAATGAAAACCCTACTACTGTGCGCGCTGCTGGCGGCTACGGCGTATCCTCAGGCCATCCCCCACCTGGAGAAGCGGGGCGCGGCGACACAACTGATTGTGGACGGCAAACCATTTCTGGCGCTCTCCGGGGAGCTGGCCAACACAGCGCCTTCGAACCTCGCCTACATGGAGAGGATCTTCCCGATACTGGCCCGCCAGGTTCACCTGAATACGGTGCTGGTTCCGGTAGCGTGGGCCTGGATCGAGCCGGAGGAGGGTGAGTACGACTTCCGCATCCCCGATGCGGCCATCGCCAATGCCAACCAGTACGATCTCAGGATCGCCTGGCTGTGGTTCGGCAGTTGGAAGAACGGGCAATCGGACTTCACGCCCGCCTGGGTGAAGAGGCAACAGGACCGCTTTCCGCGGGCCCAGATCCAGAACGGCAAGAGCATCCAGACCCTCTCGGCGCTCAGCGAGAACAACTGGCGGGCGGATGCGCGGGCGTTCGCGGCGCTGATGCGCCATGTTCGCGAGGTGGACAAGAATCGCCGCGCGATCATGGCGCAGGTGGAGAACGAAGTNNGCGGTCTGGGAGGGCGCCGGCTTCAAGACCTCGGGAACCTGGGAGGAAGTCTTCGGAAAGGGCGTCAAGGCAGACGAGGTTTTCATGGGCTGGAACTATGCCCGCTACGTGGACCAGGTGACCGAGGCGGGCAAGCGCGAGTACCCCATTCCGATGTTCGTGAACGCCTGGCTCAATGGGCCGGGGGACAAAGGGCCGGGCGATTACCCCAGCGGCGGCCCACAGGCTCACATGCACGATATCTGGCGCGCGGGCGCCCCGCACCTGGATATGCTTTGTCCGGACATCTACCTGCCGAACTTCGCCGAATTGGCGGCGCGATACAGCCGGAGCGGCAACCCGTTGTACGTTCCGGAATCCGCCGGAGACATCCATGGAGCGGCGAATGCGTTCTACGCGATCGGGCAGTACAAGGCGATCGGCTATTCGTCGATGGGCATTGGGGAACTGCAGCGGCTGACGGCGTTCCGGGCGAGCGATGCGGGGCCGCAGGTTCCCACGGATGTCGAGAACCTCCCGCTGCCGGCCGCTTACGCGACGCTCGCGCAACTCGCCCCGCTGGTGCTGGAGCACCAGGCCAAGAGCACGATTGCCGGCGCGTGGCTCAACAAGGACAATCCGGAGACGGAGATCAAGCTGGGCGGTTACACGCTAAAGGTGTCCCTGTGGGGCTGGGGACGCCGGAGTTTGGCCGATATTCCGATCGGCCAGAACGCCGCCGCACTGAAGGCGCTCGACGTGACGCCCGACCTTACCGGCTATGGCATCTTCATGGCGACGGGCCCGGACGAGTTTCTCATGGCCGGCGACAACGTGCTGATCACGTTCTCAACCGACCCGCCGGGAGCGGAGTTCGTGGCCTTGGCCGGGCAGGCAGGAGGCCGCTTTGAGAACGGCAAATGGGTGGTCACACGGTATCTGGGTGGCGACGACTCGACGCTGCGGCGCGACCTCGCCAACGCCGTCGCCATGAACCAGTCGGGCTTCGGCGTGCGGCTATTTGCGCAACCACACCTGTCGTTCGCCGAGCGCGCCATCCAGCGCGTGACAGTGTACCGGTACAAGTAGCCGAAACCGGCGGCCGGACCGCCGGCGCTACCTGCCGAGTTGCGGCTGGCTGGGGTCGCGCCGAGGCCATTTATAAGCCGCCAGCGAGTTCTTCCAGAAGTACTTTTCGGCCACCGCCCGACCCTTGGCGTAGAAGTAGTCCTGAACGATTTGGACGATCGCCGGCAGGTTATCCACCGCCGGTCCGTTGGGCCAGTCGCTCCCGAAGATCAGTTTATCCTCGCCGAATGTTTCGAAGAAGCGATCCAGAAGGGGCTTATAGACGGCCGGATCGGTTGACGGCTTGCCGTCCTCCATGCGCATGAGTTCGGACACCTTGATGTAGATCGTGGGCCGCTTGGCCAATTCCCGCAGGCTCGGTTCGACGGCCGCCAGCGCACTGGCATCCACCCGCCTCATCATCGAGGGGAGGTGATCGACGATGATCCGCAGACCCGGGACCTTATCGTTCACACGGAGAACCGCCTCGATCAGGTCCGGCCGCGGATTTGCCGTGTCCATGGCCAGATCGGCCTGCTGCAGCAGCTTGAGTCCTTCGATGAAGGCGGGGTTGGCAACCTGCTCCACCAGGTTGTAATTCCACAGATTGCCATAGCGAATGCCCAGGAAGAGCCGGTTCCTGTGATAGCGGTCCAGATACTCCTTAAACTCCGGCTTGTCGGGCTGAAGATTGCCGATGGCGCCGACCATCGTCGGGTCGTTCTCCTCGACTTCCAGCACCCACAGGTTGTCTTCGATCCACGGGCTGGCTTCCACCTCAATGGCTCCCACGATTCCCAGCGGGGATGCCAGCTTGCGATAGCGCGCGGGCAATGCGGGCTCCGTGTTTCCCCCGCCCCGGCCACCGGAGTAGGGCGCGCCCTGCGGCCGCGTTTGATCGAACAGGTGGATGTGACAGTCCAGGATGGGAACCGAGGCCGCTTGAGCTTGGGCGGGTTTTGTCGCGCCGGCGAGGGCAGCGGCCACCGTGGAACCTAGAAACGCTCTGCGGTTAAGTTCGCTCATAACGCGCAATTGTAGCACCCCGATCGGCATCAGCGGCGGACTTGCAGCCACAGGGGAACGTTCACCACCATCAGGTCCAGACTGGCGCCGCCGGAGAGCAGCCCCGACTGGATCAGGATGCGCTTGCCGTCCTGACTGAACGTGGGATGCGCGTGATCGGGCCGCATACGGTGGCCGGTGGTCAGCAGCGCGATCTCGCCGCTGGTGCGGTCGATCAGATACAGGCTGCCCTCGAAGGTATCCCCCACGGCCCACCTGCCATCGGCGGATCCATTGCAGTGCCAGAAGCCGCGTCCCTCCACTTGTCCGAGCACCTGGACCTCGTTGTTGCGGAGGTTCAAACAGAAAATGCCGGTAGGTTTGGTGCGCAGTCTGGGCAGGTGCGCCATGACCACGAAGAGGATATGCTCGGCGTCGATCCAGGTTTCATGGGTCACCCACTCGTCGGGCGTCTCCACATACAGCGGGCGGTTCCCGGTGCCGTCGGCGCGGACGAACCACATGCGCTGAGGCGCGTCTCCGCCAGTTTCGTGGCAATAGACGATCTCGCCCGAGACCCAGGGATTGGCCTGCACGTGCCCCATCCGGAACGGCACATCGATGATCTTCGAGACCTCCCCGGTCTTCAAATCGATGGCCCGCAGGCCGCCCTTCTCATCCCCGAGACTCACGCCCGAGTAGGCTTTGGTTTCGTCCGCATCCAGCGTGAATCCGCCGGATACACGGAAGCCGGCGGGCATGGCGGCCACCTGGCGCTCGTAGGCGGCGGGTTCCTTCAGGATTCCGGCCAGACTGTCCTTCAGAAGGGGGTCGAGATTCAATTCGATCAGCGCGGTCGGCCCCTCCGGCGCTCCGCGAAAGAAGTAGAGGCGGTTCGATTTGCGCGCCACGTTCAGGCTGCCGGTATCGGTGTTGCCTTCGGTGAGCTGAACGATGTCGCCGGTCAGTTCGTGAACCGCGAAGGCCTGCGTTTTGCCCCCGGAGCGGTTCGAGCGGAAGACGATGTACTGGCCGTCGGCGGTCCATTGCGGATGCGTCTGGTAGATCTTGGAGTTGTTCGCCGGGGGCGAGGTGAGCGCGGTGAGCGGCACTCCGGTGATGCGATCCACCAACACCCGGGTCTCAGGCGGAAACCGCTTGCCGACATCCGACGCCCAAACCGCCGGCGCGCAGCAGGCCGCGGCGAAACAGATAATGCCAAGCCGTCCCATATCAGGTCTCCTTCCGCTATTGGATGTTAGCAGACCCGGGCCGCGCCGGGCCGAGGCGTATTCAGCCGCGCGCCGGGGGCTTGGTGCGAAGAACGCCGCTACCGTGTATCCTTGGTGGATTGAGCAAGCTCGAAGGCATTTTCGCCCCCCTGCTGGTGCCCCTGGACGAGCGGGGCCAGATCAACGAGGCGGAACTGCGCCGTTTTGTTTCCTGGCTGATCGAGCGCGGTGTGCATGGCGTGTATCCGAACGGTTCCACAGGCGAGTTTACGCGCTTCACCCAGGAAGAGCGGCGCCGGATCGTGCAGGTTGTGACCAGCGAGGCGGGCGGCCGCGTTCCCGTTTTGGCCGGGGCAGCGGAAGCCAACGTGAAAGAGACCCTCGCGGCCTGCGAAGCGTACGCGGGAATGGGCGCGCGGGCGGTGGCCATCGTGGCGCCGTTCTACTACAAGCTGACTCCGGAATCCGTGTACGCGTACTTCGCCGAAATCGCGCGTTCCTCGCCCATAGATTTGACGCTGTACAACATCCCGATGTTCGCGAGCCCCATTGACGTGCCCACCATCCGGCGGCTGGCCGGCGAATTCCCGCGGGTCATCGGCATCAAGGATTCCTCCGGCGACCTCGCCTTCATGATGCGCATGATCGCCGCGGTTCGCCCCAACCGGCCGGACTTCTCTTTTCTTACCGGTTGGGAAGCCGTGCTGGTTCCCATGCTGATGATCGGCTGCGACGGGGGCACGCACGCTTCCAGCAACGCGGTACCGGAAGTCACTCGCCGGATGTACGATCTCTCGCGTGCCGGCAGGTACGGCGAAGCAATGCAATGGCAGTACCGGATCCTCGAGCTGTTTGACGCAATGCTCTACCCCTTCGAGTTCCCGGACGGCTTCCGGGCGGCAGCCGAGTTGCGTGGCTTCAGCTTTGGCCGCGGACGGCAGCCGCAAACCAGCGCGCAACGCTCGGATCGCGCGGCGCTGACGTCTGTTCTACAGTGCATCCTGGCGGATTTCGAACTGGTGAACCGGCCCGCGGCGGGTTGCGCCCCGCGCATTCGGCAGATCGAGGACGACAAGACGGAACAGCTCGTCTGGCAGGTGCTGCACGAGCTCGAAAAACGGGGTGTCCTATGATCGAAGCGCTGGCCCTGATCGAGATCGGCGGCTGGTCTCCGGCCATGGTGGTGCTCGACGCCATGGAGAAGTGCGCCGGGGTGCGGGTGCTGGAAACCGAACTCAACGACAGTCCGGGCGTCTGTATGAAGCTGTCCGGGCGGCTCGGGGATATCGAGGCCGCCACGCGGGCCGCCGAGGAAACGGCCGGCGCCATGCAGACCGCGATCCTCGCGCACGTCATCCCGAGCCCATCGGAGCTTTCGCCCGCCGCCTACCTGGCCCCGCCGGAGTTCAGTCCCCTGATCGAGCAGGCAACGGTCCAAAGACCGGAGAACGATATGAGCGATCAATCCAGTTTTGCCGTGGGTCTCATCGAAACCCAGGGTTTCACCGCCGTCTTCGAGGCCATCGACACCGCGTTGA
>PMEV01000049.1:6999-9810 GCA_003154855.1 Bryobacterales bacterium
CGTCATCCCCAGCCCCAGCCAAGGCGTGCTGTCCCTGTTGCCGAAGTAGGCTCGTGGACGCCTCATGAAAGGATAGAGGAGAACGATGTCCGATCGAAAGCAATCCCGCAGGCAGTTCTTCGGAGCAGCGGGCGTTACCGCAGCCATGGTCTCGGCGCTGGCCGACCCGCCGCACGCAGCCGCGCAATCGGTCGGAGTCAAGCCGGCCGACCTGCCCGACCTGACGATCAAGGAAGTAAAAGTCTACGTCGCGGATGTCTCCAGCTTTCGCCGCTTGAACTCCGGCGAGACCGGGGAGATCCTTTCGGTGGTGACTAACAGCGGCCACGAGGGGAATTACACCATCGGGAACCGCTCGCCGACGACGAACTGGCTGGAATGGGCCAAAACTGCCCTGCTGGGCAAGAGCGTCGTCGATCTGCTGCCTACCATTACGGCCACCACGGGGACCATGGAGACTTACGGATTCAGCGGTGGCCGCTCAGCAGGCTTCGGCCCAGGCCGTGGCGCCCCAGGTACGGCCCCCGGCGGCGGACGCCCTCCGGCTGGCGCCACTCCCATGGCCTTCGGCGTCCCCGGACGCGGCCGCGGCACCTGGCCCAACTACTACACCGCCGCGGCTGAAATCTGCCTGTGGGACATCCTGGGCAAGGCCGTCAACCGCCCCATCTACAAGTTACTGGGCGGCACGAAAGATAAGGTGATGGCCTATGCCAGTTCCCAGCACCTGCCCAATGTCGAGGATTACATCGCGGACGTGCTCAGCGCCAAGGAGCAGGGCTATGTAGGATACAAGATCCACCCCGGCGCCGGTCAGCGGAAAACCGGACCGCCTATTCCCGCCTACGTCGGCCACATCGAGGAGATCCGGACCATCCGCAAGGCCGTGGGCGACGATTTCGTTCTGGCGCACGATCCGGTGCAGCGCTATAACCTTTACGAGGCGCTCAAGGTTGGCCGCGTGCTCGATGAGCTCAATTACGCGTGGTTCGAGGATCCCATTCCCACTACCGATATCGAGGGCCTGGTGGAGCTGAACCGCGTTCTCGATCTTCCGCTCCACGTCGGTGAGTTTCTGTTCTCCATCTCCGACTTCGCCGAATACATCCGCCGCGGCGCCCTCGATGTGGCGCGCCTGATCGCCGATAACGTGGGCGGCATCGGCGGCTCCATGCGGGTCGGCATGCTGGCCGATGCCTTCAACCTGGAATGCACGCCGCACAACTGGGGCAATCCCACCGATCTGGCCGTGCATTTCCACCTCGAGCTGGCGATGCCCAACGCTTACTGGTTCGAGATGCCGCATCCCGTCACCTTTGCAGACCGGCCGTACCAGGAGAAATTCCGGATCGACAAGGACGGGTACGTGCTCGCGCCCACGAAGCCGGGACTCGGCTATCCCATTGATCGCGATGCGCTCGACAAACTCCTGAAGAGGATCGACCGTTAAGGACGGAAGGAGAGGAATCGATGGAGAATCATTCGCAAGTCCCCGGCAGGCGGGAGTTCCTGTGGGCACTGGGCGGCGGCGCGCTGGGTTTGGCGCTGGCGAACAAAGGTTACTCCGCCGCTGCGAAACCGCTGCGTGGCGTCTTTCCCATCGTTCAGACGCCCGTCACCGAATCCGACAAGCTCGATCTGGAATGCCTCCGGAACGAAGTCAAGTTCTGCAACCGTTACAAGGTCCATGGCTTCGTCTGGCCGCAGAAAGCCAGCGGCTGGACGACCCTGTCCGATACCGAGAGGATAGATGGCGCCGAAGCCATCCTCGCCGCCGGCAAGGGCGGCCGGACGGCGCTGGTGATCGGAGTGCAGGACAAGGAGAACAACGTCGCCAAATCGATCGCGCGCGCCAAACACGCGGCCCAGAACGGCGCCGACGCGATCATTTCGCTGCCACCCGAGAAGGCCGGCGACCAGGCCATGATCGAATACTACAAGTCCATCGGCCAGGCCACGGAACTGCCCCTGTTCGTGCAGACCGAGGGCGACATGAGCGTCGACCTGATCGTCGAGATGGCGAACCGGATCCCCACCCTGCGGTGCGTCAAGGACGAGGCCGGCGACCCTTTGGCCCGCGTGGCGCAAATCCGTGAGCGCACGCATGACAAGCTGGCGGTGTTTTCCGGAAACGGCGTGCGCACCATGATCGACGAGATGCGGTTAGGCTTCTTGGGCCACTGCCCGACCGTGGAGCTCTCGGACTTCTTCGCCGCCGCATTCGATCTCTGGCACGCCGGCCGGCGGCGGGAGGCGTTCGACATGTTCGGCCGGATACAGGCCTTCGGCAGCATCACCGGCTCCCACGACTATCTCATGGTGGTGCGCGGCGTGTTCAAGGAAACGACGAAAACACGCCGGGGCTCGTTCGCCGGTGCGCCGCCGGCCGGAGGAGGCGGTGGCCGCCGCCCGGCGGGCCCGCTCGACGAAGCCACCAAACAGGCCGTCCGCGAGGCCTGGGACCAATACATGAAGCCCTACCTCCGCGGGTAGGAAAGGAAAGAAGGAGTGCCGCCATGCGCAGAACATCCGCGATCCTACTGAGCCTCGCCCTGGCTGGGGCGGTGGGAAGCGCGCAGAACAAGTCGTCCAAGACTCTGGACATGTATTTCATCGACACCGAAGGAGGGCACTCTACGCTGTATGTTTCCCCCTCCGGCGAATCGCTCCTCATCGACACCGGCAGCCCCGGGAACCGCGATCCCGACCGCATCATGGCGGCTATTCAAGCGGCCGGCGTGACGCGGATCGACCACCTGCTGCTGACGCACTACCACGGCGACCATGTAGGCGGCCTGCAGGAATTGGCCA
>PMEV01000103.1 GCA_003154855.1 Bryobacterales bacterium
AAAGAGATTAGAAAGTCAGGCCGACGGCGACTGAAAAAGGTTGCGTCGGCGCGGGTGTCGGGACTGCCGGCATGATCTGTCCTGGCTGTCACCCGAAAGCCCCCGGCCGGCTCGGCTGGACTTGAGTTATTGTCCAATTGCAGGGCTTGCGCTTCTCCCCTGCACGCTGGCTGCCGCAGCGCGGTTTGCTGGCCTGAACCGAACTAGCAACTGTGTGCTATTCTCCCCACTAGCGCAATGTCAATACTCGGAGTGATGTCCCATGTCACTAGGTGTTCTTGTTCCCTTCGGGAACTTTGTGGCTGTCTGTTGGGTCTGTGCGGTCGAACGGAGGCTAGGACGCCTGAACGATCGCCTCGGCCTGCAGTCGAGTTCAATACGGCCCGGTGACGCTCTGTTCTCCGAACTGGAGGAGCGCTTCGGAGTGAGCAGGCCGAGTTGTCAAGAGGTGGCTTCCCGGCGCGACGGTTTGACGGCCGACGAGGTTGTCGCGGCGCAGATCGCAATTGCGCTGGGGCGACCGGCGCTTCGGCGGGTCATTCGGTTCTCAATGTGGATGGCGCGCGAGTTCACGAGGGACGTCGCAGGCATCACGGACGCCGAGCTTGAGGAGCTGACGAGCCAGGTGGCACCAGCCCGCTTCTGGCCGTCGGCAGGCATGGTGCTCCAGGAGTGGACAACGCACACCGCCGTGTTCGACGAGTTCTCTGGCTACAGGAGCACCTTCTACGATCCAGACCCGCGAAGCTACGCTTCCGCCCCGAAGGTGCTCTGGTCACACAGGTTTGGTTCACAGGTGAAGGGTCCGACTGCTGGAGGCTGCCTGGAGATTGTATTAGATGAACACGAGAAGGCACTCAAGTGTTGGGGACGGGAGGGGCGGTTCGAGGGTAAGTACTGGTCCGGGGAGGCCGAAGACAGGTACGTTTTCATCGCCATACCCCTTGATGAGGAGCGTCTCCGACCGTATCTCCTCCCAGACGAGGAGCCCGACGAGGTTGAACCCTTGAGTCTGGAGCCGGCGTACAAGGGGGCGGCCTGGTATCGGGAATACGACCACACCGACGCTCGCGGATGCGGGTGGCACCTCGGGATCACGGATATGACGGCGTACCAGGAGCGGTGATCTGATGAAGCGGCGCCCGGTAACGCCAGTGTATCGGCGGGCACGGAGATTGGCCTTGATCGCGAGGGCGTGCCAGGTTCATACTATGTATTACGGAGTATGAAGAGGGCGGCTGTCATGCGGAACACCAAGGTGGTCTCGATCTCGCTGCCGGCGGAGATGCTGGAGGTGGCGGAAAGCATCGCCAGGCANNCTGGGCATCCAGGATGAGCAGGATGTCGTTCGCGCGGTGCGCGAGCAGCGGCAGCGGAAACGGAAGACCCGAAGTACGGGTCGTAAGCCCGGCGCCCGGTGATGCGAGTCGTCTTCGACACCAACATCTTCATCTCCGCTTTCGAGTTTGGCGGAGTTCCGCGTGCAGCGCTGCTCCTGGCCTCGGCCGGCTGGTTCGATCTCTGTAGTTCAGGGGCGCTCCTCGCAGAGCTTGAGCGGGTTCTTCGAGACCGATTCGAGTACTCCGAGGAGATGCTGGGGGAGATCGGGATTCGGCTGCACGGGTTGTGCATGGTTGTCGAGCCCACCGAAGAGATCGCGGCATGCGGCGACTCGGAAGACAACAGGGTGCTGGAGTGTGCGGTTGCCGGGAACGCCGAGGCGATAGTCAGCGGAGATCGCGCGCTGCTGCGGCTGGACCCCTTCCGCGGCATCCGCATCCTCAGCCCGGCAAGGTTCCTGGACGAGAAGCCTTGGAGTATCCGAGGCGAGGACTGAGCGGTGGATGGCGTGCACGGCGCTCCACCCGGCTTGGTCATGCAGAACGACGGTGAGGATCTGCCGGGGGCCGTTTGGCAACGAGCGACGGAGCTTGACGTGACTGCCCCGTTGCGACACGGGGTCGAACCCGAACTTGGAGAAGATGCGGAGGAGTTCTTCACCCGAGAGCGGCCGCAGCCTGGGCATCAGGCGACGGCTGGGAGCTCCATGGTGGCGAGGATGGTTGGGTTTTCCGCGAAGCCNNGGCGCTTCGGTCACGACGGGAAGGTCGAGACACTCGGCGACGTACTGCTTCTGGCCACGGAAGACTCGCACCTGAATCGTTCGCTTCATGGCGCCTACATGATCCCTTGGGTGCCGTCGACTTTGGCTCCGGCGGCGACGTTGAGGAAGCGGGAGAAGTGGTAGTGGACGTCGCGGAAGCGGAGGAGGGCGAGGAGGGCGGCGCCGAGGGCGGAGAAGATGGCGGCGAGGCGGAGCTTGAAACGGGCGGCGAAACCGAAGTGCTTGCCGGCGTAGACGGCGGCTCCGGAGGCCCAGTCGGAGGCGAGCAGGGCGCGCTGCGCCGGGGACAGGGGACTGGGCGGCGGGTCGTCGTCGGAGCGAGTGGCTAGGATGGCGGGAAAGAGCAGGATCTTCTTGGCGGCGCGGCGGATCTGGAGGGCGAGCTCGGCGTCGGCCCAGGATTGGGCGTAGCGCTCGTCGATGTAGCGCAGGCCTTTGAGGAAGTAGCCGCGCACCATGAGCGCGGAGAAGGTGGGGAACTCGACGGAGACCTTTTCCTCGGTGATGAAAGGCGGGGCGGCGGGGGCGAAGGCGGCGGCCCGGGCGATGGCGGAGACCGTGGAGCGGCCGGGGAGGCGATAGAACTGGGGGGAAGGCTGGCCGTCCGCGGTGACGAGCAGAGGGCAGACCGCGGTGGCATCGGGCTCGGCGGCGAGGCGGGCGGCCAGGGCGGAGACGGTGTCGGGGAGCACCAGGACGTGGGGGCTGAGGAAGAAGTAGAACTCGGCTTTAGCGGTCCGCATGGCGATGTTGAGGGCGCGGGTGAAGCCGAAGTTGCGGGGGAGCTTCAAGAGAATGGTCTGGGGAAAGTCGGCGACGACTTCGGGAGTGCGGTCGAAGGAGCCGCTATCGACGACCAGGACCTCCATTTTGTCGCGATCGGCGGAGGCTTCGAGCGAGGTCAGGCAGGCGCGGAGGGCGGCGGGGCAGTTGTAGGAGACGATCAGGACCGAGACCTGAAGCGGGATTGGGGGCTCTTCCATCCGAATTGCAATGATAGCGCAGCGGGGGCCGGGCGGCGCGGCGCTATCGGGCGGTAGACTGCGTGATCAACGCGTACAGGACCAGCGGGTCGAGGTCGGCGCCATTGGGCCAGCACACGGTTCCCAGTTCGGGATGAACCCGAACCTGCAGGAACTGGGCGGCGTCGCGCAAGGGGGCGAACACGCCCTCGAAGCGAATGAGTTTCGCCAGGTCGACAATTCCGCTCACGCCATCCTCAAAGCGGACCAGCAACCGGTAGTCCCCGACGGCCTGGGCATCGACGATATCTCNNGCTGATCTCAGGCATGGCAACCCATACCCAGTTTAGTACGGGTTGCCGGCCGGGAGGCGGTGCGGGCCAGGAAAGAGTATGCTTGAGGAGAGGCCTACTGGCAGTGGACCGCCGACGTTAGCCGGCGGCAATTCTACCGGGCGCCTCGCTAGAGGGGATCGTCGAGTTCATCCGGCCGTCTACGAGACAGGCTGGCTGAAGGGGAGGATCCGAAAAGAGATCAAAATGACAGACAAATTGAAAATCGCCGTGTTCGTCGACTACGACAACATTGAAATCGGCGTGAAATCGACACTGCAGCGGGAGTTTGAAGTGGCCGCGGTGTTGGAAAGCCTGCGCGAGCGGGGAGACATCGTGGCCAAGTTCGCCTACGCGGACTGGGGCCGGCAGGAAGGGGCAAAACGGCAAATGGCGGAGAACGCGGTGCAGATGGTGCAGCGCGTGCCGTCGCCGCGTGGAGACAAGAACGGCGCGGACATCAACCTGGCGCTGGATGCGCTGGAGATGGCGTTCACGCACAATCACATCAACGCGTTCGCGATCGTGAGCGGGGACAGCGACTTCATCCCGCTGTTGAACAAACTGAAGGAGTACGGCAAAACGGTGTTCGTGGTGGGGGGGCGCGCGTTCACGAGCACGATTCTGCAGAAGAACTGCCACGAGTTCATCAGCTTCGAATCGCTGATGACGGACGAGCCGCAACGGAGAAGCGAACGGCAGCAGCAGCCACCGAAGGAGCAGGCGCCGCCGAGGGAGCAGGGGCAGCCGCCGCAAGCGCAACAGCCACCGCCAGCGCAGCATCAGCAACATTCGCAGCAAGGCGGGCGGGGCGGGCGCGGACCGCGGCACAGGCCGGCGCCTCTGGAGCTATCGCAGGCCATGCCGCTGGTCGAACGGGCGTTGCAGGTGCTGGACCGGCGCGAAGTGACGCCGCAGCTCGGGCTGCTGAAATCGACGATGCTGCAACTGGACCCCACGTTCTCGGAGAAGGCGTACGGAGCGGGGAGCTTCACGGAGTTCGTGGAGAAGATGAAGAACGCCGATTACGTGAATGTGACCGGAGCGGAGGGGCGCTACGTGATCGAGCGGAAGGGCGCGCCGAAGCAGGAGGAGCCGGCGCACAAGCCGGAGGAGGCGCTGCCACTGCTGCGCGACGTGCTGGAGACGCACCGGCTGGAGATGGATGCCGGCGCCCTGGCGGAAGACCTGGAGGGCTGGGTTCGCGGCGAACACGAAGGATTCGAGCCGCAGAAATACGGGTTCCAGGAATTCCAGGAGTTCCTCAACTTCGCGCAAGACAAGCTGCTGGTGCGCGTGGAGCCGCACGAAGAGCGTGGACTGATGGTGTCGCTGGGGGCGGAGTTCTATCCGCCGGCGCCGCCCGAACCGACGCCCGAGGAGTTGGAGGCCGCGGCGCTGACCGAACTCGACGAAAAGCAGCCCGAGAGCAACCAGACTCCGGCGCTGATGGAGCCTAAGAAGGTCAAGCGTCCGAGGCGCGCGGCGGCTGCGGGAACGACGCGGCGCACCAAGAAGGCGGTGGCGACGCACAGCCCCTCGCCGACGCGCGCTCGACGGGTGCGCAAGAACCCGCCGCCTCCGCAGGGGGAGTGACGGCATGATCGAGAGGCTGAGCCCGCCGGGCGTTCCGTCGCCCCGCGGGCCCTACTCACCCGCGGTGCGCGCGGGCGATTTCCTGTTCGTCTCGGGCCAGGGGCCGGTGGATGCGGTCACCGACCGGATCTCGAAGGGCGACATCCGGCACGAAACGCGGCTGGTGCTGGAGAATATCCGGCGGATTCTGGAGGGCTGCGGGTCGTCGCTGGCGGAGGTCGCGAGGTGTACTGTGTACATGGCGGACGTGGGCGAGTTCGCCGCCATGAACGAGGTGTACGGGGAGTTCTTCGGCGAGCAGAAGCCGGCGCGGACCACGGTGCAGGTGGCGCGGCTGCCCTTCGATATACGGGTGGAGATCGACGCGATCGCTTACCGGCCGGCGGGAGAGTCGCGGAGCAGTTCGTAGAGCGGGGCTAATAGAGCTTGAGATGAAGAAAACGGCCTGCGCAGCCGCGATGGCCGCGATTGCTTGTACCGCCGGCATTGTGATGCTGGCCTTGCCGCTGGCTAGGCCAGCCCGACCCGTCTCAGGGGACGGCGGGCCTGCTACTGCCGCGGCGATCAACGGGCCGTGCTCCATTGTGGTTGACGGCTCGCAGACCCTCTATGTGGTCGAGTACTTCCATGTGATCCGGCGCGTTGACCTTTCGAGCGGCATTATCGGCACTGTACACACGCAAGAGCCGCTCGAAAGCATCAGCGCCTTGGCATTGGATCCGGCGGGCGACCTGATTGTTGTCGAAGCAGATCGAGTCCACAAGGTGAGCGTGCGGGACGGGTCTGTCCGGGACATCGTCGGCGGTGGCATTGGGTTCGGCGGCGATGGCGGACCGGCAGCGCTCGGCGAACTGGAGCTGCCGGAAGGGGCCGCGTTCGACCGAGCGGGCAATCTGTACATCGCAGACCCGAGCAATCATCGTGTACGGCGTGTGGACGCCTCAACGGGTATCATCACGACCGTGGCGGGCAACGGTCGTCGGAACACAACCGGGGACGGCGGCCCGGCTACGCAAGCCAGTCTGGAGTATCCAGGCTCCGTGGCCGTCGGCGCGGACGGCGACCTATTCATCTCACAATCTGGCTACACGCCCGACAGGGGTTGTATCCGGCGCGTAGACGGGCGAACGGGCATCATTCAGACCATAGCTGGGCTCGGCGTCCGGAACCTGGCCAAGGTTGGCATGCCAGCCCGGGAGGCCAAACTCGAATCCCCGAATAACGTGGTGCTGGATCGCGACGGCAGCCTCCTGTTTATCGAACGGACCGTTGCCCGGGTATGTCGGATCGATGTTCGCACCGGAATTCTCCGCACGATCGCTGGCACGGTCAGGGGGTTTAGCGGCGACGGCGGTCTGGCTACTCGGGCAAAGCTGATCGATCCCGGATCTATTGCACTGGATTCGAACGGCAATCTGTTCATCGCCGACTTCGTAAGTAACCGGGTTCGCCGCGTGGACGCGCGCACTGGCGCGATTACAACTGTAGCGGGCAACGGCCTTCCCCACCGCATAGACATTCTTATGTGAGCCAGCTCGGCCGAGACCTCACCGCCGTCGCCGCGGCGCTAGCGGGGAGGCGGCGGCTGGCGGAACGGCTTGCCCGCTTCGTAGAGGGCGATGCGGCTCCTGAGGGCTTCGGCTTGGGCGGGCGGGCCCAGGGCGAGGGCGCGGCGGGCGGTGAGGGCGGCGTCGGCGAAGCGGTTGGTTTCGGCGTACGCGGCGGCGAGGGCGTCCAGGATTGCGGGGTCCTTTCCGCCGGAGAGTTGCATGGCGCGCACGGCGAACGCCAGGGCCTCGGTTCCGTTGCGCAGGGATGCTTCGGGTGAGGTGGCCAGCACCCAGGCCGCGCGCTGCAGCGCCGGGGCGTTGCCGGCTTGCAGACGGATGGCCTCGCGCCAGTGCGCTAGCGCCTCGGCGGTCTGACCTCGCGCGTAGAGCGCATTGGCCAGAGAGTCGTGGGCTGGAGCATCGTGGGGATCCAGATCGAGGGCCTGGCGCCACTCGCGGATCGCTTCCTCGGCCTCACCTCGCTGGGCCGCGAGCAGACCGAGTTGATAATGGGCCGGGGCGTAGCGGGGGTCCAGTTCGAGCGCCTTGCGGAGTTCGAGCAGCGCTTCGGAGGGCTGTCCCTGTTGGATGAGCGCGCGGGCCAGGTTGGAATGAGCTGGAGGGGACTCCGGTTTCTGTTGGACCGCTTGGCGAAACTCCACGAGAGCTTCGTCGAGGCGGCCCGTATCGAGAAGCAGCAGGCCCAGCTCGTTGTGCGAGGAGGTGGAGCGCAGCTCGAGCTCCCGGGCCTTTTGAAGGTGCGCGGCCGCCTCGTCACGGCGTCCCGCCATGAGCAGCACCTCAGCCAGATGACGGTGGGCGAGATCTTCGTCGGGACCGAGCGCGACAGTCCGCTTCCAGAGGGCGATGGACTCCTCGATGCGCCGGTGCTTCTCGAGATACAGGGCGCGATCGTAGAGCCGGTAGAATTCGACGGCCGGGCCGCCGAGCTCGCGCAGCCCGTCGGGCGGGATGTTCACGAACTCGGGGAGATTCACGGCGCGGTTGGCAGCGGTGGAGTTGTCGATGAGGATGGCGGGGCTGTCGCTGCCATCCGGGTCGATGTGGGTCAGGTACATCTGGGTGTAGGGCGAACGGGCCTTGGAAGAGAAGACGAGCCAGCGTCCGTTGGGCGAAAAGCTGTGCCAGGAATTCATGAGCGGGGTGTTGCAGCGCATGCGCCGGGCCTGGCCGCCCTCGGCCGGCACAATGTACAACTGGGAATCGGGGCGCATCAGCAGGCCGTTGCGGCACTGGACGTACACAATCCAGCGGCCGTCCGGCGAGACCTTGGGAAAGGTGTTGCTGAGGCCGTTGCGCGAGGCGCCCGCGATGGGCTCCGGCACGCCGCCGCGGCCGGCGTTGAAAGGGATGCGGTAGAGGTCGTATTGGAGCTGGAGCTCGTTGGGGTCGCCGGCGAACTGGGCCTCGGGCGCGCCATTGGGATGGGGGTCCTGGGCGGGGGCGCGGGCAAACACCAGGTAATCGCCGGCGGGGCTCCAGAAACCGCCCATCTGCACAAAGCGCGGGTCGTCGGCGCCGGGCAAGGGCTGCAAGATTCCGGTCGAGCGGCTGTACCAGGTCAGAATTCCGCGGGTGGGGAAGAAGACCTGCAAGAATTTGTAGTCCTTGAAATTGGCGACGTAGTAATTGCTGGCCTGGGTGGGGGATTCATCGAGGGTGGTGACGACGTAGCGTCCGTCGGGAGAAACCTGGGACATGAAACCGACACGAATCGCAGCCTTGATCGGCCCCTGGGCGGTGCTCCACTGAATCACGTTCTCGCGGCGGATGGAGGTGGAGGGCGCGACGGGGGTCAGGGTATACAATCCGCGATTGTTGCGGAGGCCGTCGAGGTCCATGCCCAGCGTTTTGCCGTCGGCGGAGAAGGAATGGCAGTTGGCGCAGACCGGGATTTCCTCCATCACCACGCGGCTCTGGGACTCGGCAAGGTTGCGGAGCCGCCACTGGATGAGGTGCACGGCGTCGGCGGCGAGAGGCTGGATGGCGCCGGTCTGGGTGTGGGTGGGCATGAGCGGGACGTCGCGATAGAAGATGGGCGCGCCCACCGGGTCGCGCGAAACCCGAATGGCCACGCGCCCGCGCGACAGGGGGCGCTCGGGGCTGGCGGCGGTGAAGCCGGAGATGGTCAGGGTGGCCGCGCCCGCCACGGAGTGCCTCTTGATAGAGGCCCAGGTGGTGGCATCCGGAGTCCAGGTGTGCGCGGCGGCCTGCTGGGGAGTCAGATGAGGGAGCTGGTTGGTCTCGGAAACGCAATCCGGGTCGATCTTGCCGATATGCAGGCGCGGGCCGCGCGAGGTGGCGCGGAGGGAGGGGGCGCCGTCGGCGAAGGAGACTTCGATTCGCCAGATGGTGGCGGCGGACGCGCCATCGCGCCACAGGAAGGTGGGGGGCGTGATCTCGGGCGGGAAGACCGAACCGTCCTGGGGATAATCGATGGCGATCGCCGCCGGCGGGAGCGCGGAGGCCACGGACGCGATCAGAAGGACGGCCGTGGCCACGCGGCGAAGCACAATTCCATTATCGTGCCTGTCGGGGCGGCAGGATCTGCGGCAACTTCCGAGTGATCGAGGGGAAGTCTACCTTCATCGGGCGCAAGGCTTCGATGTGCGGGCCGGCCCCTCGAGATCGGAGCCTAGAACGCTAAAGCCGACGCAGGGCCGAGAAAGGCCGATGCCACCGCAGAGTTTCGCACCATATCCTTTCCTCCTCCGTCCAATCCTTCAAACCTGGATGACTTCCGGTCCGCAATCGAACGTGATAGCCTTCCGGAAGTGTCTTCCAATACGTGGCACGCCATGGAGCAACACTCTCCCACTCCTGGGTGCCTGACACCGGCTCGCCTGCGTATCGAAACCGAATTGCATCCTCCAACCTGCGCTTGGTACGGCTCCAAAGGTGTGTCTCCCAAGTCTCCTGTTCCTTGTCGAATCCATCGCCGGACTCTTCGATGTACAGGTCCCAATTCGGCTCGGCTACCGCTTCCCAGAGAGCGGCTCCGCGCGCTGTGAGGCCTACTCCGAATCGCCCATCAAGCATAGTCAATGCAGAAGCGATCTCCTCAACTGTTGGCACGCAGACAACTACGCCCGAGTAATCTGGAGCGCCACGGTAGTCCGGACAGTTGAGGTGGCTGTCTCGATCAGCGGCAAAGAGATGTCCTTCTGCGAGCATTCTCGCCAGGCGCTCTGCGGCGTCCGCCAAGTCCAATTCGTCGGCATATTCTTCGTGGAACCCACGAGAGACTGGATGCACTATATCCACGCACGCCGTGAGAACATTGTATTCATACCGTTCCATGTGCCCTTCATTCCCCATCGTTTCCATGGGGTATAAACTTACATCATTCTTCCAGTTTCGCCCCCCCGTTGCTGTCGTCGCAACAAGGGCAGCAGAGGATGGAGCCCAAGTAGTGCTCACCGATTCCAGGCAGGTCCCCAGGTCCTGATAGAGTGGGTGATCTTTGCACTTCTTAGGTCACACGATCTGCTTTACTCACGGCTAATGCCGCGCTCGCTGCGACGGATGAAGGCCACCAGGTGGAGCGTGTGCTCGGTGGGAATCTCGGTTTCGATGCGGGCCAGGGCCGGTTCGAGCTTGAGGCCGGAGCGGAACAGGATGCGATAGGCGGTCTTGAGAGCGGCGATGTCTCCGGCCTGGAAACCGGCGCGCTTCAACCCGACCAGGTTCAGGCCCATTAGCACGAGTTTGAACCCCGCGTAGAGGAAGAACGGCGACGCATCAACGGTGACTCGCGAGTTGCCGCCGATCATGACCAGCCGGCCGACCTTCGAGTACTGATGAATGCCCACGCCGCCGGAGATGAACGCCTGGTCCTCGATTTCGACGTGGCCGGACACCAGCGTGCAACTGCCGATCACAATGTCGTTGCCCACTTTGCAGTTGTGCGCGATATGCCCGGAGGTCATGATGTAGTTGCGGTCGCCGATCTCGGTTGCCGATTCGGGCTGGGTGCCGCGCGAAATGGTCTGGTGCTCGCGGATGCGGTTGCCGTCGCCGATGCGCAGGTAGCTGCGCTGGCCGGAGAAGTTCTTGTCGAGCGGATCGGTGCCCAGTACGGTTCCGGCCGAGATTTCGTTGCGCTCGCCGAGCGTGGTCCAGCGTTTGACGTACACGTAGGGCTCGAGCCGGCAGAACGCGCCGATGCGGACATCGGACTCGATGACGCAATAGTCGCCGACGACCACCTGGGGCCCGATGGATGCATCCGGATGCACGCGTGCGGTGGGGGCCACCGAAGCCGAGGAATCGATGGGCATAACCTTAGTATGATAGTCCACGGGCGGGTTTGCAGCGCGCCTCTGCTATGCGAGTACGCGAATTGGCGGAATGGTTGGGCGCCACCTTCGAGGGCGACGGAGAGCGGGAAGTGGTGCGTGCCGCGAGCCTGGAGAGCGCGGGGGCGGCCGAGCTTTCGTTCGTGGGGAACCGCAAAGCCGCCGTGCAGGCGCTGGCCTCCGGGGCGGGCTGCCTGATTGTGCCGGCGGAGTTCCCAAACCCCGAGGGGCGCACCCTCATCCGGGCTCCCGAGCCGCGCGCGGCGTTTGCCAAGGCCGTCGGCCGGCTGCATCCGGTGGCGGCGGCCGAGCCGGGCGTGCATCCCACGGCGGTGGTTGCGGGAAGCGCGGAGATAGGGAGCGGCGTGGCGATCGGGCCGCACGCGAGCGTGGGCGAAGGGGCGCGGATCGGGGCGCGCACGCGGATCGGGGCGGGCTGCGCCATCGGCCGCCGGGTCACGCTGGGCGAAGAGTGCATCCTGCAGGCCAACGTCACGATATACGACGAGTGCGACATCGGCGCGCGGGGAATTCTGCATTCCGGCTGCGTGATCGGCGCGGACGGGTTTGGCTTCGCGATGGCCGGCGACCGATACGAGAAGTTCCCGCAGATCGGGCGCGTGACGATCGGGGACGACTGCGAGATCGGGGCCAATACCTGCATCGACCGGGCGGCGCTGGGGGCGACCTGGATCGGGGAGGGCACCAAGCTGGACAACCTGGTACAGGTGGGGCACAACTGCCGGATCGGGCGGCACGTGGTGGTGGCCGCGCAGACCGGGTTTTCGGGCGGCGTGGTGGTGGAGGACTACGCGGTGATCGGCGGGCAGGTCGGCATCGGCGACAAGGCGCGCATCGGGACGCGGGCGGTGCTGGGCTCGGGATGCGGCGTGCTGACCTCGAAGATCGTGCACGCCGGGCAGGTGGTGTGGGGCACTCCGGCGCGGCCGCTGAAAGAGTACCTCGAGCAGCTCGCCAGCCTGAGCCGGCTACCCGAGGCGCGCCAGGAGCTCGCCGAGTTGCGCCGCCGTATCGAAGAGTTGGAAAGGCGGTAGGCAGTTTCAGAGGTCGATCTTCAGCTCCGCCTTCAGCCCGGAGACGTCGAACCAGGCTTCGCCCGCCCGGCGCTTGCGGTCCTCGCCGTTCTCGAACAACTTCAGCAGATCGGCGACCCGCGAACGGCCCTGGGGCGTGGCCGCGGCCTGGCGCGGGGTCTGGCCGTCGAGGGCGGGGAGCGGAGTGTCCGGCCAGGTGCGGTAGTGCTCGGCCATGTACTTCCCGATGATCTCCCGCTGGACCTCCGGCGGAATCTTGCTCTCGGGCGGAGGCTCTGAGCGCTTGTGCTGGCGCATCGCGGTTTGCAAGCCGGTGAACTTATCGCCCTGGTGGGCGAGGGTGGCTCCCGCCAGGCTCTCGATCAGCGTCCGGCCACGCGCCAGGCGCTGTTTCGAATTGGTCTCAAGCACAAGACGGCCGCCTTCGACGCGCAGCGTTCCCAGCGAGCGCCGGCTCTCGCTGCCCGGGGACAATTCCTCGAACCAGTGGTAGAGGCCCTCTTGGGGGTTTTCGCGGTCCAGCACGTCGCAGGAATCGAGCGCCCGCAGCAGGGCCGCCTCGTCGAGGACCCGGTAAGCCGCCTCCGAGAACACCACGGGATCGCCTTCGGCGCTCACCACTTTCATGGAACTCAGCGCTTGCTCGCCAATCTCGAGCGCCTTCCCCCGCAGGAGGTGGCCGTTAGTGCGCAGGTACTCGGGCCAGGGCAGGCCGCTGGCCTTCTGGTCCGCGCGAGCCCACTCCCGCAAGGGCGCGCAGTACTGGCGGGGCACGGTGAGGCCCACCCCGACCAGCTCCATCCCGCTATCCGCCGGCTCGACCCGGAGGATCGCGCAATCCCATTGCGCGGCCTGGCGCGATGCGGTCACATCGTTCGCGAAAAGCACCTCGCCGGTGAACAAATCCTCGATCTCGATGCCTTTTTCGGGCTCGACCCGCTGCACCTCGAAGAGGCTTTGGCGGCTGCCGGACCAGCGCTCCAATAGAATGCGCTCGCGCATGGTGAGCCGCTCCCGGTTGCGAGCCAGAAACTCCTCGATGAGCGTCCGCCCCAGCCGCGGGTTGACGTAGTCGTTGAGGATCCATTCGAGGAAGCCGGCCGTGTGGATGGAGTCCACCTGCGAGGTGAGCGATCCCCGGGCGAACAGAACCGCGGCAGATTCGAGTTCGCGCTTTCGCAGCGCCTCGCCGGGGAATGCGGACAGTTTCCCGCGCAGGGCTACCTCGACGCTGTCCAGCTTGCGGCCGGGCGACGGAGCCTCGGGCCTCGGTTCTTCTACCGCGATGCGCCGCGATTCCTCTTCTTCGGCCTCGCGCTCGCCCCAGCAGCAGAAATCGTAGACGTTGCGCGGGTCCGGCTCGGGTTCGGACGGCGATTGGGGATCCCAAGCCTTCAGCAATTGGTAGCAGCGCGCGCGCCCCTTCTGGGAGAGCTCGCGGGAATGCCGGTCGAAGGCGGCTTTCACGGTGGCAGGTCCGCGTTCTCCATCAACTTTGAGGAGGGCGGTCGCCAGAAACAGGAACAGGGAGTCGCGCTCCGACTTTCGCAGGCTCCCCAGACGCTCGATCAGGCCGAGCAGAAGTTCGCGGGCGCCTTCCAGGGGCGGCATCAGCGCCAAGACCTGCGCGATGGCGCTCAGGATGAAGGGGTCGGAATCGGCGGCGATCCGCTGGCAGGCCTGGAGCGTGTCGGCGGGCCGCCGATCGGCGATGCGCGCCACGGCCCAGTGGGCGGCCTCGTGGAGTAACTCTTCCCTCAGCGTGCAGCACTCGAGCAATTCGGGCAGCGCCGCGGGGTCCCCGATCTCTCCCAGCAGAGCCAGGCTGGCCTCGGCGGGGAAATCCTGGCCCGCGGGGAACTGGCCGGAGAACCAGGCGCGCAGCACGCCGACGAGCAGAGGCCCGCAATCCGCGCCGTGCTTGACGATGAGGTCCACCAACTCCCGGTCCAGGAGGCCGGCGGGCGCGACCTGCAACTCGTGAATGAGCCAGAAGGGCCGCAGCACATCTTCGACCCGCCGCGGCTGGGACTTCCGCTGAGCGGTCAGCGCCGCTAGAGCCTTCTCGATGCTGGCGCGGCTGTCGTATTCCCCGCTCTTTTCGAGAAAATCCTGCAGTACCGCATCATCGTCTAGCGCCTTGCTCAAGCCCAGTTCCAGAAGTCCCGAGGCCAGCGAGGAGCTCTGCTTGTGCTTTATCACCAGACTGGCGAGAAGAAGATAGAACGGAACCTGGCATGGGTTCGCCCTGAGGCCGCGCCAGGCCAGGAGTTCGGCCTCCTCGAGGTCCCCCGCTTCGCGCCGCGCCATCGCCAGCGCGCCCAGTGCGAGCCAATCGTTGGGATCCAGTTCGAGCGCCTGCTGGAAGGCCTGCTCCCGAGTCAGCGTACCGGCCTCCATCTGGAGGAAAAGTTTGCGGCGCGCCGCGATGGTGGAAGGGTGAACCGTGAGCATGGGACGCGCTCTCCATTCTACCCTGGCCGGTCAGCGGCCGGCGGGAAATGCGATTACGAGCGAGATCCCGCCGGCTGGGCTCGTGCCGGCCTGCAGGCGGGCGCCGTGCGCTTCGGCGATTTTTCGCACGCTCGCCAAACCAAGGCCCGATCCGTCCGGGAGATGGGAATCGAAAGGCCTGAAAAGAGGTTCGAGATCGGCGGAGGAACCCTCCGGCAGTTGCGCAGCGATCTCGAGAATCACTTCGTCACCGGCGGCGCCGGTTCGCAGTATCAGGGGGCGTTGCTGGGCCGAGAGCCGGCCGAAGAAGGCCACGAGGTTGCGCAACAGGTGCTGGGTCTGTTCCAGATCCAGGCGCACTAACGGCAGGTCCCGCTCGAGCTTCAAGCGAATATCCGCCCCATCCAGCGTGCCCCATTCGGAGAGGCTTTTGGAGACCACTTCGGTCAGGTCCAGCAACTGCAGTTCGAGCGGCGCGGCGCGCAGGAAGTGGAGGGCGTCGCAGAGAATCCAGTTGATCTGGCGAACCTCCTGCTGGAGTTTGGCGAGTTGGCGGCGGGCTTTGCCATCGGTGCGCGGGAGCACCATTTCCAGGTAGAAGGCGATGGACTCGATGGCGCTTAGGGGCTGCCGCAGCTCATGCGCGATGTGGCGGACGACGGTAGCGGGGTGGTAGGCCGGGTGTTCGTCCCCGGCACCACGGGACGGGAGCGCGGCTGGGTCCTGAGACATCAGCGGCCTGGGGAGACTATCGAATTATAGCGCTTGAGGGGGCGCGCCGCCGGAGCCCCATTGGTTCGGATTATGATGGGACGAACTCCCGGCCGGTAGGAGGCACATGTCCGAGACGAAGTCGCTTCCCGAAGACGCATACACGCCGCTCGCGCCCGGGGCGGTGTACAAGCCGATTGTGCCCGCGGGCGCCACCGTACCGGAGCTGACCTGGCGCTCGGTGGGCTGGGGCGTGCTGCTGTGCATCATATTCAGCGTGGCCTCGGCGTACTCGGGCTTGAAGGTGGGGCAGGTGATGGAGGCGGCCATTCCGATCTCGAT
>PMEV01000035.1:0-1132 GCA_003154855.1 Bryobacterales bacterium
CGGGTCAGCAACACCGTCAGCATGGCGATCATGCCCAGCGGCGGCATGTGCTCCGACCCGCTCAGCTACCAGAATCTCAGTGCGGCTTACGTTCAGGCCAACGGGCTGAAGCAGGGCTCTGTAACCCTTAGCCGGACTAGCGCGGCGATTCTGGGTTTCAATTCGACCACCGACACCGCTTCAGGATCCTTCGACAGCTATAGTTGGGCCCAGTTGGCGATGAGCCGGGGACTTCTCGGGGTCTCGGTCTACGGCGCCTGCACCGTCTTTACCTTCTCGGGCGACTCGGCTGTCACCTCCGACCCGATCACCCCAACGTACCTGGATGCGGGCGCTCTGAGCCTGGTTGGGCCTAGCGGAGGGACGGTCTCGATCCCGGCGACCAGTAAGGGCGTATATAGCAAACAACTCGGCAGCAGCGCGACGCCCCTGGCTCCCCTCTATCTGTCTCAGGGAAATTACACCCTGACCGGGGCGGGAGGCGCCGACGTGGGAGCGTTCACGTCCACCCTGACCCTTCCGGCGGCCTTCACCTGGACCAACATGGATGCCATCGTTTCCGTGACCCGCGCCAGTGGCCTGACCGTGAACTGGACGGGCGGCGCAGGCAACGTCGTGATCATGGGGTACTCGGCGATCACCACGCCCCAGAACGCCGGGACAATATTCTACTGCATCGCGCAGGCCTCCGCGAATACCTTCACCGTCCCGCCCGGCGTGCTCTTAGCGCTACCCCCGTCGTCGAACGGTGCGCTCATGGTCACGAATACGCCCGCCACGGCTACGTTCAATCCCAACCCGCCCAGCGGCTTGGATGTCGGCAGGTTCGCTGCATCCTTCACCTTCATGAAGATGCTGGGCTACAACTAGCTTCGGTAGCGCCGGCGGTTTTGCCGCCAGTTCCAGGGGCAGGTCCTCCTCGGCCTGCCCCACTTCCCCGCCTCGGCATCCCGCCCGTTGTCCTCCGCGTCCATTGGTCGGCTGCGCTAAGATGAGGCAGAGTTCACACCTTGGAGGGTGATACTTTGACGACACTCGCTAAAGCCTGTGTGGTACTCCTAGGCGCCACTGCGGTCGCGCTGGCACAACCCATCATCTCCGCCAACGGTATGGTGAACGCCGCCAGTAGCGT
>PMEV01000035.1:1139-2521 GCA_003154855.1 Bryobacterales bacterium
CCGTCCAGGTCACGGATTCGGCGGCCACGACCCGCTACGCGATCCTGCTCTTCGTCTATGCGGGCCAGATCAACGCGGTCCTACCCTCGGCCGCCGCTCTGGGCCAGGCATCGCTTACCGTCACCTATAGCCAACAAACCAGTGCGCCTCAGACCTTCAACGTGGTCCAGAGCAGTGTCGGGCTCTTCACCCGGAACGCAGCCGGCAGCGGGCCGGGGATCGTCCAGCAGGTTCACCACGTCCCTCTCACCGGCTTGGCCAACCTCTCCGTCAACGACATTTCGAACTCGGCGATTCCCGGCGATGCGGCCGTGCTGTGGGGCACGGGGCTCGGCCCGGTAACCGGCGACGAAACCCAGCAACCCGTGGTGCCGGTCCCCCTGGCCGCGAACGCCGAAGTATGGGTGGGCGGGCAACAGGTCCCGCCGGCCGCCGTCGTTTTCCAGGGCCGATCGACTTCCACTGGTGAGGATCAGATCAACTTCACCGTCCCCAACATCTCCGGCTGCTATGTGCCGGTGTTCGTAAAGGTTGGCAACATCGTCAGCAACACCGTCAGCATGTCCATCGGCGCCAGCGGCGGCACCTGCTCCGACCCGCTCACCAACTACACGGGACTGAACCTCCAATCGAACGGGTTGAGGCAGGGCTCCCTAACCCTTCTCCGGATTGCCGAGCAGAATCAGCTTCCGCCTTTTGGGACGATGGCTACCGACGCCGCCACAGGCCTCTTCGACAGCTACAACTGGACGCAGTTGGCGGCGAGCCGGGGCATNNGGCACTCTGAGCCTGGTTGGGCCAGCCGGTGGGAGTCCGATCTCGATCACGGCGACTAATAAGGGCGTATACAACAAGCTACTCGGCGGCAGCAATGGGTTCCCGGCCCCGCCTTATCTGTCTCCGGGCAGCTACACCCTGACCGGCACGGGCGGCGCCGATGTGGGCCCGTTCACGTCCACCCTGAACCTTCCAGCGACTTTCACCTGGACCAACATGGACGCCATCGCTTCGGTGACCCGTTCCAACGGCGTGACCGTGAACTGGACGGGCGGCGCAGGCTACCTCCTGATCCGAGGCTACTCGGCGATCCTCACGTCCCCGGATACCGGGGCCGGGGCGATGTTCATCTGCCTCGCGCCAGCCTCCGCGGGCGCCTTCACCGTCCCGCCCAACGTCCTTTTGGCCCTGCCGGCGTCGGCGCTCACCCCGGCCTACCCCTTGGGAGGGCTAACGGTCGAGGATGTGGCCGCCTCGACTACCTTCACTCCCAACCCACCGAGTGGTTTGGACCTCGGCAACTTCTCGGCGGCCTATCAATACACGACCACGCTGCCCTACTACTAGTAGCGCCGGCGGTCTTGTAGTAGCGCCGGCGGTCTTGC
>PMEV01000367.1 GCA_003154855.1 Bryobacterales bacterium
CCATGTAGCAGGCCGAGCGGTCGACCTTGGTCGGGTCCTTGCCGGAGAAGCAGCCGCCGCCATGACGGCCCATGCCGCCGTAGGTATCCACGATGATTTTGCGGCCGGTAAGCCCGGTGTCGCCGTGCGGTCCTCCGATCACGAACCGGCCGGTGGGGTTGATGTGGTATTTGGTGGCGGCATCCACCATTTCGGGCGGAACGACCGGGTCGATGACGTGATGCCTGACGCCGGCGCGAACCTCCTCGATGGGGATGTCGGCGTGCTGTGTGGAGACCACGATGGCATCGATGCGCCGCGGCTTGCCGTCCACGTACTCCACGCTGACCTGCGACTTCCCGTCCGGGCGCAGGAAATCCAGGAGTCCCGCCCGGCGCACTTCGCTCAAACGGCGCACCAGCTTGTGCGCCAGCATGATGGGCAGCGGCATCAGTTCCGGCGTCTCGTCGCAGGCAAAGCCGAACATCAGCCCCTGGTCGCCCGCGCCGCCGGTATCCACGCCCATGGCGATGTCGCCCGATTGGTGCTGGAGGACGTTGATCACGCCGCAGGTCCCGCTGTCGAAACCAAGGCTGGCATCGTTGTAGCCGATTTCGTCGATGGTCCCGCGGGCGATCTTCTGGATGTCCAGCCGGCACTCCGGGCGGGTTGTGATCTCCCCGGCCACGATGCACAGCCCGGTGGTTACCAGGACCTCGCAGGCCACGCGGCCCATTGGGTCGTCTTGCATCACGGCATCCAGAACGGCGTCCGAAACCTGGTCCGCGATCTTGTCGGGGTGCCCTTCGGTCACCGATTCGGACGTAAAGATAAACTTGCGGGCGTCTGCCACCTGATTCTCCTCCTTTGACACAACCCAGCCTGCGTTCATGCGAACAGAGATTTCCTGAGGAAAGCCGAAAACTCAAGTCTATAGGACCCAGCGGGGGGCGTCAAATCGCGCCAGCCGCCCGGTCGGAGCAAAACCTTGTCAGTATGGTTACATGGGTCACCTGATCGCTCTGCTCGCGCTCGCTGCACTGGCCGCTCCCGGAACGGACTCCGCGAGCGCCCGGCGAAAAGTCGCGCTGATCGAAGGGGAGCGGTTGTCGCCGGGGGCTTCGGTGACCTTGAGTCCGGGCGAGCTGAACGCCTATGTGCGGGCGGAGTTGGCCGCGGTCGCGCCCGCTGGCCTGCGGGAGCCGCGCGTGGAACTGGGGCCGGGCCGAGCCACCGGCTACGCCTACGTCGATTTCCCCAAGCTCCGCCAGGCGCAGGGCGAGCCATTGAATGCCGTCGTGGCGTGGCTGGTGGGCGGCGAGCGCTCCATCCGGGTGGACGCGCGCATCCGCTCGGGCGGAGGCAAGGCCCAAGTGAACATCGAGCGCCTGGAGATCTCCGGGCTGGTGCTCAGCGGCGGGGTTCTTCACTGGCTGATCCGCAAGATCGTGTGGCTGTATTACCCCGAGGCGCAGATTGACGAGCCCTTCGGTCTGGCCTACCGCATCGACCGACTGGAGGTGGGGCCGGCCGGCGTGCGGGTGGTGATTGGGAGGTAAACTCATGGGTGGGTTGCCCATGTCCATCAATTGCGACAAACCGCACCTCTGGAAAGCGGACATTCAGGCTAGCGTTGACCTCTTCAACACATGGTTCACCAAGTTTGCGCCGAAGGCGTATCGGGAGACCCGGCTGCAGACCACCAAGCAGGTGCAAGAGGGCCTGCTCATGACCAGAGACCTCACCGCGATAACACCGGAGGTTCTGAAAGAGCATCCGGGCATTCTGCCGATGTTGCGAATGGCGACCTGCCCGCCTCTGGCGCGTGACCGTCTCGTAGGGTTGGCCTATACCAAGAAAAGTCTTGTAGAAGCCATGGAAGGCGGCAAAATACCAGTTAGGATGGCTGAGGACGCTCTGGCCGAGAACCTGAGACGGATTACCGGCATGATCGCCAAGATGCTGGATGTGGACATCTTCCCATGGTTAGCCGTCAAGGGAGTTGCGTCCAAGGAGGACCGCTATCGGGCCTCCACGATTGTCGCGGATCGGCTGTGCGGAGCGGTCTCGGATCCGATCGTTCGCAACGCGCAGGAGAAGAGGCAGTTGGCGCTGATCGGAGACTACCTCTCGAAGAATGGCTACAGGCACGAACAGCATCCGAGCACCGAGCCGTTGCAGAACATGAGGCCGGGCACATATGGATTCCGCATGGCCGTCGTAGCCGGTGAGCCGCACAAAGTGAAGATCCCAGTCGATGTCGTTATTCAGCCGAGGAAGCCTGCGGCCGATAGAATACCGGTGCTGATCGAGGCCAAGTCCGCGGGTGACTTCACGAACGTCAACAAGCGTCGCAAGGAAGAAGCTACGAAGATTCGGCAGATTCGAGCCACGTACGGAGACAGCGCCCGTTTCATCCTGTTTCTTTGCGGGTACTTCGACAGCGGGTACCTCGGGTACGAAGCCGCCGAAGGCATCGACTGGGTTTGGGAACACCGGATTGAGGATATGGCGAAACTTGGTTTTTGAATGACGGATCTGGATGCCAGGGAACAGGGACGGCTGGCCGAGCAACAGCGGCTCGACAGCCTGAAAAGCGCCGAGCAGAGGAACCAGTGGGGCCAATTTGCCACACCACCGGCGTTGGCAGAGGAGATTGTGCGCTACGCCCGTTCTCTGACCGGTCGCGTGCGCTTTTTGGATCCGGCTGTTGGGACGGGATCGTTCTACGCGGCGCTGCGAAGGATCTTTCAGAGCGACCGCATCGAGGCTGCCGCTGGAATCGAACTTGACCCGCTGTTTGCAGACGCTGCTCGGCGCCTGTGGGCCGATTCTGGATTGCAGGTGATCGAAGCGGACTTCACTGTCGCTCAGCCGGAAGCCCGCTTCAACCTCATCGTTTCCAACCCCCCGTACGTCCGGCATCATCATCTTGACCCTGCCGCCAAGGAACGCCTTCAGCGGCTGGCGATGCTCCAGCACGGAATTCGCATCAGTGGGCTTGCCGGTTTGTACTGCCACTTCCTCTTGCTCTCCGATGCGTGGTTGGAGCCGGGCGGCCTGTCGATCTGGCTGATCCCATCCGAATTCATGGATGTGAATTACGGAGACGCGATCAAATACTACCTGACCGACCGTGTCGAACTCATTCACATCCACAGATTCAGCCCGGCGGATGTCCAGTTCGCGGATGCCCTGGTCTCGTCGGCGATCGTCGTTTTCCGCAAGAGACGCCCGGCGGACGACCATGAAGTTCAGATTTCCGTTGGCGGCTCCTTGCTCTCCCCCGTCCGAACCGCAATGGTCCCCATCGAGACTCTGCGCAAAGCGCGGAAGTGGACGGGGTTTCCGGCCGCCGGAGCTGCCGGTCCTCCGGATGGGCGCCAGGTCGTGCTGGGCGACCTATTCACGATCAAGCGCGGCATTGCCACCGGCGCTAACGGCTTCTTCATCCTGACCGAGGAAGAGGCCATGCGGGTAGGGATCCCCGAGGAGTGCAGACGGCCGATTCTGCCGAACCCCCGATACTTGACGAGCGAAGTTGTCGAGGTGGGAGAACGAGGGTATCCCGCCAACGCGCCGCGGCTAGCTCTTATCGACTGCGACTTGACTGAAGAAGCGATCGAAACCCGTTACCCGAAGTTCTGGCAGTACCTTCAGGATGGCAGGGCAAGGGACGTCCATGCTTTGTACCTGGCCAGCCGGCGAAGCCCGTGGTACTCACAGGAGAAGCGCGAGCCCCCGCCGTTTCTGTTCACTTACATGGGCAGGTCCAGCGCGGGCCGCAAACCGTTTCGGGTGATCTGGAACAAGTCTGCGGCGACAGCCCACAACGTGTACTTGCTCCTCTATCCCAGAGGCGCCCTGAAAAGGGCAGTGGAAGAGCATCCCGAACTTCTCCCGGTCGTGTTCCAGCACCTTCAGTCGATCGACATCGGCGATCTTCTAGGCGAGGGGCGCGTTTACGGCGGGGGCTTGCATAAGCTGGAACCCAGCGAGTTGGCCCGGGTGCCCGCGACAGCGCTCTCTCAGGCTATCCAGAGACTTTACCCGCTGGAGCCACCGTTCGTGAAGTCCGAGCAACTCTCGTTGGCTTGGTAACCGGTTGCGCGCTCTGAGATTTCAGGTTTGTGGTCTCGCCGCCCCGCTGACAATCCGCTCGGCCGCCTGCTTGCCCATCCGGATGCAGTCGGGGATGCCGATGCCGGTGTAGGCGTTGCCGGCCAGATGCAGGCCCGGCAGGGCGGCGGCGCGGGCTTCGATCCGGGCGAGGCGGTCGCGATGGCCCACCGTATACTGGGCCATGGAGCGGGGCCAGCGGGCCAGGCGGGTGAACAGCGGCGTTTCCTTCACGCCCATGATGTCGCGCAGCTCGTCGCGCACGATCTCGACCAGGGCTTCGTCGGACTCCCCACCGCCCCCGATGAAACAGCGCAGCACGGCCAGGTGGTCCGGCACGCGGTAGGAAAACTTGGTCCCCACCCACGTGCAAGCCACCAGGCGGCGTCGCTCTCGCTTGGGAACCAGGAACCCGAAACCATTGAGAGGATGGGAGAAACCCGCCTTTTCGTAGCCCAGCGAGAGGGTGATGGAGGACGTGTACGGGATGGCGCTTAGCAGCGCGGCCAGGTCCGGGTCGACGCCGGCCAGCAGCGCGCCCGCTTCGTAGGCCGGGCAGGCCAGGACCAGATTGCCGGTCTCGAGCCACTCGCCGCCGAGCCGGATGCGCCAGCCGCCGGGGCCTCGCTCCAGGGCCTCGGCGCTGGCGTGAAATACCTCCGATTTTGGGTTTGCCTGGTCTACTAGGGCGGCCACGAGCTGGCCCAGGCCGCCTTTGAGCGTCTGGAACAGCGGCTGACCCCGGGCCTCCCGTGCGGCTTTGCGGCGCTCGTGCAGAACGCCTTTGGTCAGGCTGCCGTACCTGGCTTCCAGTTCGACAAAGCGCGGCAGCACGCTGGCCACGCTGAGCAGGTTCGGGTCGCCGCCGTAGACCCCGGCGAGCAACGGCTCGGCCAGGTAGTCAACCGCTTCGCTTCCATAGTGTTCGGCGACGAACCCGGCCACCGATTGATCCGCGCCCGGCGCGCCGCCCGGCCTGCGGAACCACTCGAGGCCCATCCGCAGCTTGGTGCGCCAGCCCAGCAGAGACGTCGCCGCCAGCGGCCAGACCTTGGTGGGGATCATGAGCATCAACCCGTCGGGGAGCCGAACCAGGCGGCCGTTCTTGCGGACATAGGTGACGCGGTGGTGGTCGTTCGAGCCGATCACGTTGCCCGCCAGACCGAGCTCCCGAATCAGCTCCATGGCCCAGGGCTTGGCGGCCAGGAAGCTGTCGGGGCCGGTCTCCAGCACGCAACCCTCGACCGTCTCGGTTTCGATGACCCCGCCCAGGCGCGGCCGGCGCTCGACGAGCGTCGCGCCGAGGCCGGCTTTCGCGAGGTTGTAGGCGGCGGAGAGGCCGGAAATGCCGCCCCCCACGATGGTCACTCGGCGCATAGCTTCTGTTTAGCGACCGCGGCCAGGGCGGCGATAAAGGCCGGCGAATCGTTCAGGGATTCGGGCCGGCGGAGACGGATGCCGCGATCCCGGGCGTAGGTGCGGAACAGGATATCGACGTCGTAGAGGATCTCGACGTGGTCCGAAACGAACCCAATCGGCGCCAGCACCAGATCTCGAACGGCCTCGGCGGCGTACTGGTCGAGGCGCGATTCCACGCTGGGGCCGAGCCACTTCTCGTCCGTGAAGCCCTGGCTTTGATAAGCGAAATCCCAGGCGGAGAGCCCGGCGCGGGCGGCCACGGCGGCCGCGGTAGCCCGGGCTTCGGCGTCGTAGGGATCGGCGCGCTCGAGCACACGCTCGGGCAGGCTGTGGGCGGTGAACAGGACCCTCTCGGCGGGCAGCAGGGGCGCCAATCGTTCGTAGAACGCCTCGATCAGCAACGGCGCATCGTGGAAGCTCTTGGCCCACACGATTTCCGCCTGTACGCCCAGCTCCTGTTTGGCCTCCTGAGTGCGGCGGAAGTAGAACCCGACACTGGCCTTGGAGTACTGCGGGGCCAGACAAATGGCCACCAGGTGCTGGACACCGTCGGCCTGAATCCGCGCCATGGTTTCCTTGATGAACGGGCGCCAGTTGCGCATGCCGAAGTATACCGGGACGCCCAGCAGTTCCTGAAGAGCCCGGGCCTGATCCCGGGTGCGCGCGAGCATCGGAGAGCTGCCCCCGATGGCCGCATAGCGCTGGCGAACTTCCTCGACGATTTCAGGCGGCGTGGGACGGCCGCCGCGCACGTATTGTAGGTACTCGGCGATGTCCTCCAGCCGTTCCGGGGCCCCATGGGCCAGCAGCAGAACGGCCTGCCTGGTCACGGATGGAAGTCCCGGACGAACTGCACCAGCGCCTTGACGTGCTCGACCGGAGTATCGGGCAGGATGCCGTGGCCCAGGTTGAAGATGTGTCCCGGCCGTGTACCGGTGCGTTTCAGCAACTCGTGCACGCGCAGCTTCAGTTCGGGGAGCGGGGCGAAGACCACCGCCGGGTCTAGGTTGCCCTGAATGGCGGAGCGGTAGCTGATCTCCATCCAGGCGGTGTCGATATTGACCCGCCAGTCGATGCCCAGCACGTCCCCGCCGGCCGCGTGGAGCTCCTTGAAGAAGCCGCCCGCGCCGGTGCCGAAGTGGATGACCGGAACGCCGGTGGAGCGGATGC
>PMEV01000330.1 GCA_003154855.1 Bryobacterales bacterium
CGCCTGGGTGCGTGTCGCCGTGGACGGCAAGTACTCCTTCAGCGGCGTGCTGCAGCCCGGCGAGATCCGCAATGTGGATGCCACCCGGTTAGTGCAACTGAGGGTCGGCGATGCGGCCGCTCTCGAGGTCTTCTGGAATGGCCAGCCGGTGGCGGCTCTCGGTCCGAAGGGGCAGGCGCGGAACGTCGAGTTCACGCCCGACGGCTTCAATATCCTCGCTCCTCGCCCTCCAACGCCCGGGCCTCCCGCCGACGCGCCCTGAGCCGTTCCCGTTTCTCCTCCCGGTCCAGCAACAGTAGTTCCACGCGCCGCCGGCGTTTGATCCCGTCGTCTATTTTGCGCCAGAATTTGCGGAAGTAGGCCGCCGCCGAGATCATCGCCACGCCCACCACGCCCCACATCCACAGCATCGCCCACGGCGCCAGCACCGGCCAGTGCTTCCCCAGCAACAGCATTGTCACCGCGATCACCTGCGCCAGCATCTTGGTCTTGCCCAGTTCGCTGGCCCGGATCGTGTAGCCCGCCGTCGCCGCGATGCTCCGCAGCCCGGTCACCGCGAATTCCCGCCCTACGATCAGCACCACCATCCAGGCCGGCACCACGCGAATCTGCACCAGCGCGATCAGCGCCGCCGAAATCAGCAGCTTGTCCGCGATTGGATCCAGCAGCGTCCCGATGGTCGTCACCTGCTTCCAGCGCCGCGCCAGATACCCGTCCAGCAAATCGGTCGCGGACGCCGCCAGGAAGATCGCCAGCGCCAGCAGGTCGTTGGTAATCACCGTGCCCCGCAGCGGCAGCACCAGATCCTCTTGCACCAGCGCCGCCACCAGCCATGGCACAAAAAAGATCCGAAGCAGCGTGAGCAGATTCGGCAGATTCATTTACCCCTCAAATATACCGCGACCTAGCTCGCTTTTCTCACACGCCGTCGTCGTGAGGCGCAGGAGATGCCCGCGGATACGAGGCGCGCGAAGGCCGGCGACCGGAGGCGTACTTCAACAGTACGCTGAGGACGGCGACCGAGCGCAACGAAGTAGACATGGGCATATCGTGCGCCGCAACCGACGGTGTGATGAGAAATGCGAGCTATACCGTGTACTCGGCCAGCCGCTCCTTCAGCGCGAGCGACACCTCGGCCTCGATTTCGCAGTATTCCCCCTCGTAGCGCCGCCCCGTCACCCGCCCCAGTTCGTAGAGCAGGTTCACTCTGGCGCCCTCGCCCAGCGGGAAGCGGAACTTCGCCGTCACCATGGCTTCGAAGGGCAGCGCTTGGTCGATCGCCGCCAGCAGTTCCGCCTCTCCCTGCCCCGTGCGCGCCGAGACAGCCACCGACGTGCCCGGCTCGCCGATCGAGCCGCCCTCTCCGCCCGGCGCGAGATCGATTTTATTCAGCACCAGAAGCTGCGGCGTCTCTGCCGCCCCGATCTCCGAGAGCACCTTCCGCACGTGCGCCATCTGCTGCTCCGCGTGGCCCGAGCTGGTGTCCACCACATGCAGGATCAGCGCCGCCTCGGTCACCTCTTCGAGCGTTGCCCGGAAGGCCTTCACCAGCGTCACCGGCAGGTTGCGGATGAACCCCACCGTGTCGCTCAAGAGCATCCTCCGCCGCGAGGGCAGCGTCAGCGTGCGCACGGTCGGGTCCAGCGTGGCGAACATGCGCGCGTCGGCCGCCACCTGGGCCCCGGTCAGCCGGTTGAACAGCGTGGATTTGCCCGCGTTCGTGTAGCCCACCAGCGCCGCCGTGGCCAGCGGCACCGCCTGCCGCTGCCGCCGCTGCACCGCCCGTCCGCCGCGCACCGCCTCCAAATTCTGCTGGATCTTCCCCAGCCGCCGCGCGATTCGACGCCGGTCGGTCTCCAGTTGTGTTTCGCCCGGTCCCCGCGTCCCGATCCCGCCGCCCAGCCGCGACATCTCGANNTGCAGTTGGCCCTCCCGCGTCCGCGCCCGCCGCGCGAAGATATCCAGGATCAACTGCGTCCGGTCGACCACCTTGCAGCCCAGCGTCCGTTCCAGGTTCCGCTGCTGGGTTGGCGTCAGGTCGTGGTCGAAGATCACCACGTCGGCTTCCTCGCCCTCCACCCGTTGCGAGAGTTCCTTCAGCTTGCCCGATCCGATCAGCGTGGCCGCTTCCGGCCGCTCCCTGGATTGGAGCACCCGGTCCACCACCCGCGCCCCCGCGCTATCGGCCAGAACGGACAACTCCTCCAGCGATTCCTCGGCGGAGTAGTCCAGCTTGTCGGATGCATTGGTGAACCGCCTGCCTGCCCGGCCCGTGACTTCCAGGCCGGCCAGAATGGCGCGTTCCTGCACGCTGTCGGTGGGGGGGATATCAACCCTCCGGCGGCTCGGACGGCTCCGGGTTGGCGGGCTGCGCGCCGGCCCCCGCGCTGGGTCCGGCGGTAGCCGCGAAGGTGTGGCCCGCTTTCGATACCACCACGGTCGAGATCGCGTGCTTGAAGATCAACTGCTCCTGGCTGTTGGATTCCAGGATTAGCGAGTACTTGTCGAAGCTCCGTATGCGCCCGGAGAGTTTCACCCCGCTCATCAGGTAGATTGTCAGAAAGGTCTTGTCTTTTCGCGCGTTGTTCAGGAAGGCTTCCTGGATGTTCTGCGCTGTCTTTTCCATCGTCTTTCCTTTCAACCTAGGGTTCTATTCTACCAGATCCATGTCCGGCTGAGCTTCCTGGCAGCGCACGCAGCGCGACGCCCACGGCACCGCCTCCAGCCGCTCCTCCAGGATCGGCGCCTGGCAACTCTGGCAGATTCCGTAGTCCCCTTCCTCCAGCCGGTGCAGAGCCGCCTCCACCTCCCGAAGAAGTTCGCTTTCGATCCGATTCTGGTTCACGAACAGCCACTCGTCATGACTCTTCTGGAGACAGTCGCCGATGTCCTGCGGCTCGTCCTGACGCCGCACCACCTCCGCCCGCGTTGCGGAAAGCCCCGCCCGGATCTCTTCCGCCTTCTGTTCCAGCATCCGCCGATAGTGCTCACTCGATGTTTTTTGCACAGTCTGAATAAGGTACCACACCTTCAGCGGAATGTGGCGCCGGCGGTCTTGCCGCCGGTGTCCGGCCAACTCGCGCTACCGCCCCCGCGCAATCGCTTCCGCGATCTTCTTCCCGTGGAACCGGCCGTTCTCGATGAAGATCTCGTTGGTGTGCATGCCGGCTACGATGACGCCCGCCAGGTAGATGCCCCGACGGCGGCTCTCCAGCGTCTCCGGATCGGTGTACGGCCGTCCGCTCTCCGGCTCGAACACGATGCCGTGCCGCGCCAGGAACTCCACATCGGGGTGATAGCCGATCATCGCGAAGACGAAATCGTTCTTGATCTCAAGTTCTCCCTCGGGCGTTGCCACGCGAATCGACTCCGGCCGGATCTCCAGGAGCCGGGAGCGGAAATGCGCCTGCACTTCCCCGCACTGGATGCGGTTCTCTATATCCGGCTTGATCCAGTACTTCACGTGACTGGTGATGGCCTCGCCGCGGTGAACCAAACTCACGCGGGCGCCACTGCGGTGCAGTTCCAGCGCCGCGATGGCCGCCGAATTGTTCCCGCCCACCACCGCCACGTCCATGTCGTAATAGGGGTGGGGCTCCCTGTAATAGTAGACGACCTTGTCCAAATCCTCGCCCGGCACGCCGAGCCGGTTCGGCAGGTCGTAGTAGCCCGTCGAGAGCACGATCTTGCGCGCCTCGTAAGCTTGCGCGCGGCCCGTCCGGTCGATGGTGTGGACCAGGAACGCGCCGTCGTCCCCCTCGATCCTCTCCACCCGCTCGTACTGATGGATATTCAGCCGGAAGTGCTGCGCCACGCGGCGGTAGTATTTGAGAGCTTCCGTGCGGTTCGGCTTGTCGCGGATCGCGGTCATCGGAATGCCGCCGATCTCCAGCAGCTCCGGCGTCGTGAAGAACACCATGTGCGTCGGATAATTGTAAATGGAGTTCAGCAGGCAGCCCTTGTCGAAGACCACCGTCGGGATGCCGCGCTGCTCGAGTTCGATGGCGCAGGCCAGGCCGGTGGGCCCGGCACCGACCACCACGGCATCCAAACGCTTCACAGCATGGCCTCCACGCTGCCGTAAATGTTCTCGAGAGCCGCCGGAAGCGCCGAGGGATCCTTCCCGCCGGCCTCCGCCATATCCGGCCGGCCGCCGCCCTTGCCGCCCACGGCCTGCGCCAGCGCGCCCGCGAGCTTGCCCGCATGCACTTTTCCGGTCAAATCCTTGGTGACCGCCGACACGATGGCCACGCTCGCCTCTTCCGCCGAGGCCAGCACGATCACGGCCGATTTCCACTTGTTGCGCAAGGAATCGGCCAGCGCGCGCATCTGCTGCCGGTCCAACCCGTCCACGCGGCCGGCGAGCACGTGTACGCCCTTCACCACGCGCGCCTGCTGCTCCAGCCCGGCGGCTTCCGCTTGCGCCACTTTGCCCTTGAGCTGCTCGACCTGCCGCTCCAGCGCACGGCGATGCTCCAGCATCTTCTCCACCTGCTCGATCAGCTCCGGCTCGGGCGCGCGCAGCAGGGTCGCCATCTGGCGCACAGCGCGCATCGTCTCCCGCAACCGCTCCAGCGCCCCCTCGCCGGTCACCGCTTCGATGCGGCGCACTCCGGCCGAGATGCTGCCCTCATAGACAACCTTCGCCAGACCGATCTCCCCGGTGCGCCCCACGTGCGTGCCGCCGCACAGCTCGCGGCTGAATCCCGGCACGGACACCACGCGCACCCGGTCGCCGTATTTCTCGCCGAACAGGGCCATGGCGCCGGTTTCCAGCGCCCGGTCCAGTTCCATTTGATCGGTCCGAACGGTGCTGTCGCGCAGCACTTGCGCATTCATGAGCCGCTCGACCTCCGCCAGCTCCGCCTCGTCGAGGGCGGCGTAGTGCGTGAAATCGAAGCGCAGCCGCGCCGGATCCACCACGCTGCCCGCCTGCTTCACGTGCGCGCCGAGCACCGTGCGCAGGGCCGCGTGGAGCAGGTGCGTGGCGGTGTGGTTGCGCATGGTGGAACGCCGCCGCCCTTCATCCACTTGCGCGCGCAATTCCTGGCCGCGAACCAGCGGCGCGAGCGCGACAATACGGTGCACCGCCAGACCCGCGATGGGCGCGTAGGTGTCCTCGACCTCGGCCACCTTCTCTCCGCTCTCGACATGGTAGAGCGCGCCCCGGTCGCCCACCTGTCCGCCCGCTTCGGCGTAGAAAGGCGTCGCATTCAGCACCAGCTCCGCGCGCTGGCCCGCCGCGACGCTGTCGATCGCCTGCTGCTCCGCCACCAGGCCCACCACGCGCACGGTGGCTTCCATCTGGTCGTAGCCCAAAAACCGCGTGCGCCCACCGGCCAGCAATTCCTGGTACACAGGAGCGATTACCGCCCGCTCGCCGCCCTTCCAACTGGCCCGCGCGCGCTCCCGCTGCTTGTCCATCTCGGAGCGGAAACCCTCGCGGTCGATCGCCAGCCCGTATTCCCGCGCCATCTCCTCCTGCTCTTCGAGCGGCAGGCCGTAGGTGTCGTAAAGCTTGAAGGCCACCGCTCCGGCGAGCACGCCCTGGGCGGCGCTTTTGGCCTCGTCGTGGAAGATTTTCTCGGCCACCAGGAAGGTGGTGGCGTAGCGGTGCTCCTCGTCCTTCACGATGCGCGCCACCCGCTCCAGGCTCTCCATCAGCTCGGGATACGCCGGCCGCATCAGCTCCGCCACGTAGCCGGTCAGTTGATACAGGAACGGCTCCATAACCCCGGTCCGCCGCGCGTGCCGCATGGCGCGCCGCATGATCTTGCGCAGCACGTAGCCGCGCCCNNGCCGCGCGGCTGTGATCGGCCACGATGCGCAGCGCCGAATCCACCGTGGCGTTCTCGCCGTAAGCCACTCCAAACATTGTCGCGGCCCGCTCGATGATGGGCCGCAGCAGGTCGGTCTCGTAGTTCGAAAGCTGGCCCTGCATCACCGCCG
>PMEV01000309.1 GCA_003154855.1 Bryobacterales bacterium
AGCAGGTAGAGATCCTGGATCTCGATGCCCTTGTCGAGGGACTTGAGCATGTCGTAGAGGGTCAGGGCGGCGACGGCGGCGGCGGTGAGCGCCTCCATTTCGACACCGGTGGGGCCGAGAGCGGAGGCGGTCGAAACAATCCGCACGCCGCGTGTTTGGAGAAGCACATCGACATCCACATGGGTGAGCATCAGCGGATGGCAGAGCGGGATGAGGTCGGAGGTGCGTTTGGCGGCGGCAATGCCGGCGATGCGGGCGATTTCGAGCGGGTTGCCCTTGGGGTTCCCGGGCACCTTCTTCAGCACGGCGGGACGAATGCGGACGAAGGCCTGGGCCCGCGCGGTGCGCTCGGTGGCGGGCTTGGCGGAGACGTCCACCATGCGCGCGGCGCCCTGTTCGTCGAAGTGGGAGAGTCGTTTCATATCGCGAGCACCTCGATGAGGTCGCCGGCCTTCCAGATCTCGCGATCGGGGCGGGCCACCAGGAAGGCATCCGCGCGGGCCAGCGCCGGGATGTCGCTCGAGCCGCGCCAGGCGAGCGGTGTCACCTGCGCGCCGCCGGCGCTCCATCGCGCCGGAAGGAAGCGCGTCAGCCCTGGCTTATGGCTAAGATCGGCAGTGAGGTGCGCGAGCGCGAAGGGCAGGCGGGGATCGAGCTCGCCGGAGAGCAGTTCGACGGCGGCGCGGGCGAAGACTTCGAACGTCACCAGCGTCGAGGCGGGATTGCCGGGCAGTCCAAAGAAGAACCGCTCGCGCACGCAGCCGAAGACCAGCGGCTGGCCGGGCCGGATGAGCACGCGGTCGAAGAAGAACTCCGCGCCGAGATCGGAGANNGAGGGTGTCGCGCGCGGCGGGCAGAATCACGGGAAGCGCGCCCGCGCGGCGGAGCTGGGCGGCGAGGGAGTGAGCGTTGGAGTCGCGGAGCTGGTGCGCGAGCGGTGGCGCGGAGACCTCGACGATCTCGTCGCCGGTGGAGAGCACGGCCACGCGCGGCTGGCGATAGACGCGCACCTCGGTCCAACCAATGGCTGCGAGCAGGGCAATCTGCGAAGGACCCAGGCGGCGGCCCGCATCCAGCAGCGATTCGCCGGCGCGCGCCTCGGAGGCTGGCGGGGCGATGAACTGGCCAAGCGGGGCGGCGGGAGCGGCGATCCATTCGCCGTCGCGCGGGGAGTGCTCGATCATGACCACGGCATCGGCGCCGGGCGGAACGGGCGCGCCGGTCATGATCTCGAATGCTTCGCCGCATCCCAGCTCGCGCAGGCAGATATCGCCCGCCCGCACTTCGCCCTCGATGCGCAGCCGCCCTGGCGAGTCTTCGGAGCGCACCGCGAAACCGTCGCGGAGAGAGCGCGCGAGCGGCGGGTAGTCGCGATCGGCATGGGGGGCCTCGGCGAGCACGCGGCCGCAGGCGGCATCGAGCGGAACTTCCTCGACGGCGCGGGCGGTGAGCGCGGCGGAGACGCGATCAACGACGCACTGCCGGGCCTCGCGAAAGTGCAGGGTGGCCACGAGACGATTTTAGCAAGCTAACCCGGCGGCTGGCCGTAAGCCGGTAAAATGGACCGGAATGCCAAATCATCTCACGCTGACGCAAATGGCGGCCGCCGTTCGGGAGCGCCGGGTTTCTCCGGTGGAGCTGGTGGAGGCGCACCTGGGCGCGATCGAACGGCGGCAGCCGCAGTTGAACGCGTTCGTTTCGGTGTTCCCCGAGGAGGCCCGGGCGGCGGCCAAGGCGGCGGAGCGGACGCGCGCGGGCGGGCGGCTGGAGGGCGTGCCGGTTACGATCAAGGACAGCTTCGACGTGGCGGGCCAACCCACGCTGTGCGGCAGCCGGTTGCGCATGGATCATCGGGCGGCAAGGGATGCGACGGCGGTCGAGCGGCTGCGGAGCGCCGGCGCCATCGTGCTGGGCAAGACGAATTGCCCGGAGTTTCTCTACAACTACGAGACGGACAATTACGTGGCGGGGCGCACCAACAACCCCTGGGACGTGACCAGGACGCCGGGGGGATCGAGCGGAGGCGAGGCGGCGGCGATCGCGTCGCTGTGCTCGCCGGGGGGCCTGGGGAGCGACGGAGGCGGGTCCATCCGCGAGCCGGCGCACTTCAGCGGGATTGCAGGGCTGAAGCCGACTCCGGGACGCATCTCGGCGGCCGGGCATTTCCCGCTGATCAATCACCCGAACGGCCTGCTGGGCGTGGGCGGCCCGCTGGCGCGCACGGCCGAAGACGTGCGGCTGCTGTTTGAAGTCGCGGCGGGCTACGATAGCCAGGACCCGTTCTCCGCGCCCGTGCCGCTGCGCCAGCCGGATTTGAGCGGGCTGCGCATCGGGCTGTTGCCGCAGTTTTGCGACGTGCCGGTGCAGCCGGCCATACGAGCCGCGGTGGAAAAGGCCGCGCGGATGGCGGAGCAATGCGGCTTTCCCGTAGAGCCGTTCGAGCAGCGCGGGCTGCGGCGGGCCAGCGAACTGTGGTGGTTCTTCTTCGGCAGGATGCTGGCGTGGCCGCTCGCACGGATGCTGAAGGGCCGGGAGCAGGAGGCGCACTGGAGCGGGACGGAGCTGATGCACCTGGCGCTCGAGGAGCCGGAGCCGACGGGGCGGGAGATTGTCGAGAACCTGGCCGCGCGGGACGCCATGCGGGCGGCGCTGCTGCGCCAGATGAAGGATGCGCCGGTGCTGTTAGGGCCGGCCTGCGGCGTGGTGGCGTTCCGGCACCGGGAGCGGCGGTGGCAGGCGGGCGAGCGATCAATCGGGTTGCTGGAGGCGATGGCGCCGCTCACCTGGGTGAACCTGCTGGGCCTGCCGGCGATCGCGATCCCGTTCGACCTGACGGCGGAGGGCCTGCCGGTGGGCATACAACTCATCGGGCGGCCCTACGACGAAGAGCTGCTGCTAGAGGTCGCAGTGCGTCTCGAAGAGGCGCGCGGCCCGTTCCCGGCGCCGCCGCTCGCGGGCTGAGTGGATCGAGCCTATTTCGAATTGTGAACGGCGGCCGCCACGAAGGAAGCTGCCAGCGCGGTGTTGGTCGCGGCGGCGGCCTTCTCGAAGCCGGGGTGGCGCCGGAGGATGAGCCAGAGCGCGGTGACCGAACCGCCGGTCAGCGCGGACTTGACCACCAGGCTGCGCGTTCCGAACCGACCGCCGGAGCCGGCAAGTAGCGGGTTGAGTTCCGGTTTGCCCCAACTGGAATGGGCGTCCAGGGCGGAGGCGACGACGACCGCGGCCACGCTGGTCCACCAGAGTTTCCGGGAATGCGGCCGGTCGGAGGGGACGGTGGCGCCCATGGCGAGAGAGGCGGCGATAAGCACTGCGGCGATGGTTTTCTTCATAGGGGAACGAACCCAGGGATGTGATTAGGATAAGGGCAAAACGGCGAGAAGCGACGTCGGGAGGGGTACTGTAGCGTAACAGGTTGACATGGACAAATCGCGTAAGATAGGAGCGTATGCGAACCTCGATTGCGTTACTGGTGTGGTGCGCGGTGGCGGCTTTCGCGGCCGGCGCGCCACATCAGGCGTTCCCTTATGCCTACGACCAGCACGACTTCCCCAATGGGTTGCGGCTGATCTCGATTCCCACCGATTACCCCGACGTGGTGTCCCTGTTCATCGTGATGCAGACCGGATCGCGCAACGAAGTGGAGTCCGGCAAGACCGGATTCGCGCACCTGTTCGAGCACATGATGTTCCGCGGCACGCCGAAGTTCCCGCCCGCGGAGTACGAGAACACGATGAAGCAGGCTGGGGCGGCATCCAACGCCTACACCACGGACGATTACACGGCCTACCACACGACGTTCTCGAAGGAGGACCTGGAGACGGTGCTGCGGCTGGAGGCCGACCGGTTCCAGAACCTGGCGTACACGCCGGAGGTGTTCAAGACGGAGACGCTGGCGGTGCTGGGGGAGTACAACAAGAACAGCGCGAACCCGCTGCAAAAGCTGTACGAGGCGCTACGCGACACGGCGTTCGACCGGCACACCTACAAGCACCAGACGATGGGCTTCCTCAAGGACGTCCAGAACATGCCGAATCAGTACGATTACAGCCGGCTGTTCTTCGAGCGCTATTACCGGCCCGAGTACGCGACCATCGTGGTGGCGGGCGACATTGCGCCGGCGGCGGTGCGGGCGCTGGTGGAGAAGTACTTCGGCGAGTGGAAGCCGGGCAATTACCGGCCGGAGATTCCNNTTCCACGGTCCCGCCTATTCGGACGATCAGACGGATTTGGCCGCGCTGGACCTGATCTCCTATCTGGGATTCTCGGAGAGCTCGGAGCTGTACCGGAAACTGGTTATCCAGGAGCAGAAGGTGGACATGTTGCGCGCCAGTTGCCCGGACCACGTGGACCCCAACCTGTTCACGGTGATGGCGAGGCTGAAGAAGGCGGGCGACCTGGACGCGGTGCGCGACGACGTGCTCGAGACGCTGGCGGGCTTCCGGACAAACCCGGTGGCGGCGGAGCGGCTGGACCAGGTGAAGCGGCGGCTGCGGTACAGCTTCGCGCTGGGCCTGAACAACAGCGAGGCCATCGCGGGCACGGTGGCGCAATACGTGGCTCTGCGGCGCACACCGGAGACGATTAACCGGCTGTTCGAGATGTACGACCGCATCACGCCGGAGGTGATCCAGCGGGTGGCGCGGAAGTACTTCGTCGAAGAGGGCCGTACCATCGCGACGCTGAGCGGAGGGAAGGCACAATGAAAACCGCATGGATGGCAATGCTGGTTACCGCGATTTGCGGCGCGGCGGCGGGCGCGGGACCGAAAGTGGTGGAGCTGCCGGGCAAAAGCCCGCTGGTCACGATACGCCTGGTGTTCCTGACGGGGGCGGCGCGCGACCCGGCGGATAGACCCGGCGTGGCGGCGCTCACGGCGGCGATGCTGGCGCGGGGCGGTACGCGCGAGATGAGTTACAAGCAGATCGTGGACGCCCTGTTTCCGATGGCGGCCTCGGTGACGGAGCAGACCGACAAGGAGATGATCGTCTTCTCGGGGACGACGCATATCGACAACCTGGAGGCGTACTACAAGATCTTCCGCGAGATGCTGCTCGATCCGGGCTGGCGGAAGGAAGATTTCGCGCGGCTGCGCGACGATGCCGTGAACTACCTGCGGGTGACGCTGCGCGGCAATAACGACGAAGAACTAGCGAAGGAAGTGCTGTACAACGAGATNNATCGCCGATTTGCAGGCCTTCTATCGCGCCCAATTCACGCAGGGGAATTTGATTATCGGTCTCGCGGGCGGATACCCCGCGGCGTTCCCGAACCGGGTGAAAGCGGATTTCGCGAGGCTGCCCGCCGGGCCGCCCGCGGCGTTGCGCCTGCCTACGCCGCAGCCGGCGCGGGGCATCCGGATGACCATGATCGAGAAGGACACGCGCTCGGTGGCGTACTCGATGGGGTTCCCGCTGGATGTGAAGCGGGGCGATCCGGATTATCCGGCGCTGCTGGTGGCGCAATCCTACTTCGGCCAGCACCGGGAGAGCGGCGGCCGGCTGTTCGAGCGGATGCGGCAGGCGCGCGGCCTGAACTACGGAGACTACGCCTACCTGGAGTACTTTCCGCGCGGCATGAACCAGTTCGAACCCGACCCGAACCTGGCGCGCCGGCAGCAGATCTTTCAGATCTGGATCCGGCCGGTAGAGCCGCCCACCGCACAGTTCGCGCTGCGGCTGGCCCTGTTCGAGTTCGACAAGCTGGTCAAGGACGGGCTGAGCGAGGAAGCCTTCGAGCGGACGCGGACTTTCCTGACTAAGTACGTCAACCTGCTTACCAAGACCGCGGACGCCAAGCTGGGCTACGCGATCGACAGCCAGTATTACGGCATGCCAGAGTACAACGGCTATCTCAAGAGCAGCCTGGCCAAGCTGACGCGGGAGGATGTGAACCGGGCGATTCGCAAGCACCTGGGCGCGGCCGGGATGGATATTGTGGTGGTGGCCAGGAACTGCGCGGAGCTGGAGAGTAAGTTGCTGAGCGGGGAGCCGTCGCCGATGACTTACAATTCCCCCAAGCCGCAAGAGGTGCTGGACGAAGACAAGATCGTGGAGCGATGGAAGATCGATCTGAAGCCGGAGGCGGTGCGCATCGTGCCGGTGGAGAAGGTATTCGAGTAGGCGGGCGGAGCTGGACCTGGAGGTCGTGCCCCTGGAGTTTCTACATTCGTGTGGCAGGCCCATGGCCTGCGGCGGCCTCTCAGGCCGCCCGCCCGGCACTGGACCACGCATATCGCTCCGGTCTTGCGGCGAGTAGGGCTGTT
>PMEV01000100.1 GCA_003154855.1 Bryobacterales bacterium
AACGCAAATCGGGCGTATATGGAGGCATCGATCTGCGCCGCATCGCGAAGGTAGTACACGCTGAAACTAAACGCCTCGCCGACTGGTCTGAAGATGCGCCGCAGCAGCGTCTCGGGACTGTAAAACCGCCCGTGCCGGTTGCCCCAGCCCTGGGCGCAGTACACCGTGGCCTCCGGATCGAATTCGATGTTCGCCGAAACGCTGTAGACAGGGTCGGTCTGGACGGCCGGATGATCCATCAGGTAGAGGGGGACAACCACCACTTTGCCTCCTCTCCGGAGGATCCGTGCAAGCTCCTGGAACAGCCGAATGTCCCCGTCACCCTCGAAGTGCTCCAGCGAGCACGTCAGCGCCACCGTGCTCGCAAAACCGTCCGGTACCGGCATCGCACAGGCGTCGCCCCCGATTCGGCTGCCGTTGACCCCGGCTGGATACATGATGTCCTGAGCGTAAGCCGTGCAGTGGTGCAACCGCTGCATGATCTCCGGCAGCGGTGAACCCTCCGACGCGACGTCCACAAAGACGTCCGCCTTGGAGGGGGCGAGGAGTCTCATCGACACCAGATGCTCGAACGACTTCTCATTCAAGTTGTCTGCGTAGTAGGCCGGGTATAGTTCGCGATAGCGCGCTCGCTTCAAATGCTGTTGGTGCTCACGCCGCCCGACCTCCAGATCGATCAGCGGTATCCCATACCCGCGGAGCCGATCCATCACTGCCGCGATCACGCCCGGGGCGTTGTTGTTCGCCCATTCTGGCTCGATTCGGTTCAGAATTCGTTCACGCAACTGGATCGAGGCGGCCTCGTGGTCGAGGTCCTCCAGCGCCGGTTGATAGGTGTAGTTGGGCATCTCAGGCTCCCACCGCCGTATTGGCGGACAACTTGGGACGGCGGGAATCCTGCAAGCGTGCCATCAGCGCCCGCGCAATCACGTCCCAGGCGAAGTGCAGCACCGCATGGCCGCGGGCCGTCTCCACCATCGTAGCCGTGACTTGGTCGTCCTGGTTGCGCATCTCTTCGATGACCCGCGGAAACTTGATCAACGGCGCCAGTCGGGCGTGGACCCGGTTCTCCAGGTCCAATCCCCGCGCCCCGAACGGCGTGCTCAGCAGCGGTACGCCGGCCGCCATGTAGTCCAGCATCTTGAGGTTCGTGCCCGATCCGCTCTGCATGGGATTGATCGCCAGGTCCACCCAACTCAGAATCCGGTTCTTGGTCTCATCGTCCACTACGCCCAGGGACTTGACGTTCGCCGGCAAGGCGAAGTCGAACCGATCCAGGTAGCAGCCCACGCTGCCCACCAGGAGGAAGTTCACGTGCGGCAGCAGACGGGCGATTTCGGTGACGCACAGCGCCGCCTCGATGTTCGGGCCGTGCCAACTGGCCATAAACAGCACGGTGAACGGCTCCGGGGCGTGGCTCTGCCGCCGCACCTTGCGGCGCACGTCCAGCGGATGGAAGATCACCGAGTCCAGGTCCACTCCATTCGGGACCACGGCCATCTTGTCCCGTTCGGCGCCGTACATGCGGCTCAGAGTGCAGGCGTCCCCCTCTGAACAGGTCATCACCAGGCTGCTCAGATCGCAGCAGCGCCGTTCAATCGATTCGGTGAGCCGGAGGAAGTACCGTCCCAGGCGGTTGGCGGGCAGGATGCTTTGCTTCAGGACGGCCTCTACGTCTTGGGCCTCGTAGATGAGGGTCTGGCCGTGGCGGACGCTCTCCAGCGCCGGCAGCAGATAGGGGTGCGACGCCACCAGCCAGTCGCTCCCGGCAGCCGAGTGCGCCAGGGCCTCGGCGTACCTCGGCGTCAGGGAGTAGATCTTGGGCATCATCAGGTCGCTCGCCGGCACCCCTTCCAGCCGCTCCGTCAGCCGCCATTCGGCCTGCACATGGGCGAGAGTCTTTGGAATACGGATCTCCCGCACTCCCGGGGCGATGAATTCGTCGAACTCCTCCTGGCCGTGGTCGCCAAACGAGACGATCTCGATCTCAAATTCGGAAGCCAGGTTCCGGTATAGGTGATAGATCCGGCTTTGCCCCCCTCCCCGGGGCGGGTAGATCGGGAACGTAGTCGTCACCGTGATTTTCGGTTTCCGTTTCACCGGGGAAGCGCTCGGCGTGGCCGCCGCCGGCCCCAGCAGGACGCGGACAGCGTTCTCCCAAGTGATGGGCTGCGCGGTACGCTGGCACTCCGCAGCCATGGCGGTGGCCTCCTGACGGTGCTCGTCCAGGTAGTCGAGCCGCTCGGCCAGCGCCTCGGGGACGGGTTCAACCACGTAGCCGGTCTCGCCATGGCGAACGAACTCCAGCGGGCCCCCGGCGTCGGTCGTGGTCAGAACCGGCTTGCCGCTGGCCATCGCCTCGATGGTCACCAGCCCGTAGTCTTCATCGTATGGCGCATAAAGGACGGCCAGCGCGTTGGCGTACAGGCCGATGATCTTCTCGTCGTTTACGAACCCCAGGAATTGAATACGCGGATCGTCGTTGGCCTTGCGCCGCAGCGACTCCTCGTCCGGCCCGACGCCCGCGATCTTCAGGGGAATCCGCGTCCGCGAGCGCAGCATCGCGTCGACCAGCAGGTGCGTCCGCTTGGCCCCGTCCAAACGGCCGACCGTGAGGTAGTACTCGGACACTCCCGCCTGGAAGGAGCGCAGATTCGAAGGAGGATAGGCTACTTCGACCTTGGCGCCTTCCGGAAAGTAGCTTTCGCGCAGGGCGACGTTCCGGGCTATGGCGGCGTACCTGCGAATGCGCGAGGGCGCCAGCCCAGCCGCGTCCAGGAAGTGTACCACCTTGCGGATCAGAGGGCCCGGAAACGCGAACGTCTCGGGGGCGGCGCCGCAGTGCCGCAACCGATCGGCCCGGTCGAAGAACTCCTCCACCCGCGTCGGATCGCCGTAGTGATACCGCATGAACTCCACCAGCGACGCCACCTCGGGGAGCCGGCCGTCGCACTCGATCGGGAGGCGCATGAGGTGATAGGTGTCGTAGAGCCCCCGAAGGCAATGCAGCATGTAGCAAACGTGGTTCGGGTGCCGGACCATCCAGGCCGGGTATTTGCCCGAGATCAGAAGGTCGAAGTGCGACAGATCCAGGCGCGAGAACTCGCGGTAGGTGTCGACCAGATCCCAAAAGCTAAACTCGCGGCTGGGCAGTTTGATGATCTCGGCTTTGTGCCCCGTGCGCTGGTTGAGGTAGTCCTGCAACCCCCACCACAGATTCTCGGCGCCGCCGATGCAAAACGGAACCGGGCTGGGCGCGACAATTCCGACGTTCATCCGCCAATCCCCGTCTCCAAGGTCCGGATCAACTCGCTCACCACGCCCTGCCACGAAAGGACGCCCATCGCTTGATACCTGGAATAGCCGGCCGCGCCGAGGTCGACCGCCCGCCGCCGACTGGCATACAGGGATTCAATGGCCGCCGCTATCGCCTCGGGGGTTGGATCGACCACGAAACCGGTTTCATCGTGAATCACAAACTCCAGCGGGCCCCCGGAATCTTTGCAGGTGATGACCGGCTTTCTGGCCAGCATGGCCTCCAGCGTCACGTAGCCGTAGTCTTCGTCGAACGGCCCGAAGAACACGCCCAGACTGCACGCGTAATACGCCGCCAGCTCGTTCTCCGAAAGCCTTCCGACCAGCCGCACCCGGTCGCCGACGCCGAGCTCCTCGACCAGTCGCTCGTATTGCGGCCGTTGGCCGCCGCCGCCGGAAATCAGGATCGCGACCGGCGCTCGGAGATGCTGCGCGGCTCGAATCAACAACTCTTGCCGTTTGTGGGCCTCCAGCCGGCTCGGCGCGAAGATATACGCTTCCGCCGCGGCCGAGTAAAGCTTGCCGTTCATCGGTGGCGGGTGGTACAGCGGAGTGGAGGACAGGCCGTTGAACTTCTCCAGCCGCCGCGAGACGTTGCCGGCGATCGTATATACCCGTTCCGCCCGGGAGAGGTAGAATGTGTCTTTCTCGACCACGCGCTCGCGTAGCGCTTCGCGCTCCGCTGCCTTCTCCGCCGAGGCGTCCCAGAGGTCGTACAGGGCCCGGTGCTGGTGCAGCAGCCACACAACCTTCCGGTGGTGGCTCAGGTAGTACGCCGGAAACCGCAGACAGACGACTACGTCCGGGCTGTAGCCGTTGAGATCGTCGAGATTCTCGGCTTCCCAGGCCAGCATCGTGCGCGCCACTTCCGAATCCGGCGTGAAGCGGAACGGCAGGCTCACTATCTCGGTTTCGTGGCCCGCCTCGCGGCAGGCCCGCACCAATCCCTGCGCCAACGCTTCCCCGCCGCCGGCGATGAACGGCACCTGCACGTCGGCGATGACGACCCTCATAACGGCTTGACCCCAATCCAGACCATGTCGCGCGAGATCGATATGTAGTCCTCCAGCTTGTCAAAACGGTATTGGGACAACGGGACCAGTTCGGTGCGGCCGTCGTTGAAACAATAGGCCGTGCTTTCGGCGAAGCCCCGCAACTCCGCGATTGCCTCCAGCGTATCCGGGAACACCGGGTGCTGGTGCGTCGGGTCGCGGAAGAAATCGCCGCCGGTCACCAGGAGGTTGCGTGCGTTTGGCGTCTCGAAGATCGCCACCCCTCCCGGCCGGAGAATGCGCAAGCTCTCGTCCAGCAAAGCCACCAGCGATCGGTAGTCCACGTGTTCCACGTAGTGGAAGCAGGTCACTGCGGAGAAGACGTTCTTATGCTGTTTCCGCACATGCTCGATCGCGTCTTCCTCCACCACCTCCAGGCCCAGCTCCCGGCACTGCTCCACCGCCGCCCGGTTCAAGTCGACCCCTTTCGCCGGGATTCCTTGCTCCTTCAGCAGTTCCAGCCACTCTCCCCGCCCGCAGGCCACGTCCAGCACCGGTCCCTTCCCAGCCCGTTTCAGCGCTTCCTGTATCCACCGCAGGTAGACCCGGGCGCCTTCTCGAATCGTCTCGCGGCTCCCACGGAACCGGTCTTCAAAAGCCACGTAGAGCGAATCCAGGAAGTGCCGCTCCTCTCGGACCAGTTCCTCGAGTTGCTCCGCTTTGAAAGGTTCCGGCATGCGCCGCCTGGCCTGCTCCAGTATCACTGCCAGTCGGCGATGCTGATCCTGCAGGTCCTGTCGGCAAACCGCCATCTGGTGCTGGATGGCCTGTAAGCCCTCATCGAGCCCCGCAACGCGGTGGGGGTCGACCCGCTGACCTTCGCACTCCGCCACCCGGCTCTCCACCGCCGCCAGCTTCTCCTGGTCTGCCTTGACCGCCCCCATCCTCTGTATCCGCTGGCTGAGATCGGCAAGCCCTCGCTCGCTGCTTTCCGCGACTTCAGTCAGCCTGGGCTCAGCCGCCTTTGTCGCCAACTCCCCGGCCAGCGCCCCCACTTCCTGCCGATCCGCTTTCAAGTTCACCCGCTCGGCAAGCCCCGTGACCACCGCGCAGTCCGCCTTGGCACCGAGTTGCGCTGAGATCTCCTCCCGGTGCGCCGCGATCCGCGCGGCCACCGCCGAGACTTCCTCCCGGTCCGCCTTCCCCGCCATCTGTGCGGCTACCGCCGCCATCTCCTGACGATCCGCCTTGGCGCCCAGTTGCGCCGAGAGGTCGTCCCGGTCCAGCGCCACGCGCGCGGCCACCGCCGAGACTTCCGCCCGGTTCGCCTTCCCCGCCATCTGCACGGCCATCGCCGCCATCTCCTGACGATCCGCCTTGGCAGCGACTTGCGAGTCGCAACGCGCCTCGATGGCCGCGAATTCGTTCCGGTTCCCCTTACCGAACTCTAGTCGGGCGACATGGTGTTGAAGCTCGAGCGCCATGTCCTGAGAAGCTTTTCTGCTCGTTTCTGCGCGCAGATCCGTGACTTCCTGCCGCTCCGCTTTGGTTTCGAGCAGCAGGTCCACCTCCGACCGGCTGTGGCGGATCATTGTGGCTATTCGATCCAGTGCGTCCTGCTCGGCTCTCCTGCTGGCGGTGAACCGAAACGCGACATGCGCCTCCTGCTTGGCGAAGTTGTTCACTAGCGTCGGCAGCCGAATGATACCGTAACCTACTTGCAGCAGATAGCCGATCACTGGTATCTTGACGATCCGCCGGGTCCAGTAAGCACGGTTCAGACCAGGTATGTGGACGCTAGCACGTCTACCCTCTTCCGAAAAGCGCAGGGACACCAACACATCCAGCTTGCTGAGAGAACCGCCCCGCAGCGCTGAGAGGAAGTACTCACGCCCCGAAGGATCCGGGTCTCTCAACAGAATCCGCCGGTACGCATTGTGGAGGAACTCCTCGTCCTGAAGACTGAGAAGGCTTAGCAGCGTAGTCCCTTCGCTGCCTTCGTCTTTCGCCTGAGACGATGCTAGCTCCGCATTCGGTCTCACGGACGGCGAACGGAGCTCCGAGACGGCGGCGCCGGCGCCCACTCCCGCCGCTGCCTGCGACCGCACTCTGCGCAATAAAGCGTCGACGTCGACACTCTGCTTTTCATCCATGATGTGTGCCCTATCCACGGCCCGGCGGCTCCCGCCACCACGCTGCCACGCCGCTGTGCCATGCAATACGGCCGCGGCCTCGATTGCGAGGTAGATGCGTCAAGGTCCGCATCGGGGGATGTCTGGCCCCGCGCAAACCCGGGAATACGGTATAGTACAAACCCCCTGCCCCGATCTGCCGCGCGCCGCCGCATTCAATTAACCGTGGCGGCTTGGCCGGCCGCCACCCCTAGCGCCCGGCAGTCGGCCTCCACCATTTCCTTCACCAGCTCGGGAAACCTCGTCTTGGGCTGCCAGCCCAGCTTGGCGCGCGCCTTCGAGGCGTCGCCCAGCAGCACGTTCCCCTCCGCGGGGCGCAACAGCTCCGTGGACGTGCGCACGTGCTTCTGCCACTCCAGCCCCGCATGCTCGAATGCCAGCTCCACAAACTCCCGGACCGAGTGGTTCGTCCCGGTCGCGATCACGTAATCGTCCGGCTCGGGCTGCTGAAGCATCAGCCACATCGCCTCGACGTACTCCCGGGCGTGGCCCCAGTCCCGCTTCGCTTCCAGGTTGCCGAGCCGCAATTCCGTCGCCTGCCCGGCGAGAATGCGGGCGATCCCGGACGTGATCTTGCGCGTGACGAACTCGTAACCGCGCCGCGGCGATTCGTGATTGAACAGAATGCCGCTGCTCGCGTGCAGGCCGTACGCCTCCCGGTAGTTCCGCGTCAGCTCGAAACCGCAAGCCTTGCTGATGCCGTAGCTCGACCGCGGATGGAACCGCGTGGTCTCGGTCTGGGGCGCCTCTTCCGCCTTTCCGAACATCTCGCCGGACGCCGCGAAGAAGAAGCGGCACGCCGGCGCGAGCGCCTTCATCGCCGCCAGCGCGTAATGCGTCCCGTTGATGTTGACATTGAGGGTGGAGTACTCGTCGTCGAAGGAATAGCTGACGAAACTCTGCGCCGCCAGATGGTAGCATTCCTGCGGCTGCACTTGGCCCATCGCCTCGTAGATGCGGGGGAAGCTCGTCGAATCGCCCGCGTGCAGATGCACCTGGTCGCGGATCTGCCCGATGCGGCTCAGGCCATGGCTCGGATCCTCCAGCTCAACCCGCAGCACCAGGCCGTGGACCTCATATCCTTTCGACAGCAGCAGCTCCGCAAGATAGGACCCGTCCTGTCCCGCGATGCCGGTGATGAGCGCCCTGCGACTCATGATCGCTTCTCGGGAAGACAATGCCTGCCCGCGGTGAGTTCCCGCCATCCCCTCAAGCCCCTGAATTCAGGCCACTGCCGCACTGCTGGCCTCCGGCGCCGCCACTCCCAGCGCCTGGCAGTCGGCTTCCACCATCTCCCGCACGAGTTGCTCGAAGGTCGTCCCGGGTTGCCAGCCCAGCCTGGCGCGCGCCTTCGAGGCGTCGCCCAGCAGGAAACTCACCTCCGCCGGGCGGTACAGCTCCGAAGACTCGCGCACGTACGCGTTCCAGTCCAGCCCCACTTGGTCGAACGCCAGCTCCACAAACTCCCGGACCGAGTGACTCTCGCCGGTCGCGATCACGTAGTCGTCCGCCTCGGGCTGCTGGAGCATGCGCCACATGGCCTCGACGTATTCGCGGGCGTGGCCCCAGTCGCGCTTGGCCTCCAGGTTGCCGAGCCGCAACTCGGTGGCCGCCCCGGCGAGGATGCGGGCAATCCCGGAGGTAATCTTCCGCGTGACGAACTCGTAACCGCGGCGTGGCGATTCGTGATTAAATAGGATGCCGCTGCTCGCGTGCATCCCATAAGCTTCGCGGTAGTTCCGCGTGAGATCGAAGCCGCAGACTTTGCTGATCCCGTAACTGGAGCGCGGGTGAAAGCGGGTCGTCTCGCTCTGCGGAGCCACCTCTGCCATTCCGAACATTTCGCTCGTTCCGGCGAAATAGAACCGGCAGTGCGGCGCGACGTGCTTCAGAGCAGCCAAAAGATAGTGCGTTCCGTTGATGTTGGTGTTGAAGGTCGAGAATTCGTCGTCGAAAGAATAGCCGACGTAACTCTGTGCGGCCAGATGGTAGCACTCGTCGGGCTGCACCCGCGCGACGACATGGTGGAGACTCGGATAGCTCTCCAGCGAGGCGGAGTGCAGTTGCACCTCATCCAAGTGCGGCAAAATCCGCGACATTCGGTGCTCCGGGTCTTCCAATGCCACCCGCCGCACCACCCCATGCACCTCGTAGCCCTTGGTCAGGAGCAGTTCCAGCAAATATGAGCCGTCCTGCCCCGTAATGCCGGTGATCAGAGCCTTACACCGCGACATAGTTATCCATTTGTATCAAGCATTATGGAGGTTTGTCAACCCCAGAATTGAGCTCCATTTGCTCAGGTTTGCCGGGGCGGCGCCAGGCGGCCGCGGCGCCGGCCCGCTACGCGCCGCCGGCCCTTCGAAAAAAGGCCAGCGACTGCTCGGCGCAGCGCGCCCACGTGTATTGAGCCGCGCGTCTCCGTCCGCGTTGGCCCAACTCGGACCGCAAACCCGGCGACAGCGCCAGCCGCTCCACCGCAGCCGCCATTTCCTCAATACGATGCGGTTCGACGGTAACAACATCTTTTCCGCCGATTTCCTCGAGCGCCGATCCGCGCGACGTGATCGCCGGCACGCCGCAGGCCATGGCCTGCGCCACCGGCAGGCCGAACCCTTCGTAAAGCGCCGGGTAGAACAACAGCGCTGCCCCGGCAGTCAGGCCGGGAAGATCGGACTCCGGAACGTAGCCCAGGTACCGAATCCCCGCTGCCGGACGGAGCAGCCGGTTGACGGTCTCCGGCTTGCACCAGCCCAGCGCCCCTGCCACCACCAGCTCGTATTCCGACCGCACCGCTTGTGAGAGCGACGAATACACGTCCAACACACGATCGATATTCTTGCGAGGCTCGATCATGCCGACGAACAGGATGTACGGTCTTTCCAGCCCGTAAGTCCTTGCGACGGCGCGTGCATCCTCGGGCGTTGCCGCAAAGAACCCATCGGCCACGCCGGGATAAATCGTTTCCACGCGGTCCTCTGCGAGGCCCAGGATCTCGATGGCGTCCCGGCGCGCCGATTCCGAGATCGCCGTGCAGGCCGCCGCCCGCCGAAGCACCTGATCGCCATATCTCTTGGTGGCTGCCACGTTTGCTGGCGTGTGCGTCTCCGGCAGGATCCAGCAGGTCATGTCGTAGATGGTCGCGGTGAGACGCGGCCTCCACCGCGGCGGGTTTCGAAGGTTTTGGGAAGCGTGAAAGACGTCGGCGCGCGCCTCCAGCAGATCGAGCGTGCGGTTGCCTCGGATATTGCAGAAGTTCACCAGCAGCCTGCCGGACCGCGTCGCCCACTTTCCGGCGCACGAACGCTCGTGGTTGAGTTGGGAAAGTCGGCGGAAATACGGGAATAAGCGAATGCACTCCCCGAGCGGCTGTTCCTGAAGTGCGCGTATCCAGTAGTACATGTAGTTCTTGACGCCCGTGCTGCGCAGCAGCAAACTCGTCGCGTCTATGACGATCCGCATCTCACCTCTTATCCGGGATTTCCGTTCCGGCTTCTTGCCAGCCTGCATTATATACCACTCTCGTCCAGAATAGCTTTTGCGAGTTGCGCCATCTAAAACATTACTGAGATGGCATTCGTTGAACCAAATATAGATCTGACCGAAGCGCGTGGGCTGTAGCGAAGCCAAGGTTCCGATTCATCTGGACACGCCAAGAAGTCGATCCCTGGTTCCAAACTCTCGCCGACATCGCCGCAGGGTACGGCCGGGGAATTGCACACCCGTTCGACCCGCGGGTTACGTTGCCACGCTCCCTCTTGGTCCTGAAACTGCCTCCGCCAGTGGCCCGATCGCTTGCCAACCAGTCTCCGCGCCGGAGTGGCCCACCCAATCGCCGCAGATGGCTCGGTTATCCCTCGCCAAATCATGCGGATCGACTTATCGGCACTACGCAAGCCGGATGATGGCGCAACACGGGTGTACGCCTGACGCAAACGCGTTGAGCCTCGATCAGCCTCATACCTCCGACAGCTCTGGGCACCGACATTCAAGCGCTCGCGCCAGGTTCGAGAGGCTCACATCGTACGGATGGCTGGTGTTGAGGAAATCAATCAGCCGTCCCCGGTGGGGGATTAGCACCGTCTCAAACGCGATGCTCTGCTCGCGCATTTCCCGCACGATGTCCGCCGCGCGCCACTGGGCTGGGATCAAAACCGCTTCCACCGGATGTTGTTTCAGCCAGTCGCGGAACCGGATCAACTGGCCCGTCCCGGGGACGTGGGTGCCAACCTTGGCGGCGTCGGAATCGACAACTAGCGGGAACCGATCCGCGTCCGCGCCGTGCGCGCACAGGAACGCGGCCGATTTGCCCGTCCCGCCCCAGATGGCAACGCGCTTTCCCGAGGCACAAAGTTGCGCTAGGTCTTCGCGCATGCCGACGCCGGCATCCGCCGCGGCGACGTTGAACGCCAGCGCATCGAAGCCGTGCTGCACCAACTCGGCGCGGGCTTCCAGGCGTACGAAGGCGTACACCAGCTCACGGTCGTAGCCGTGCCCGAGCGTCTCAAGCCGCGCGCCGCTGGCTTCCAGCATGCGGCAGAAGCTGCCCGTGGTGAAGTGCGAGTTGTGCTCGTAGTAAAAGTCTTCGGTGCGGCCGGTTTCGAGTGCGCGGTCGATGCACGGCACTTCCAGGTACATCAGCGGGCGGAAGCCGAGGCACGCCGCCGCCAGCGCGATGTGCTGGATGAACCCCAGCGGATCGGTCAAGTGCTCCAATACGTGCCGGCTGACGATCAGGTCCGGCCGCAATTCCCCCAGGTGGACGCACGGATCGAAAAGTTCCTGCCGTAGTTCCAGCCGCGTGTCTTCGGCCGCCGCGCCGTGCGGATCGAATCCGATGAAGCGCCCCGCCGGGCAGGCTGCTGAAAGCGCGCTGAGGAATCCCGCGTCGCCGTAGCCGATCTCCACCACCGTTGGTTTCGCTGGCAGCCGCCGCACGATCTCCTGGCAACACGCGCGCAGAAAGCCCGACCACAAGGTCCCGCGGTTGAACATCAGGTTCGGCATCTTCGAATAGGGAACCTGGCCGTAATCGAACGAAGAGTTGAAGACGTGCCCGCACGAAGTGCAGCGCACGAAATCGAGCGGCAGGTCCGGCATCGACTTCGCCTCGCTCGCCGTGCGCGGCCAGCCAAGCGTTGCCAGCGGCTGACGCCTGCCGGAATAGAACGGCGCGGCCACGTGATGCCCGCACGCCGGGCAGGTGGCGCTCACCAGCCGCGAGGCCAGCTCAACCGCGTTGGGTTTGGCACCAGCGGCGCCAGATTTCGCGGTATCCATGTTCCATCTTCCTTGTGAATCCGGCGACGTCCCACAGCGTCGAACGCCCCAGAATGTCGCGCATCGTCTTCCGTAGCTCGGCCAGTCCGTCCAGGCTGCGGCCCAGTTCCACCGCTTTGAAAATGTACTCCTCGCGCGTGTTCGAAATCAGCTCGGGCAGTCCCGCATTGGCTAGGATGGTTGTGCCCACGCGGCTCACGAACTTGTTGCCGTGCAGCGTTACCACCGGCACGCCCATCGCCAGCGCTTCGCAGGTGGTAGTGCCGCCGTTGTACGGGAATGGATCGAGCGCGATGTCGATCTGCTGCCACGCCGCCAACGTATCGCCGGGGGTGGTCTGTCCCAGCAGGATCAGCCGCGCCGTGTCGATTCCCAACCCTCCGAAGTAGTCTGTGTACTTCTCACGCGCATAGACGTGATCGAAGGCGCGGTCCTTCAACGCCAGCCGCGCCGTCGGGTTCTGCCGCAGAATCTCGCCCCAGGTTTCCAGCACCGGCTTCGCCAGTTTCGAGATTGCATTAAAGCAGCCGTAGGTCACGTACCCGTTGGTGAGGAACGGCGAGGCGTTCACGGCCGGAGCGTATGCGGGCGGTTGGTATGCTAGGTAGCAGCCCTCGAAGCACAGCAACTTCTCCACGAATGGCGGCTTCTCATGCGGAGGTGCGACGATCGGGTCGACGAGGATGTAATCGATCGCCTCGACGCCCGTCGTGTTGAAGTATCCGAGCCAAGTCATCTCCACCGGCGCGGGCTTCCGCGCGAACACCGCCAGGCGCCCGCCCGCCGTGTGGCCCGCCAGGTCCACCAGGATGTCGATGCCGTCGTCTTCAATTTGCTTGTCCAGCGCCGGATCGTCAAGCTCATCGATCCGCCGCCACAACGGGACGTTGCACTTCAGACGGCTGGTCATGCCGTCTTCCTTGCCGCTGGCGTAGCAGACCAGCTCCACCTGGTCGCGATCGTGCAGTTCGAAAATCGGCGCAAGGAAGAACGACACCGGATGCGTGCGGAAATCCGCCGAAACGAATCCGATGCGCAGTCTCCGTTCGGGATCGGGCACGTTGCGGTAGCGGCGTCCTTTATAGAGCGGCGGCGCGAAGCACTCCGCCCAGCGCCGGTGCTCCGCCGCCAGTGCGTAGGCGTCCATTCCGTCCCAGTAATGCCTGTTGAACAGCATCGCCTGGTGGCACTCGGTGGATTGCGGGTCCAGATCCAGCGCGCGCTTGAGGAACGGCAGCGCCTCTTCCAGCCGGCCCAGCCGGCTCAGCGCCGTTCCCAGCGCGATGTGCGACTCAGCGTGCCGCGGGCCGGCCGCCACCGCGCGCCGCGCCACTTCCAGCGCCTCCACCAGCCGGTTGTCCACTATCAGCAGGTTGGCCAGATTGTTGAGCGCGTCCGGATTCTCCGGTTCGATCTCCAGCGCCTTGCGAAGCAGTTGCTCGGACTCCTTGGCCTTCCCCTGCTTGTTCAGCGCCGACGACAGGTTCACCATCGCCATCACTGTGCCCGGCCGCCGCCTCAGCACTTCTTCGAAACAGGAAACAGCTCGCTCCACATTTCCAGCATCCAAACAGGTCAGGCCGAGATTGTTCAAAGCTCCCAGGTGGCCAGAGTCCATCTTGAGTGCCCGTTCGAAGCAGCTTGCGGCTTCACGCAGATGCCTCTTGTGGCGCAACGCAACGGCGAAATTGTAGAGTGGCTCGGCGCAGCCGGGGGCGAGCCGCAGCGCAGTGTTGAGCTCCCTCTGCGCCCCCTCGCGATCGCCCGAAAGCTCCAAGGCCGCGGCCAGCGTGCCGTGGCACATCGCGTTGGCGGGCGTCAGTTGCGCCGCGCGTTTCAGCAACTGAAGCGACAGCGGCACCGAGCGCGCCTCAAATGCAAGCACGCCCAGGTTGTGTAGTGCGACGAAATCGCCTGGGCGTTTGCTGAGCGATTTGACCAGCTCCGCCGCCTGCCCGCCGCGTTTGGCGGCGAATCCGCGCGCTTCTTCCATCCACGGCAGGGTGCGGACGCGTCGCTGGCGTTCTCCCATACGCTCAGGTATCGGCTTCGCGCGCCGATCCCTTTAGGGGGCCAGGTACTGCAGCACATGCTCGGGTCCCCCTGGGCGCTATTGCTTGGAAGTTATTGAA
>PMEV01000054.1:0-1250 GCA_003154855.1 Bryobacterales bacterium
ATCCTGGTCAACAACGCCGGCGTCACCAAGGACGGCCTGGCCCTGCGCATGAAGAAGGACGACTGGGACCTGGTGCTCAACATCAACCTCCGCGGCGCGTTCCTGGCGACGCAGCAGGCGCTGCCGGGCATGCTCAAGGAGCGCTGGGGGCGCATCGTCAACATCGCCTCCGTGGTGGGCCAGTCCGGCAACCCCGGGCAGGTCAACTACGTCGCCTCCAAGGCCGGCATCATCGGCCTGACCAAGGCGCTGGCCCAGGAAGTCGGCAGCCGCAATATCACGGTGAACGCCGTGGCGCCGGGCTTCANNGCCGTCAAGTTCCTGGTGAGCGATGACGCCAGTTACATCACCGGCCACGTGCTCTCGGTCAACGGCGGGATGTACATGTAATATGTCGCCTAACACGGAATCCAAGTTCAAAGTGGGCCTGGTGCAGATGGCCTGCGGGCGCGATCCCAACGAGAATCTGGCCAAGGCCGAATGGCGCATCCGCGAGGCGGCGGCCCACGGCGCGCAGATCATCTGCCTTCCGGAACTGTTTCGCACGCCCTATTTCTGCCGCGAGGAAGACCCCGAGCTGTTCGCGCTGGCCGAGCCGATCCCGGGTCCCACCACCGAGCGCCTGGGCCGTGTGGCCCGCGAGCTGAAGGTGGTGCTCATCGCCCCGTTGTTCGAGCGCCGCGCCCCCGGCCTCTACCACAACACCGCCGCCGTCATCGGCCGCAAGGGCGAGCTGTTCGGCATCTACCGCAAGATGCACATCCCCGACGACCCGCTCTTCTACGAAAAGTTCTACTTCACGCCGGGCGACCTGGGATTCCCCACCTTTTCGACGCCCTTCGGCCGCATCTCGGTGCTGATTTGCTGGGACCAGTGGTATCCAGAGGCGGCCCGCGCGGCCGCTCTGCGCGGCGCGACTGTGGTCTTCTACCCTACCGCCATCGGCTGGCACCCGGTCGAGAAAGAGCAGCGCGGCGCGGCCCAGCTCGACGCCTGGCGTACCATGCAGCGCGCCCACTCGATCGCCAACGGCGTTTACGTCGCCGCGGCCAACCGGGTGGGCCTCGAAGGACCGGCCGACCGCGCCATCGAGTTTTGGGGCTCCTCCTTCGTCGCCGATCCCTTCGGCCAGGTGATCGCCGAAGCCAACGATACCGACGAAGCCACCCTGATCGCCGAGTGCGATCCCCGCCGCATCGAAGAGGTCCGCCGCAACTGGCCCTTCATCCGCGACCGCCGCATCGACGCCT
>PMEV01000054.1:1279-3520 GCA_003154855.1 Bryobacterales bacterium
TCCAGCCCGGCCGGTGCAGGCATCCCGCTGGCCTGAATTTCGGCGATTGCCTGGCCCACGCCGCCGCAACCCTGGCCGGCCTCCCGCTCCTATATAAGGGAAGCGATTTCGCCGCCGACAACATCACGCCGGCATAGTCAGCCTTCCGGGACTGCGCCCACGCACTCGCGCGGGTTACTTTGTCTTCGGCGGGCCCTATTGGGAACCGGATTGTTTGCCTGCGTCAGTAGCAAGGTGCGGCTCCAACATCCTTCTGATGACTTCGTAGAGATGGNNACCAAGGCCTGGCTGGTCTCCGACATTGTGTAGTAACACAACCACTGTCCCCTCTCCGTAACGCCGATTGTGATGCACATTGAGTTGCTGTGCTTGTCTCGGGTGATTGAGTTGCCGCGCTCGGTCGTATCCTCCCAGAGTTCCTCATCCCGTAAGCATTCCTCCGGAAACTGGCTTGGCAGAGTGATAGCGTTTTCCAGGAGAGCCATGGTGGCTGTGCGATCCAACGGCATATCCACCCCTTTCCGCCGTACGTGTCGCCAAGGCAACCCAGGTATGGGATACGTGAGGAGAATCCCGCAGCGTCCGTCTTCTTCAAGTCCGAATGTCCAACGGGGCAAGCCGCTAGCGGCCTCACCAGGGTGAAAAACATGAAGGCACCTACCAGGCGGATAATCCTCCGGTTTCATAACGCCAGGTTCCCGGACTTCCAGTAATTCAACTTCACACCGGAGCACAGCATTCGGTGGGACATAACCCGGTACACCGTCGGTGCCAAAGGCCAGGTGCGGGCTGATGACCAGGTTGCGGCGGCCACCAACGCGCATACCTTCGATGCCGCGGCGCAAACCGGGGATGTGGTGGCGCTTGAAAAGGTCGATCTTCATTCTCGGCCCGCCAGTGAACGTGCTGGCCAGTTCCGTACCATGGTTAAGGAACATCCGCACATTTGCCACCACAGTCTTGCCGCGTAGGGCTTCGTCTCCAGCGCCAATCGCGATGTCCTCGATCTTGATTCCGGTTGGCATACCAGCACCTATCCGTCCAATTTCTCCGCTTCCATCGGTCGATAAACGAGAGCGCCTCCTGCCGACTGCGGGGAACAAGTGCACAACATGTACCCGCGTCTGTTCCATTGTAAGGGTTTCCTGCACGATTCTAGGCGAGCTGCCCAGCCGGTATGACCCCAGCGTCCCGCCAGAGACATGCATTCCGGATCTACGAAACTGGCCGCCGGCTGGGCCGATTAGTACAGCAGCACTTTCAACGTGCCCCGTTGCGCCGCCCGCTCGAACGCCCGTGGCGCTTCCGCCAGCGGGAACCGGTCCGATATCATCTCGCCGAGCGGCAGCTCGCCCTGGCGCAGCAACTCGAGGGCCGGCTCGAAGCGCCCGCAGCGCGAGCCGACCAGCGTGATCTCGTTGACCACCATGGCCGCGGCGTCAAAGGCCACTTCGCCGTGCACTGTGGATTTCACAATCACCGTGCCGCGCGGCCGCGCCATCGCAATCGCCTGGCGCAATCCAGCGGCCGTCCCCGTGGCTTCCACCACCCAATCGTAGGTGGCGCGCGGCGGCTCGGCCTCCAGTTCCACGAAGACGCCGGCCGCCTCCGCGATGCGCAGCTTCTCGGGATGCCGGCCGAACAGCCGCACCGCCGCGCCGTGTCGATGGAGCACCAGCGCCGCGAGCAACCCCAGTTTCCCGTCGCCCAGCACGGCCACCGCCGCGCCTCGCGAAATCGCCACCTGGTCGAGAATCTCGCAAGCCGCCGCCAGCGGCTCGGCGAAGACCGCATCCTCGGTCGCGATCTCCTCGCCCAGCACATGCAGGTTGCGTTCCGGCAAAGTGAAGTACTCGCTGAACGCCCCCGGATGCTTCACGATCCCCAGCACCGTGCGCTGCGGGCAGTGCCGCCCCAGACCGCGCCGGCACCACTCGCACGTGCCGCACTCGAGGTTGATCTCGCCCACCACGCGCCGCCCCACCAGCGCTTCGTCGCCCGCTTCGATCACCTCTCCCACGAACTCGTGCCCGGGCGTTCCCGAAAACCCGTAGTAGCCCCGCTGCAGTTCGAGATCGGTGTTGCAGATGCCGCCGCACAGCAGCCGGATCAGGGCGAATCCGCGCGTGCGCCCGGGCCGCGGAAGCTCGCGCACCGTCACCACTCCAGCCTCGAGATGAACGGCCCGCATACGCCACCCAGTATAATCGGAGTCTATGCTTGCCGAACTGGTGTGCTTCG
>PMEV01000054.1:3682-3942 GCA_003154855.1 Bryobacterales bacterium
CGCGAAGGCAACACGCCGCTCCTGGATGCCCCGCGCGCCGCTCGCTACGGCGGCCTCGATCGCCTGCTCTTCAAGCATCAGGGCTTCAACCCCACCGGCTCGTTCAAGGACAACGGCATGACCTGTGGCGTGGCTCAGGCGCTGCGCCTCGGGATGCAGCGGGTTGCCTGTGTCTCGACCGGCAACACCTCGGCCTCCATGGCGGCTTACGCCAGCGCGGCTGGACTCTCGCCCATCATCTTCATCCCGCACGGCAACAT
>PMEV01000307.1 GCA_003154855.1 Bryobacterales bacterium
AAGCGCCTCACGCGAAACTTAGAACTTTCTTAGGATTTTCTTAGCCGCCCCCTATTGAGGCCTGCCACCTCTTGGCCCATGCTGTCCCCTGTGCCGAGGTTTGTTCTCGAACGGGGGTCGAGTCAGCTAGTGGTGTGGGGCGAGGCAGAGGCCCAACGTCTCCCCGCTTTTGGCTCCAGCCCAGCGGTGCGTCGGCGGCGGCTCGGATGCCGGGTTTCGCCCGGCTTCCACCCTGCGCTTCCATGCCGCCCAGCACAGCCCCCAGCCCGAACAAGCCAGCGGCGAAGGTCCCAAAAGGGGCTTTCGGGGGCGCAATCGATGCAGGCCAGACAGCCCCAACGGCAATCCTGGCCAACACTTAAGGAGGCAACCCAGACGGATGTATGGAACTATCTACTAGACTGATCAACATGCTCTCAACTAGCATTGGACGCCGCCTCAACTTCGCTTCGGCGGTGGTCGTATTGATGTTCATGGTTTTTTCCGCCTCGAGCCTGTATGGCCAAGGCTATGGATCTATCAGCGGAACGGTCACCGATCCGTCCGGCGCTTCGGTGGTTTCCGCCACCGTAAAAGCAGTCCAAACCCAGACCGGCCGCGAGACCGTCGTCACCACCGGCAGCAATGGGGAATTCGTATTCCCGACTCTGCCGCCCTCCGCCTATTCGGTGGCGGTTTCCGCAACCGGTTTTCAGACCTATGCCCAGACCGGTGTCGCACTTCTGGCCGATCAGAATCTGACCGTCAATGTCCGGCTCAAGATTGGATCGGCCACGGACACCATCACCGTTACCGCCGAAGTGCCCCAAGTGGATACTACCAGCGGCACCTTGTCTCAGGTCATCGACGAGCGCCGCGTCGTCGATCTTCCCTTGAACGGCAGAAATGCCGGAACGCTGATCTTGCTCGTGGCCGGTGTCGGCGACGCCACCAACGAGGGCAATGGGGTCAACCAGGGTAATGGGAAGACCTTCCCCGCCGCGGTTGTCACCACCGCCAACGGAACGCTGCCCAACCAGTCCACCTACCTCCTCAACGGCGGCAACAACGTAGATGAAATGACCAACGTCAATGCCCCCTTCCCGTTCCCCGACGCGGTACAGGAATTCAGCGTTCAGACCAACAACTACGAAGCCGCCTACGGTCAAAGCGCCGGCGCGGTGGTCAACATCATCACCAAGTCCGGTAGCTCCAGTTTCCATGGCGACGCCTTCGAGTTCGTGCGCAATGGCTACTTCAACGCCAGGAATTTCTTCTCGGCCTCAAGGGACACGCTCAACCGCAACCAGTTTGGCGGCACCATCGGCGGGCCGGTCGTTATCCCGGGCATTTCCAAGGGAAAGAACACCCAGTTCTTCTTCGGCTATCAGAACACCATCAGTCACCAGGCTTCCACCGCCGGAACCACCACGGTTCCGACCCTTGCGGAAGAAGGACGCTCCGGCCTGGGCTATGCCGATTTTGGCAATCTGTGCACCGGCGGCTGGACTGCGGCCGGTTTATGCAAAACCGCGAACCAGCAGATTAGCAATCCCTTCACCAACGTGCCGTATGCGAACAACCAGATACCTTCCAGCGCCTTCGATCCGGCCTCTGTAGCCTTCGAAAAGGCTTTTCCCACCGCTAGCGCGGATGCCGGCGCCGGGAAGATCGGTGGCCCCGTTAGTTTCACACAGCCCACCATTAACGACCTCTACGAGTACATCGCCCGCGTGGATCACCAATTCGGCCCCAACGATCATTTCTTTGGCGACTACTACCAGGACTGGTTCGAACAGCCGGCCGTTTACGACCCTTCGAATCTGGCCAGCTACAGGTCGTACTTCAATACCCGCTACCACAACGGGCTGCTTGCCGAAACCCACATCTTCACGCCTCACGTGATGAATAACCTGGTCCTCAACTGGCAGCGCATGGTCGCCCTCCGCGGCGGACCTCCCGGAAGCTCCGACATCACCGGATACGGAGTGTCGAACCTCTGGCAGCCTAACGACGGCCCCTATCTGGCCGCATCGGTCACCGGTTATTTCGGCGCCGCCTCCTCCGCGTTCGCAAGCTGGATTCGCGGCAACTACACCCTCAACGACGACATCCACTGGGTTAAAGGCTCCCACAACTTCGCCTTCGGCGGCCACATTGAGAAAAGCCAGTTCAACGTGCAAAACGTCTATCAGTCCTACGGCAGCTTCGCCTTCGCCGCGGTGACCAACAAGATCGGCAGCACGACCAACTATTATCCCAATGCAGCCGCGAATTTCCAGATGGGCTTCATGAGTGCATTTACCCAAGGGAACTTCGAGCTGGTGAACGATCGCAACAATTTCCCCGGCCTCTATGCCCAGGATAGCTGGAAGGTGAATCGCCGCCTGCAAATCGACTACGGCGTGCGCTGGGAAGAATTCGCCCCCTGGCACGACAACAACGGCCAGTTGCAGGAATTCTCTCCCGCCGCCTACGCCACCAACACGGGTTCCACCAGTTTCACCACCCTGCCTGCGGGCTTGTTGCTCACGCCCGGCGACCCCGGCCTTGCCGCCAACGGCGCCTACAATAAGTACAAGCAGTTCATGCCTCGTTTCGGCTTTGCCTTCGACGTGTTCGGCACTGGCAAGACCGTGATCCGCGGCGGCGCGGGCATGTTCTATCAGGACCGCCTTCCCGGCTTTTTCAACCTCAACCAGGGCGGCAACGTCCCGAATACCATCGCCGTCACCCTGACCAACCCGGGCATGTACGGCTCTGCCGTCGGCGCCAACCCCGGAGGGCCCTTCAGCAACCCCTATTGCGTGAACGGCTGCGGCTCCAGCGGAACACCCCTGGCCAATCCGTTCCCCTTCACGCTGCCCTTCGCCTCCAACAAGGTGTTCCCCAGTGGGATCCTCGTGGATGAGTACGACCCCTCCGGCGACTTCAAGGTGCCGGTGACCTACGCCGCCAACCTGACCATCGAACATCAGCTAACCTCTTCTTTGGCCATGCGGCTGGCTTACGTCGGTTCCAGGTCGCGCCATCAGTTCGTCAACCTGGATCTCAACCCCTCCGTGAACAACGGCTCCGGACTCAGCGCCAACGCGCGGCGTCCCTATGACATGGCGCCCCTCGTCGCTCCCTGCACCGTCAGCGCCGGCTGCAAGTCGAACTACTCCAATATCGTCGAGGCTTACATGGAAGGCAGTGCCAGGTACGACTCCATGCAGGCCACCTTGGATAAGAAGATGGCCCATGGCCTGTCGCTGTTGGGTAACCTCACTTGGGGAAGAGCCATGGACAACATGCCGCAAGCCACCAGAGTCTCCAATACCGAGGATCTGAACGCGGGCGAGTCGTATGTGTATCCCATGTACCCCCTGAACGCGACGGGCATTCCGGGGGCGGCGTATTCCACCGACATCGGCGCGCTTGATCGCGGCCCCTCGGATATCGATCACCCCGTCTTGGTATCCATCTCCTACGTCTACGACTTTCCCAAAATGCACAACGGCAATTCGGCCCTCCGGGCCATCGTGAACGGATGGACCACCTCCGGTCTGTTCATGCACCGGTCGGGAGACGCTCTCACCGCCTACATGGGGCAGGATATCTCTCTCACCGGTCTGAGCCAGGATCGCGCTGTGCAGAACTTCGGCTTGCCCGCTTACTCTAGCGGCGCCGGCGGTGCGGGCGATTGCCCTTCCACCAAGCCCTGCGTCAACTATCTCAACAATGCCGCTTTCTCGGTTCCCGTCAACACCGGCCCCGGAACCGGCTTTGGCAATGTGCCCAAGGATTCTCTTCGCGGTCCAGGCCAGTCGGTCTGGAACGTCGCCCTCATGCGCAACTTCCACGTGCTTGGCGAGAAGAGCCTGCAGTTCAGAGCCGAGTACTTCAACGTCCTCAACCACACCCTCCTCAACAACCCCAGCGTCTCCAATCCCGCTGCCAGCAGCACGACGTTTGGGACCATCACGGGAGCGGGCGATCCGCGCATCGCGCAATTCTCGATCAAGTTCCTCTTCTGATCGAGCGCCGTAAGATCGTTGGCAACGGCGGGACTCCGGTAAACTCTACCGGGGTCCCGCCCCCTCGTTGTGCCGCCGGCCAATCCAGTTTACGATCAAGGTAGGCTATGCCTCGTTTCACATCGGCGCTGATCCGCTACCACTTCCACTTCACCACTGCCTCCGGTCTGGCCTTCGACTCCATCCGCTCCCACAAAATGCGCAGCTTCCTCACCCTTCTCGGCGTCATCATCGGCGTGGCCAGCGTCGTCATGGTGGGCGCCGCCATCAGCGGATTGGGCGCCTATGCCGAGGAGAGCACCTCCAAAGTCTTCGGCAGCAAGACCTACCTCATCGCCCAGGTCGCCTCGGCCGTGGGCCGCAAGGAGTTCTTCGAGAAGCTGAAGCGCAACCGGCCCATCCGCCTCGAGGACGTGCGGTATTTGCAGGCCGTCACCGGCGACCAGATCCTCTACAGCCCCTATAACCGCAAAACGGAAGATGTCTGGCACGACAATCTGCGCCTCGAGGACGCCAACATCCTGGGCGTCTCCTCCGTCATGCCCGAGATGCGCGACATCAACCTCGTCGATGGCCGTTTCTTTACCGACCAGGAGGAGCGCACTAACCAGTTCGTCGCCATCATCGGGCAGGATCTGGTCGCCGCCCTCTTCCCGACCTCCAACCCCGTCGGCCGCACCATCAAAATCAAGGGCCACGAGTTCGTGGTTCTGGGCGCTCAAGAGAAGCTGGGCTCCGCCTTCGGCCAGAGTCAGGACAACGGCGTCTACATCCCTTACACCGTCTACACCCGCTTGTACGGCCCCGGCAATTCCATCGCCATCTTCGGCAAGGCGCGCCCCGAAACCGGCCTTTCGGTCGCCGAGGCGTTGGACGTCTCCCGCGTCGCCCTGCGAACCCGCTTCCATGCCCGGCCCGGCCAGCCCGACCGCTTTGACACCCTCACCCCGGACGCCATGCTGTCCTTCATCGGCCAGATGCTGGGCATGATCGCGGTCGTGGTGGTCCCCGTCACCCTCATCTCTCTGGTGGTNNGGCGGCATCGTCATCATGAACATCATGCTCGTCAGCGTTACCGAGCGCACCCACGAAATCGGCGTTCGAAAGTCGCTCGGCGCCCGCCAGTCGGATATCCGCATGCAGTTCCTCATCGAGGCCGTGCTGCTGGCGGCGCTGGGCGGCGCCATCGGCGTCCTCGCCGGCGCGGCCTTCACCGAGCTGCTGGCCCGCATCTTCGAGATCAGCCTCCGCATCACCCCGTCCTATGTGGCTTTAGCGCTGATCGTTTCCAGCACCGTGGGAATCGTCTCCGGCGCCTATCCGGCCGTGCGCGCGGCCCGTCTGGACCCCATCGCCGCTTTAAGGAGCGAATGAACTATGCAAATGACCTGGGGCGAAAACCTGTCCATGGCCCTTACGGCCGTCTGGGACCACCGTTTCCGCTCCTTGCTCACCATCCTGGGCATCGTCATCGGCATCACCACCGTGGTCACCGTCAGCTCCCTCCTCACCGGCCTGCGCGACGGCATCGTCGTTTTCTTCCAGGAATTGGGCCCCGACAGCGTCTTCCTCTCCAAGACCAGCGGCGATCCCAGCAATCCCTTCCCGCCTCCCAAGGAGGTGCGCCGCCGCCCCATCCGTGTCGAGTACGCTGATATCATCAAGCGCCTCTGCCCCTCGGTCGAGCAGACCGCCATCGCCCTCTTCGTGCCCCCCGTTACTAATGGCAAGCCCCTCATGGCCAAAGTCCCCGGCGCCGATTCCGACCAGATCTCCGTGGTCGGCGATCAGCCCATCTCCTTCGTGATGATCCCCCGCGAGCTGGCCGCCGGCCGCTTCTTCACTCCCGAGGAGGATCGCCGCGGTCCGCGCGTCGCCCTGCTCGGTGCGACCATCGCAGACACCTTGTTTCCGGACGGGCACGCGGTGGGCCGCACGGTCCAGGTCGACGGCGCCGAGTATACCGTCTTGGGCGTTTTCGCCAAGGCCAAGGGCGGCTTTTTCGGCCAGAACGGCGTCGACACCCAGATCACCCTCCCCCTCCGCACCACCCAATTACGCTACCCGCAACTGGACCTCTACTTCGTCACCTCCAAGGCCTACCCCGGCCTGCATCAGCAAGCCTTCGACGAAATCCAGGCCATCATGCGCAAGGTCCGCCACACGCCGGAAGGCGATCCCGACGATTTCAGCCTCTCCACCCCGGATCAAATCGTCAAGCAGTTCGACAGCGTCACCGGCCTCATCGTCATGGTCTCCATCGCCATCTCCGGCCTCGGCTTGCTCGTCGGCGGCATCGGCGTCATGAACATCATGCTGGTCAGCGTCACCGAGCGCACCCGCGAGATCGGCGTCCGCAAGGCCATCGGCGCGCGCAAGGTCGACATTGTATGGCAGTTCCTGCTCGAAGCCATGGCCCTCACCGGCGTGGGCGGCGGGCTGGGCATCCTCTTCGCCATTCTGGCCACCCTCCTCGTCGGAGCGCTGTTCCCTTCCCTCCCCTCCAAAGTGCCCCCCTGGGCTGTCTTCACCGGTTTCGGCGTCTCCGTGGCCATCGGCCTCTTCTTCGGCACCTGGCCCGCCATCAAGGCCGCGCGCCTGGACCCCGTCGACGCCCTCCGTTACGAATAAGCCCGCTCAACGCGCCGGCGCGAGCTCTGGCTGGGCGTAGTACCCGAAGCGCGTCCGCGCCGCTACTCCGGACTTGACGATCTTAAGCTCAAGTGTATGCAGCTCGTCGGGGCCATCCCCGGGAAGGCCGTCGAAGGTGAGGACGTAGAAGGAACTCACGTCCGCGACGCACTTCTCGATCTCGCCCGCTATGTCGTTGCTTGAGTTCAGAACCAGGCCTCCACTTTGAGACGCCAGAACCTGTAGCGCCACGTCTCCAGGCTCCGCCCGGCTGGGCTTCGCCACTGGTTTCAGGAACTGTTTGTAATATGCCGTCCGCAATCCGACCGCATCCGACATCCCCAACGGATCCACAACGTAAAGAGTGATGCGAGCCCATCGCAGCCGGTCCGAAAGAGCCACGATGGAGTCGAAGACCCACTGCCTCGCCTTCGCGGTCAGATCCACTTCAACTCCGGAAAGAAGCGGCCAGCCCGGACTGATCCATATCGCCAGCTTTCGTCCCGGCCTCGTCGCTTCACGGTCGGCGAACTCCGCCAGCTTGCGAAGCGAGAGATCCAGCCGTTCTTGGGCCCCGTAGAACCCTTGCGACTTGCGAATGGTGCGCAGTCCGGATGCTCTCGCATTCAGTTTCGCAATGAGAGCGTTTCCATCCCGAGTCGGCGCCTCCGGGTCCGTGATTCCGTTGTCGGAAAAGAAAACCATCGATACCGGCAGCGCCAGTTGCCCGCCGTTTCGCCCCAGAAACTTCACGATGTTGTCCCGCTCGGACGCTACGTTCATAAAGGAAGCGTTGACTTCGTCGACCAGCAGAATCGCTTCCACGGGTTCTGCGGCCGCCGCGGTCCAGCCCTCCACGGCATGAAAGGAAGTGATCTTCTGCGGCTGTTTGTTGTCCAGCAGCGTAAAGTCCGCCTGTTGCAGGCCGCCCACCGGCTTCCCGGACTTGTCCGCTACCACCACATCCAGCGTGATCTGCCGATTCGCGCTGCCCCGCTGGCCAAAGACCACCGAAGAGCACAACAAATAGATGCAACCCATCCACCGCATATTCATGCAGTTCACCTCATCGTCGCCGGCATCGGCGCATCACAACGGACGTGGCTTGGAGCCGGAGAGTTTCACCTTTTTCTCCTGTAGGGCGGACGTCCACGTCCGCGCCGGACCTCCAGGTCCGGCTGACACAACCAGTCTAACGTCAGAATTGAAACGTCGGTTTCTGCTGGCTTTCCACAAAACCCGGTGTCAAACGACCTCTCCTGGCGCAAGCAGTTCAGGATTGGTACGGGCTCACGAAGAGCAGGCGGTCGTAGTCGACAATGGCGATGCGAAGGCGGTCAAGCCAACCGGAGCGGCCAAGGAAGTTCCTGTTGAATATGGAGTCCTGGGCAAAGAAGACGGCCGCGGAAAACTCGATACCAAGCGTCTGAATTGTGATCTCGTGTTGATAGGCTGCAAACGACCCAGCCACGGTCCGGAAACGTTGAAGCCGGCCGGAGTCGACGTCCATTCCAAGCATCTCAGCGTACTTGCGCTCAAAGATGCAATGTGCGGCGCCCGTATCCAGTGTTGCCAGGAGCTCGACCGATTGCCTCCCCATGCATAGCGTGATCGGTACTTCGATTCCATCGGGGGCCTCGGCGTAGTGATGAGCGGCCTCGAAGGCAAGCGAGACCGGCATGCCTACCAACCCGGTACAAACGGAAGCGGATCTTCCGGCAACATGTGCACGACGAAGGGAATTCGGATGCCCTCTTCCTTTGCCGCTGCAAAAACCTTCAGAGGATCGTCACCGGCGGCGACCAAACGATCGCCTTCCACAGCCACCCATTGATCCGCGTAGGCGGCGCGGTTCAAATCGATCCACTTCATTTCCATGCTTCGATCGCGGGAAGGGACAATCCTGGTCCGGGCACTGTCCTGCAAGCCGTCTGCGAAGCGCAGCACTTCTTCCTGCTTCGCCGGCGGAAGCCGGCGGACCTTGTCCAGGATGGCTTCTTCGAGACTCATGCTACGCCCTCCTTGATGATACCCGAGTCGGCCGCCCTAAGCACGTCGCAGGCAACATGCACAGCACCAGCCCATCGGTGCGGTCGGCGGTTTCGCCGCCCACAGTCTCGGATCCAACTTCGAGGTTCTCCGGTTGACAGCTTGCGTTTCTTGACCGCCCCGTCCAACGTTTCCGTTACGCTGCCGACGGATGACAATCCACCCCTTCGCGAGCTGGCCGCAATTGCCTTCCCGGCCTCGCGGCCGCCATCAGCTTATCACAGGGGTGGAAATGCGGGTTAAAAGATGGCGGCTGGGGGTATACTCGCGGTACTGGACCTTTCAGGATGGAACCGCCGTCTGACAATTTTCAAGTGGTGACCGTCGACCTGCGGCGCCCCCCTGCCGATCGCTGGCGCCTAACGCCGCCGCAGCGCGAGCAAGCGAGGGAGTTGCTTAGCCACTACAAGGCCGATCTCAGCCTGCGTC
>PMEV01000384.1 GCA_003154855.1 Bryobacterales bacterium
GCCGCGCGCGAGCGGCTCTTCCACGAGCTTTTCCATCCCTCGGAGATGGGCCTCGGCGTGTGCCGAACCTGCATCGGAGCGAGCGACTATTCGACCAGGCTCTACAGCTTCGACGACGGCGAGGCCGACCCCGATTTGCGGCGCTTCTCGATCGCCCACGACCGCGACTACATCCTCCCCATGCTGCGTTTGGGCCGCCAGGTAAACCCCGGCCTGTTTCTGTTCGGCTCGCCCTGGAGCCCGCCCGGCTGGATGAAGGCCGGCGGCTCGATGTTGGGCGGGTCGATGCGCAAGTCGTCCTTCGCGGTGTACGCCCGGTACCTGGCGAAGTTCCTCCAGGCCTACCAGTCGGAGGGCGTGGCCATCGACGCCATCACTTCGCAGAACGAGGTGGACACCGACCAGGACGGCAGGATGCCGGCCTGCCTGTGGGGCCAGGAGTACGAGATCGAGTTCATCGCCCGCCACCTGGGGCCTGAGCTCGCCCGGAGCGGACTCGCCGCCAAAATCTGGATCCTGGACCACAACTACAACCTGTGGGGACGCGCCCTCTGCACGCTCGACGCGCCCGGAGTCGGCCCCTTCGTGGATGGAGTGGCGTGGCACGGCTACGGCGGGGATCCCAGCGCCATGACCCGTGTGCACGAGGCGCATCCCGACAAGCACTCCTACTGGACCGAGGGCGGCCCGGAATACAGCGATCCCGCCTACCTGACCGATTGGACAAAGTGGTCCGCCACCTTCACCGGCATCCTGCGCAACTGGGCGCGGTGCATCGTGGGCTGGAACCTGGCGCTCGACGAGAAAGGCCGGCCGAACATCGGGCCGTTCTCCTGCGGCGGCCTGGTCGCCGTTCATTCGGAAACCGGGGAGATCGCGCGCAGCGGGCAATACTGGGCCTTCGCCCACTACTCGCGCGCCATCCGCCGGGGTGCGCGCCGCATCGGTTCCGAGGGCGCCATCGAAAACCTCTCGCACGCGGCCTTCGCCAATCCGGACGGCTCGACCGTCGCCGTGCTGACCAATGCCGGGCCGGCCAGGAAGGTGCGCCTCGATCTGGCGGGGCGAATGGCCGAGGTCGCGCTGCCCGCGGATTCCGTCGTCACGCTGGAGTGGAGCTGAGCCCGGTTCGGCTTCCATTTGTGTGCCATGCAGAATGTGTTGCTTCCTCTTGTGGGGCAGGCTTTTCAGCCTGCAGCCGGCTTTCCAGCCGGCCTGCCCAGCGCCCCACGCAATCGGATGTCATAATCCGACCATGAGCCCCGCGCTGCTCGCCGCGCTGCTGTGCCTCCATGCTTCTCCGCAGGAGCCCGCTGCAGCCCCAGCCGAACCATCTTTCCTTCACCAGGTCAGAAGAATCCACATTGGCGCGCTGGGCGACAATCGCGACTGGACTAAGCTCCTCCGGCAGAACCTGAGAACTGAGCTTCAAACCGCTGGATTCCAGATCGTGGACCAGCCGTCCGAGGCGGACGCCATCCTCTCGGCAGATCCCGAATTCACAATCACGGTGGACGGAGACCAATGGGACTGGGACCACAAGCCCGATGACTACTACCTGTTCAAGCTCACCCTCCCAACCACCGGGGCACTGCTCTGGAAAGCCAAAGTCATAACCAGACTTGAACGGCCGGAAGAAAAGGAGTCGCGCGACGTGGCCCGGCTCCTGTCCAGGAAACTCGCCGCCGCCTGCCGGAAATCCGCTGGCAAGGCCGGGCCAAACGCCCCAGGACCGTGACATCATCGCCCGAACCCAGGCGCGGCCTTGACCGAGCCCACCGCGGCGCTATCCCTTTTCTGCTGGGACGACCAATCGTGTTGACATGGGGGGCGGCTTTCGGCTATTCTTCAGGTGTTCGCGTCGCTACGCGAGTAACTCGGGGTGTGACTCCTGACTGGAAAGGGAAACGATGAACGCTCTTGCGAAATGCGCAACTCTCCTGCTGCTCCTCACGGTTCTTTCGACCCTGACGCCGCCGCTTTGGGCCGGCAGCATTATGGTTTCCAACGACGAGTGGATGTTCGGCAACTGCTGTCTTGCGAGCGACAGCGACGCGCAGTTCGCCTCTAACATCGCTCAATGGCTCACCGGAGGCTCCGGCAGTATTCTGATCCTGACCGGCAACTTCGGACTGGCCGGGTCCGCCTTGAACACTCTGTTGACCGGCGACGGCTATGGGGTCACGCAAACCACGACGGTTCCGGCGAGCCTGTCGGGGTATGCCGCCGTGTTTGTGGGCGGGGAAGTGGTGGACAATGCGCTGCTCACGAACTATGTGAACGGCGGCGGGAACGTCTTCCTGGAAGCGGGAACCGGCGCTTGGAGTAACGCATCCGATGAGGCCGCGGCCTGGAATCCTTTCTTGAATGCGTTCGGTCTGGGCTTGGCTCCCGACTACAACAACGTGCTCAACAGCAACATCGATGTCTCGGCGTTTCAAACGCAGGGGCCCTACGGTCCGGCGCTCTTTGGCGGCGTGAGTTCCGTCTTTGTCGATAACGGAAATGACGTCACGATCGTGAGCCCCGGTCCCAACGTCCAGCTTTTCANNGCCGGGCTTCGGCCCGGCGTCGTTCCCATAACTCAAGCGCGGCGCACTGGGTCAAAGTCCGCTGGACAGCCCAGCTTCGCGATCGCGCAACGCCCGCAGTTCCTCGTAGGAAAGCCCCGTGATTCGCCCCTATATGTCCTCCCCCAGGCCCATGACACCCTCCGCCTACCTCAGCCGCCAGATCGACGACCTCCTCCAGCGCCCCTCCGCCACCTGAAGCGTATCGAGCAGCCAGGATTGCTATGCTGAGAATTAGGGAATAGGGGGGCATTGGCATGAGCGCTTCCACAAAACGAATTGCGCTGGTCACTGGCGCCAACCGTGGCATTGGCCTGGAAACGGTCGAACAACTGGCCCAGCAGGGCGTGACGGTGGTCCTGGCCGCACGCGACGAATCCAAGGCCGTCCAGGCCGCCGGCTCGCTGCGCGCAAAGGGCCTCGACGTGGTTGCGCTGAAGCTGGACGTGACCTCCAGCGCCGACATCCAAGCCGCCGCGCGCTTCCTCGAAGAGCGCTATGGCCGGCTGGATATTCTGGTCAACAACGCCGGAATATTCGCCGAGGCGCAGTTTGGCGGGAACAATTCGGCGACCGTCACCCAGGCCGAGTTGCGCCGCACCTTCGACACGAACTTCTTCGCCGTGATTGAGCTTACCCAGGCGCTGCTGCCGCTGTTGCGGCGCAGTCCCGCCGGCCGGATCGTGAATCTGTCGTCGATTCTGGGCTCGCTGACGCTGCACGCCGACCCGGCTTCGCCGATCGCCGCGGCCAAGAATCTGGCGTACAACGCCTCCAAGACCGCGCTGAACGCATTCACGGTCCACCTCGCGGCGGCGCTGAAGGATACACCCATCCGGGTCAACAGCGCGCATCCCGGTTGGGTGAAGACCGCCCTGGGCGGCCAGGCCGCGCCCATGGAGATTGAAGACGGCGCGAAGACCCCGGTCGCCTTGGCGCTTGCGCCGGAGGTCCCCAACGGCGCCTTCGTCCACCTCGGCCAGCCTCTGCCCTGGTAAGGCAAAGAAGTGGTGGGGTCAGGCCTTCCGGCCTNNCGGGCTTCGGCCCGGCGTAATCACAGCTTGCTGGACAGCCCAGCTTGGTGATCCCGCCGCGCCCGCTCCGCCAATTGTTCCAGCCTTCCCGCCGCCACATCGGCCTCGAACTGAATGTCCCAAAGCTCCGCGTCGCAGGANNTCGCCCGTCCCGCTCCCCCAAGACTTGCGGCGCGCTGCCGCAACATGTATAACTGCTTATTCGGGAGGCCGTGATCGGTGTGACCGCTGCACCGCCGTGCGCTGCCAGGATAACTCCGAGATGCCACCGTCCCCGCGCCTTTACACCCAGCCGGAAATCGACGACCTGATCGCCTGCGCCAAGCTCGTCTCGGATGCCCCGAAACGCGAGGACAAACTGGACCGCGGCCACTTCCGCAATGACATGCGGCTGAAATCTCCCGACGGCAAGCTGGAGTTCCGCGCCTTCATGCGGCGCAGCGAGGATCTCCCCGAGAANNGTTCCTCCCCAAGGACGGCACGGGCGAAGTCCCCTTGCTGCGCTGCAACGGGCCGCACGGCGCCTTCAACGACTCGTTCGATCCCGCCCATCCCCACTGGGACTTCCACGTTCACCGTGCCAGCGCGGAGATGATCGAGCTCGGCTCGCGCCCCGAGAAGTCAGCCGCCGTCAACAAGGAATTCGCGTCCTAAGAAGAGGCGCTACAGTATTTCTTAAGGACGGTGAAGATCACGGACGCGGCCGTGCATTTCGCNNAGTCGCTGAGGCAGCAGTTCAACGGTCATGTGGCCTTCCGCGAGCGCCGTCCAGGCGTGCTCCAGGTCCTCGCCCCCTTGTTCCACGAAGACGGCGACATGGTGGACATTTTCCTGGACGAGCCCGCCAACGGCGCGGGGAAGTTCCGCGTCGGCGACCACGGCATGACCCTGATGCGCCTCACCTACAGTTACGATCTCGACACCGAGAACAAGCTGCGCATNNGCGGAGCCCGACCGCCTCTACCCCGCCATCCTTCAGTTTGCCCAGACCGTGGCCAAGGTCTCCAGCATGCAGTTCTTTAAGCGCGAGGTCATCCAGAGCCTGTTCTACGAGCAACTGGCCGAGTTCATCGAGGAGCGGTTAGCCGAGTACAACCCGCG
>PMEV01000108.1:0-4658 GCA_003154855.1 Bryobacterales bacterium
AGGCCGGAAAGGGGCGCTGTGCCGGAAGACTGTCGTGCCAGCGGAAGGTGACGAACAGGGGCTGGCCGACGACCTCGAGATGCGGGAGCCGGCGTCTTTTCGGCTTCCCGTTTGGATCGTGCGACCGGCACTCCGCGATTCTTCAGGGTTTGGGAGCGGACTGAGAGGCCGCCGCAGGCCATGGGCCTGCCCCACAAATGTACAAACTCCAGGGGGGCCGAGTAACTCCGCACCCTCACTCCACCTTATCGGGGAACGAGAAGACCGGATCGAGGTCCACGGGGATGTCGTCGATGGAGTGGAGCGCCTGTTCGAGCGCCGGCGGGACGGCGCTGTATTGGTGGAACCAGCGCTGGGCGCGCGCGGAGTCGCCGGTGGCTTCGATCTCGAGCAGTTCCTTAGACAGAGCGGCCAGGGCGGCGGGCATGCGCTGGTAATCCACACCGTAGCGGCCGGCCTCGCTGACAATGGCGTGGCGGCTGAGCAGGTAGTTGAACTGCATCAGCTCGGAGACGCTGTGCGCCTCGGCGGTTCCAAAGCGCAGGGCGCGCAACAGGTCGGCCACGTGGGAGGCGTAGCCCTCGCGCAGGCCGGCTGGAGAAACAGCGCCGCGCTGGGCCAGCCGTTCGAGCGCGAACAGGCCGACCGTGTCTGCCTTCGCCTCCTCGAGGCCCGAATAGAGCGGCCCGATGGCCTCGCGGATATCCACCCGCTCTCCGTTGCGGCGGGCGTAGGCGGGGCCCAGTCCGTGCGCGATCTCGTGCATTACGGATTCATCCAGGTAGCCCTCGGCCGTGGCGAGCGCGGCATCCTGCGGCCGCATCAAACGGCGGGCGATGGGGAGAATGACGAAGTTCACCCGCGCCTCCAGGAAGTTCTTGAAGAAGATTTTCTTGGAACCTTTGCGCTCGTGAATCCGTGGATCGTTAGGCAGGTTGTCGGCGACGGCCTGGTAGCCGTGGCGCAGGTCGCCCGAGCGGAACGGCGAATCGACCACCTCCATGGGACTCGCCAGGCCGCGCTTGGAGGGGCGATCCTCGGCGGCGAGCGGCAGCGCATCCTGAAGGTCGGGAATGTAGCGCTCCCAGACGGCCAGGCGGCGGCTCTCGGCGTCATCGCGGATCAGAACGGCCGCGCCGTAGCTGGTCTTGACGCCCAGGAGGTCGTCGAGATAGCTCTCGTAGGGCGCGAGAATGACGTCGATCCGCGGGTCCTTCAACTCCAGCCACGCCAGATCGCTGGCGTAGTAGTCGTCGCTGAGCAGCGCGGCCGAGCGGAGGCGGAGGAAGTTCGCGAACTGCGGGTCGGCGCTGAGGGCGGCGGCTTGCCGAAGCGCCAGGGCGGCGGGAGCGAGGAAGGCGCGGTACTCCTGGCGATAGGGAATGCCGTCGAGTTCGCTGCCACGGCGGCGCACCACCGTATAGGGGCTGTAGATCTCTTCCTTCTTGGAAGGATGTTCTTTGACGTAGCGCTCGATCTCGGCGGCGGTGAGGTCGCTGGGGTAGAAGCCGCGGCCGGGCGGAGCGGACTCCGTGCCGGTGAACGGGCGGTTGCCATCCAGCAGGTCGAAACGGCCGCCATGGATCATGAGCAGTCGGCGGAGCGCGGGCTGGTTGGTAGACCGGTAAAGCTGCACGGCCTGCGGATCGCTCTGGCGCCAGAAAATCTGGTCCAGGTACTGGCAGGCTTCGACCAGCTTGGCGATCGTCTGCCGGTCGTTGGTAGAGAGGCCGGCGGCCTGATACGGCATCTCGACGGTGCGCCAGCGAGCCAACCGCATATCGAGATCGCTGGGAGCCGCCAGCAGGAGGGCCAGAACGAGCAGGGGCTTCATCCCTCGATTATCGCAGCCCGGGGTGGGTTATCCTTTAGCTCGTGGGCAACGAGTTGAAGATGGTGGTGGCGGGCGTGATCGAGCGCGAGGGGCGGATTCTGGTTTGCCAGCGGCGGGCGGGTTCGCGCCATGCGCTGAAGTGGGAGTTCCCGGGCGGCAAAGTGGAGGAGGGAGAAACGGCGCACCAGGCGCTCGCCCGCGAACTCGACGAGGAACTGGGCATCCACGCCGAAATCGGCCGGGAGATGGCCCGCTACGAGTACTCCTACCCCGCCAGTGCGCCGTTTCTGCTCATTTTCCTGCGCGTGAGGCGGTACTCGGGAGAGCCACAGAACCTCGAATTCAACGCCATCCGCTGGGAGGCGCGCGAGCGGTTGCCGCACTACGACTTTCTGGAAGGCGACGCGGAGTTCGTGCGCCGCCTGGCTGCAGGCGAGTTCGAAGTTGGCGGAAACGGCGGTTAGGCGAGGGTGCCGGAGAGGGCGTGATCGGGCTTGGCGCGGCTCTCCCAGGCGGAGCGGGCGTGCTCGGCCTGACGCATGGCCATGGCCAGCACACGCAGCGTTTCCTCCCTGTCAAAGGGTTTGATCAGCAGGTCGTAAACGCCGTGGTTCAGGACCTCCGCCCACAGGCGCTCGTCGGCCACCCGCGAGGCCACGATGAGGGGCTGGAAACCGCCCATGTTCTGGAGCTCTTCGAGGAGTTCCTTCCAGCTCAGCCCATCCGGGAAGTCGCATTCCGCGATGACCGCGTCCACCTGTTCCTGGTGGAGGGCCAGCCAGGCTTCCTGGCAGGTGGGGGCGAACCGAACGCGCCAGTGGCATTCCGTGGATGCGTCGAGGATGCGGCGGAGGACCTCGTGGTCTTCCTGGAAGGGAGTAACGATCAACACAGTTGGATTCGCATGCGTGTGTGGCATCTGCGGAACGTATCGGCCGATAGAGGCATTGGGATTAGGGGGCGCTCAGCTTTTTGTGCAACGCCGGCTGGAGGGTTCGAGCGGATTCGAACCACCGGCCTCCTGGTCCCCAACCGGGCGCTCTAGCCGGGCGGCGGAGCCTCGGGCTCCTCTAGGAGCTCGCGCACTTCCCGCGTCAGCCGCGGGAGATCCCCTTCGAGCACCCCCCAAACCACCTCATCCGACACGGTGGCGTAGGCGTGAATCAGACGATTGCGGAAAGCGATGATGCGACGGGTGTGCGTGATCCTCTCAGCCACGCCGGGTTGGAGCTCAACGGCTCTGCGCAGCGCTTCTCCGATGACTTCAAACTGACGTTCTACCGCCGAGCGCAGCAGCGGATCTGTACGGTAGTTCGCGTACGTCTTCCCGGTGACGAACCCATCGAGCATCTGGCAGGCTTGGGAGATGTCGTAGAGGAACTTGCGCACCTCAAGCGGCAGCATACAGGGTGACCTGGGTGGTTTCCACCGCCCGCCGGAAGAAAGGATTGCGGATCGCGCCAGACTCGACCAGATCCACAGGAGCCTGCAAGAGATTCTCCAATTCCTCCAAAAGCCCGAAGTACCTGTTGGCATGCTCGGCCGGCGTCGTGACCTCGAACTCAACCAGGAGATCGAAATCCCTTGGCTCCGACCGTGCATCCGGCTTGGCAGCCGAACCGAACAGGGCAAGCCTCCGCACGTGGAAACGCGTACACAGCGCTTCGAGTTGTGCCAGTCGCTTCAGGATCGACGGGTGCATGGCAATTCGGGCATCCCCCAACAAGTATAAACCCAGTCCTCCCCTCGGCGACATGCAAGAGGAGCCTCTGTGAGCGCCCTCTTGATTAAGTCCGCGAGTAGGTTGTCGGCGGCAGCGCCATTGACCATACTGGCGGTCATGCCGTCGATCCCCACAGTCGCACTGCGGGCAGCCTTCCCCGCCGCCTGCTCCATCCTGGACAGACTGGTGTTGCCGCTCTTGATCGAAGCGCCTGCCTTGTTGACATCCACCTCGACGACCAGCTCCAGCTTATTGTTATCGGCCGTGGGGAGCGCTGTGGGTTAGAATAAAGTCATGGCAAGCGCCACCGACGGAGCCGCCCGGAAGAACCGACACAAGGCCAAGCCGGCTGTGTCGAAACTGGGCAGGGAACTTCGCCGGATCAGGGAGAAGATCGATGCATCGGGTGAGAAGATGCTCACCCGCCGGGAGCTCGAGCGCGAAGTAGAGGATCGCCGGGCCGGGAACTTCTGAGCGCCCGATGATTCGGACATTTCTCGACTCTGGCGTATTGATCGCCGCCGCTCGATCGCTGGCTCCGGACGGGGAGCGCGCACTGAAGTTTCTCGACGACCCCAATCGTGTTTTCCTTACCAGCCCATTCGTCCACCTGGAGGTCGTTCCGAAGGCGATCTTCTTTAAGAAGCGGCTGGAACGGTCGTTCTACGACAAGTACTTCAAGAACGCAGTGTGGTTCCGGGATGTGGACAAGATTGAACTTGCGGCGCAAACGGAAGCGGCCAAAGCCGGTCTCGGAGCGATGGACGCCCTCCATTTGGCGGCCGCCCACCTATCCCGCGCGGACGAGTTCGTCACGACCGAGAAGCCGAACAAGGCCATTCACCGGTCCTCGCTGGTCAAGGTTGTCTATCTGTTCGGCTAGTCCCGCGCGCGCCGGGTATCCTCTCCCGCTCCAACAAATGCCGCTCCCAGCCGTCCGTTACCGGGAAAAGGCCGGATCGTGACCATTCCCGGCGCCGTTCGACGGACTGCCCGCAAAGGTCCGGGACAAGTGTTTCCTGAGATCAGACGAGGCGTGACATGGCGAAGACGACCAAACCAACCAGTGACGCAGTGGAACTCCTTCACCGCCGGTTCTTC
>PMEV01000108.1:4685-7178 GCA_003154855.1 Bryobacterales bacterium
ATGCTGCGCAGGATCGGAGGCGCGTTGAATCAGCGCGTCCAGATCCGATTCGTTCCCATCCGGCGCTCGGCGTAGCAGCGGCGTCTCGCTTTGGACATTGCGCAACACCGGCAGGACGGTCCGAGCCGATTCTTCAGAATGGCAGGAGCGCCAAGAACGGATTTTGGCCCACAATCCCGGACACACGGACGCAAATTGGACACAAGGAAGAAAGAGAGGACGCGAACGAATCTTCACGGAAGACTATTCGGCTTCGCCTTCCCGCAGCCCCGCCTCTCGCAGGAACACCTGGACACGGTTGGACGTCCAGGTTGCCACGCCGCATCCGAAGAAATCGCTGTCTTCGGTCCAGATCGGGCACCCCAGAGCCAAGGCAGTGGCCAGGATCGGCCAGTCGTCCTGGTCCCGCATCTCCAGCCGCTCTCGAGCCTCGGCTTCGAAGTCGCCGTACACCTCGTCCCCGACCCGCTCCAGCAGGCGGCCCAACGAGCGCAGCAGGGCGAGGGCTTTGTCCGCATCGCCGCCGCGTTTGACGACCAGCGCGGCGATGTGTTCTTCGGCTTCGCCGTATGCAGCTTCCGGAACGAAGAACGACACGTTTTCCGCGTGCGCCTCCATCACCTCGCGCACACGCTTGCCGAGGACCGCCCTTACCAGGATGTTGGCATCGACAACCAGGGCTCTATTTGGCATTCCGGCTCTTCTTCTCGCGGGCGGTTCGCCGGATCTCCTTGTACTCCTCCATCAGCTCGTCCTCGCTAGCGCCCCAGGTTGCGATCATCGCATCCAGGTCCTTGGCGGCGGCGCGCATACCTTCGAGTTCCGCCTTCCGGTTGCGCTTCTGTGCTGGAACGTAATAGCCCAGCGTCTCGCCATGCCGTGTGATGGCGAGTGCGGTACCCGATTCGAGGTAGCCCGCAAGGTTCTCGCGGAACTCGCGCATGCCGATTTTGAGGGTCTCCATATTGTGTACTCACTGTACACTTTACCATAGTCGGCCTACCAGAATGGATCCTTCACCACGGAGGCCCAGAGACCACAGAGACAGTCAAAGAAGAAGTTTGGAGGCGCGGGCCGGAGTCGAACCGGCGCATAGAGGTTTTGCAGACCTCTGCCTTACCACTTGGCTACCGCGCCCGATCAGGTGGGCGAAGTCTATTATCGCAGATTAGGGGCGCCGCGAGAAGGCCTCCGCCGCGACGGACACAAAAGGGGAGACATTCTGTCCGAGGAAGGCACTACCCTTGCAAGGGGGTCTCCCTGTTCCAGGGTCCTAAAGGAGCAAAGAACGATGTCAAGGGGTATTATTCCTATACGGTTCAATACCTTGCAGGCTGCAGGGCGACATCTGATAGTATTGTTTATACGGAACTTCCCTTCTCCTAAAGGGGGAGTGGCCTTCTTCCGATAAGAAGCCGGGGCCGGGGAGACCCGAATCCTCAATGGCACTCGAGACCGAGCGCGCAACGTACAAGTCGAAGCTTCCCGAACTGATCGCCGATGGGAACGAAGGAAAGTTCGCTCTTATCAAGGGTAACGACCTCGTCGACGTGTTTGGCACGTACGAGGATGCGATCAAAGAGGGCTACGCGAAGTTCAGCCTGGAGCCGTTCCTGGTGAGACAGGTTCAGTCAACGGAGCAGGTTCACTTCATATCGCGGCTGATTCCGTGCCATATTTCACCCGCCAAGTAGCCCCATCGGGGGACCTGATCGTTGTTGCGCTGATCGGCGTTAGTCTAGCGCGACGTAGCGCTCTGGTTGCTGCGAAGCGAGCGGTACCCAAACCCGTACAGATTCAGGGCCTCGTGGATACGGGGGCGAGCGCTACGTGCATCGATCCGTCCGTACTTTCGCAACTTGGTCTCACCCCTACGGGAACCACCTTAGTGAACAGTCCGACCACTGGGCAACAGCCCGTAGTCGCCGACACCTATGACGTCAGTTTGACGATCTACGCGACCGCCAATCAACCGCCGTTGATCCATCACACCGTCCCAGCAGTGGCTTCGGAGTTGTTGGCAGCTCAGGGCATTCATGCGCTCATCGGGAGAGACATCTTGCGGAGTTGCCTGCTGATGTACGACGGTATGGGCGGTCTGTTTTCGCTTGCCTACTGACCATTGGGCGGTTCAACGCACCTTTGGAACACTACCAGGAGCCCCCACCACCGGCAGCACCACATGGGAGGCCCGCAGGCGGTCGTGGAACACCGTTTGGCTCGCCCGGCGCAGCTCCTTCTCGTCCGCCACCGGCCGGCCGGTGTTGGGGTTGCGGTCGAAGCGGGGGAAGTTGCTGCTGGACACCTCCAGCCGGATGCGGTGGCCCTTGCCGAACTCGTTGCTGGTCACCCCGGCGTCGATGGCGATGGCGTAGACCTGCCCCGGTCGGGCCAGCACGGGCCTCTCGAGCGATTCGCGGTAGCGCAGCCGCAGGATGCCGTCGGTCAGGTTGATGGCGCGGCCATCCGGGAACACGTCCACCAGCTTGGCCG
>PMEV01000458.1:0-7696 GCA_003154855.1 Bryobacterales bacterium
GCCGGTGGAATCCGATGTGGGGCCAGGATTTCATCCTGCCGCCGGCTTTTTAGCCGGCGTTTTTCGTCCCGTCGCGAAACGCCGGGCCGAAGCCCGGCGGCAGGATGAAATCCTGACCCCACTTCCATGTCGTGCACCCCCGCAAGCCCGGCCTCAGTCGGGGGCTGCCGAGCCGGCGGCGGCGCCTACAGGATCTTGACCGCGGCTACCGCGATCGAGTCGCCGGATTGCTCTCCCGTCACTTGCACCCGGATATTGTCCTTCTTCTTGGAGGCCTTCAGCACCTGTTGGGCTTTCTGGTTGCCGGCGGCATCGAAAGTAATGAACTTACCGTCGGCCGTGAACACGCCGTATCCGGCTTTGACGCAGTCCTCCATCAGGGCGCAATCGCGCGTGTGATTCTGCGCCGCTTTCTGATCGTTGGCCGCCACGATTTTGACGGAACACATGCGGTCCAGCAGGATTCCCTGCACTTGGGCGGCGGACGCCAGGCACGCCAAGGCGGCCACCAATCCCGCGATCGCGAAGAAACGAACCAGAGCTTTCATGTCTTTCTCCTTTTAACTTCACCCGCAACCACACAGGCTAGCACGAACACCACTCCCGAGTGGTCCGCCGCCGTGCGGCATTTTACCGCGCCAGTAGTTACGCCGCGACCCTCTTGCACTCCGCGGCACAAGCGGCGCAGGCCTCCGCGCACGCCTTGCACGCTGCATGCATCTCTTCGTGCTTCCGGCACTCGGCCTCGCAGCGAGTGCAGGCATCCTGCGCGATGGCGGCCAGCTTGGGAAGGGTGGGGGCCTCCTGCGACGCGATCGAACGCAGAGCGTTGCAGAGCGCCAGCATCTCCCGGACGCTCTTGGCGCAGGAAGCCATGGATTTGTCGCCTTGCGCGAGCAACTCATAGCAGTGGGTCAGGCATACCTCGCCCTTGCTCACGCAATCGCCGGCCTTGTCGGCCAGCGTCTGAAAGGCTGCGGTCCCATGTGAATGTTGGTGTGGGGACTGGGCCGCCGAATTTGGAACGGCCGTCACGGCAGCGACAACGCCCAAACTGGCCAGCAGCTCTCGTCTTTGCACGATGCCTCCTTCTACTCTGCCCCGCCCCGGCAGGAGCCCGTAGCGGAGGTCGGGGTCATCTCAGTGTAGTGCGCGCCCTCCTGCCGGTCAAGGTGCGACAATTCGCCGCACTGGATTCAGAAGCCCAAAACCATCAGGCTGTGTCACATTAAGTAAAGGCTAGAAAACGAATGGGGCCGGCGGGGTGGGCTCCGAGATAAGAAACGGCCCTGACCAAGCCACTTCCAAGGAGAGAAAATGAACCACAAGACTACCCTCATGATTGCGGCTCTGCTCTTGGCCGGCGTCGCCGTCTTCGCCAACGTCTACGGGGCCATTCGTGGTGTCGTGCATGACCCCCAGCACCGTCCCATTCAGGGCGCTACCGTGACGCTCAAAGCAAAGACGTCGGACTGGGGGAAGACCGCCGCCACCGACGCCAACGGCGAGTTCCAGTTCAACGCCGTGTCCCTGGGCGATTATGCGGTGACCGTAGCCAGCGAAGGCTTCGCGCAGACTGTGCAGGATGTCACGGTGATCTCGGGCACCGTGCCGGTCGCCCACTTTCAGTTGCAGGTTGCCTCCGCGCACGAGGTAGTCACCGTTACCGACTCGTCCGCAGTTGTTCCCACCGACACCGCCGCTCCCATCACGATCGTGGACAAACTCGACATCCAGCGCACTCCCGGCGCCGACCGGTCCAACAGCCTGGCGATGATTACGGACTATGTTCCAGGATCCTACGTCACCCACGACATGCTTCACATCCGCGGCGGCCACCAGACCACCTGGCTCCTGGACGGCATTCCCGTCGTCAACACCGCCGTCGCACAGAACGTCGGCCCGCAATTCGATCCCAACGACCTGGAGTATGTCGAAGTCAATCGCGGCAGCTATGGCGCCGAGTTTGGCGACCGAACCTATGGCGTCTTCAATGTCGTTCCCCGCACCGGTTTCGAGAGCAACAACCAGGCCGAGCTCGTCCTGAGCGGCGGCAACTTCTACCAAACCAACGATTCCCTCAGCTTCGGCAGCCACACCGAACGCTTCGCCTACTACGCCAGCGTCAACGGCAACCGCAGCAATCTCGGTCTCCAGACGCCGGTTCCGCAGGTGGTCCACGATGCGGTCAACGGCGTTGGCGGTTTCGGCTCGTTCATTTTCAACCTCGATCCCTCCAACCAGTTTCGGCTGATGACCTCGCTCCGCCGCGACTACTTTCAGGTGCCTTACGATCCCCATCCCAACGACCTCGAGAATGGATCGATTGCGGGCAATGGATTCAGCCCGCAATACCCTAGCATCGGCATGCGCGACGGCCAGCGCGAAACCGATGCCGGCGTGCTGTTCACCTGGGTCCACACGTTCAATTCGCATCTCATGCTGACGGTTTCGCCCTTCTACCACTACAACCGGGGAAACTATGACAGTCGGCCCACCGACACTCCCGTCGCGACTACGGAGCATCGCGGGTCGACTTACGTGGGAGGCCAGGCCGCCTTAGCCGCCAACTACAAGAGAAACGACCTCCAGGTTGGCTTCCTCGGCTTCCACCAGAGCGATAGCCAGCTTTTTGGCGCCATTTTCAACGATGGCAGCGGCACCCCGTCCTTCATCGATTCCGAGAGCCCTACCGCCAACCTCGAAGCCTTCTACATCGACGACAAGTTCAAGCCGTTTTCCTGGCTGACGCTCTCCGCCGGCATGCGCCCGACGCGATTCTCGGAAGGTAACATTCCGTCCACCGCGGCCGCGCCGCCAATTAACGAGTCCGCCATCAGCCCGCGTTTCGGGGGAACCTTCACCGTGCCGCGCATCCATTGGACGTTCCGCGCGTTCTATGGATACTACTATCAAGCCCCGCCCATCGAGACCGTCTCCGGGCCGGCGCTCATCGATTACACCGGCCTACAAGGCCTGGGATATATCTCCCTGCCCGGCGAGCGCGACCGGGAACGTCAGTTCGGCGTCAGCATCCCGTACCGCGGCTGGGTGCTCGATGCCGACACTTTCAGGACCGACGTCACGAACTTCCTCGACCACAATAATATCGGCGCCTCCAGCATCTTTTTCCCGCTAACCGTTTCTAAAGCGTTGATTCGCGCCTGGGAGGTCACGCTGCGTTCTCCGCGCTTGGCCCATCGCGGGCAACTTCACCTTGCTTATTCCAACCAGATCGCCTTGGGCAGCAACATCATCACCGGCGGCCTTACCGTTCCCGTCGGCGTCGCCCCGCCCGACCCGTTCCAACTCGGCCCGCTCGATCACGACCAACGCAACACGCTCAATGTAGGCGGCGACGTGAGCCTCCCCGGGCACTCGTACGCCTCCACCAACGTCTACTACGGCTCGGGTTTCAGCAATGGGTTCCCCGGCCAGCCTTATCCTGGCGACTACCTGCCCGCGCACACCACGTTCGATTTCGCCATGGGCAAGACCTTAGGCGAAGGAGTCTCGGTCTCGCTGAACGCGCTGAACGTCACCAACCACCGCGTGGAGTATGACAACAGCCTCACCTTCGGCGGCTTCCACTGGAACAATCCGCGAGAGATTTACGTGCAGGTGCGCTACCGGTTCCATTACTGAAGGTCGGAACTTCAGGGTGAACCCGCCGGCGGCTCAGGCGCGGCGTCGCGTCCGTGCAACTGGCAAGAGTCGATGGTAACACCTTTTTTCTGTTCGTGCTACACTGCCATGCATGCTCCTCAGAACCTCGGCCCTGCTCCTCGCCGTTCTCGCGCCTCTCGCCTGCCAGGCGCCCTCGCCCCAGCCCTTGGCCATTCCCCTTCAGTGCGAAAGCGGCGACTGCGCCCTGCTGCGAGGGGCGCCGCAGACCGCCGGGATGCGCAGCGGCTTCGTCCGCCTCAAGCCCGGCCAGTCCGTAGGCTGGCACTCCACCGGTCGGAACGAGGAGTCCCTCGTCATACTCCGGGGCGAAGGCACGGCCCTGCTCGACGGCCACCCCGCGCGCAGCTTCGCCGCGCCGCACTTCCTGTACATCCCCCCTGCCACCCGCCACAACGTCCAGAACACCGGCCAGCAGGAGCTCGAATACGTCTACGTGGTGGCGCCGGCAGCGGCGAAGTAGGGCCCTGCCCGCGGCCTACTCCTCCCGCTTTTCGGGGGCCGACTCCGGGTCCAGCCCCTCGGCCAGGAGAACGGCCTCGGCCAGTTCGCGCATCGGGCGGCGCAGCCGGCGGCTCTCGTTGCGCAGGCGCAAGTAGGCGTCCTGTTCGCTGAGCCGGTATCTCTGTTGCAGAATCCCCTTGGCCCGCTCGACCAGCGTGCGATCCTCGAGTCGGCGCTTCATCTCCTCGGTCTCCTGCTGCAAGCGCACGTTCTCCTGCGCCAGGCGCGAGCGAACGATGGCGCCTCCCATCTGCTCGCCCAGAAAGGTCAGCAGCCCGATCTCCTCCGGCGTGTGCGGGTGCGGTTCCTTGTGGTGGACGTTGAGCACCCCAATCACCTCGCCACCGGCCACCAAAGGCGCCGACAGCAGCGCCTCGTACGTATCCTCCTCCAGGGTCGGAAACTTCTTGAAGCGCGGGTCGTCGTAGGCCTTCTTGCCCAGCGCCACCGCCGATTTGTGCTCCGCCACCCAGCCCGTCACGCCCTCGCCTTTCTTGATACGTAGCGCGCCGATCTCGGCCGTGTGCGGCAATTGCGACGCCTCCAGCACCACGTCCCCGGTCGCCGGATCCGGCAGATAGGCCAGACAGGCATCGCAGCCGGTGGCCTCCACCACCAGGTCCACCAGTTCCTGGAGCATTTCCCGTAACGTCATGCTGGAACTTACGATACGACTGGTGCGGTGCAGCGCGGCAATATGATCCGGCTCCATTGCCGCGTTTCTGGCTGGGTCCATACATCTGAGGTTACGGCGCATCCGGCCCCGCGTCCAATCGGAACTTTCTATCCGGTTCATAAGCGCTCAACTCGCCCAGGAACGCCTGGGCCACCTTGGGCGCATCGAACTGCTCGACCGCGCGCCATCCGCGCTCCGCGAGCGAGTCGCGAAGCGCTCGGTCCTGGTGCAATCTCGCGATGGCGCGGGCGAGCGATTCCGCATTCTCAGGCTTGGCCAACAGCCCTTGCGCGACCACCTCCGGCGCCGCCCCGGCCCGCGCCGCCACGATCGGTTTCCCAGCCGCCATCGCCTCCAGGAACACGATCCCGAACCCCTCCTGGACGCTTGGCAGCACGAACACATCGCAGCGTTGGTACGCCCGCGCCAGAACGTCCGGCGAGACGTCGCCCAGCCAGCGCACCGTCTTCTCCAGCCGCTTCTCCCGCCAGATGCGCCGCAAGCGCCCGGCTTCCGGCCCCCCGCCCACGATCCGCACCTGCAGCTCGGGAATGCGCCCGCGCAGCCGCTGGGCCGCTTCGAGCAGCAGTTCCAGCCGCTTGCGAGGATAGAACCGGCAGACGCTCAGCACCGTGAACTGGCCGGGATCGGGCGCCGCCGGGTTCTGCGCGAAGCGCTCCCGCCACCCCTCCAGGTCGATTGCCTCGGGCACGATCCGCGGCTTTTCCGTGAGCCCGTACAGCTCTTGCAGGCGCCCGGCGGCGTAGTGGCTGGTGGTCATCACCAGGCTGGCCCGCCGCACGTGCCGCCGCTCGCAGGCTGCCTGGATGCACATGCTCGCCCGGGTAGCCCCGCGCTCGAACCGCATTTCGTCGGCAATCACGCCCTTGATCGAAGCGACATGCAGACCGCCGGATCCGCCCGCCAGGCGGTAACCGTCCATGTCGAAACCCACCACAACGTCGAAGCCGCCGAAATCCCGCCAGCGCAGGCGTTCGTTAAACCACAGCCGTTCGAGCGTGTATACCGGCCAGCGCAGGCGCGGCGTGACGAGTTGCACCTCGCAGCCCAGGGCCTCGAGCGCCCGGGCCAGGGTCGCAATCCCGTGGAACGTGCCGCTGCCTCGCACCACGTCCAGCGGCGTCGAAGTGACGAACGCCAGTCGCAAGGGCATCCGTCTCCATTATGGACGAGCCGCCAGGCGGCGCCCGCTATAATTGAGGGTTGACCCCCACGGTCCAACTCGCTCCCGGCGAACGCGTCGCCCGCTTCAGCCTGCTGACGCTGATCCTGCTCTCCGCGGGGCATTTCGCCGTGGACCTCTATTCGGGCGCGCTGGGCGCCCTGCAGCCCCTGCTGGTCGAACGTTACCGGCTGACCCTGACCGATGCCGGCATCCTGGGCGGCGTTCTGGTCTGCTTTTCCTCGATCATGCAGCCGCTGTACGGCTACCTCTCCGACCGCATCCACACCAACCTGTTCGCCTCCCTGGGACCCGCCATCGCCGGCCTGTTCATCTCCTCGCTAGGCCTGGCGCCCTCCTACGGCTGGCTGCTACTGATGGTCGCGCTGGGCGGCGTGGGCGTGGCCGCCTTCCACCCTCAGGCCTCCTCGCGCGCCACCGCCGGCATCGAGGAGAACCGCGGCAGCGCGATGGCCATCTTCGTCTGCTCGGGAACCCTGGGCTTCGCCTGTGGCCCCACCTATTTCTCGCTCGTCACCGCCTGGCTGGGACTGGGCTCAATGTACTGGGCGGCGCTTCCCGGCCTGCTGGTCTGCGTTCTGCTAATGCTTGTGCTTCCAAAGGCTTCCACCATAAAGGCTCAGGTGGAATCTCATAGCGCCTGGACGGCCCTGCGCCCCTTCTGGAAGCCGCTGGCCATCCTGTACGCCCTGGTCTTCATCCGCTCCATCGTCCAGGTGACCTTCGGCCAGCTCATCCCGCTCTACCTGCACCTGGAACGCGGCTACTCGGTGGGCCGCGCCAGCCTGACGCTGTCAATCTTCCTGGCCTTCGGCGCGGCAGGCGGCCTGGCGGGCGGCGTTCTTTCGGATCGNNGGCCCCCTCTCTCTGGCCGGGCTGTTTCTAGGTGGCTTAATCCTGTTGTTCACTATTCCCGTGAATATAGTGATGGCACAGGACTTAGTTCCATCGCAGGCGGGCACTGTCTCGGCCCTCATGATGGGCTTCGCCTACGGCGCCGCCGGCATGATCTTCATCCCCCTCACGGGCCGCATGGCCGACCTGTTCAGCCTCCACCACGCCCTCTTCGCCCTGGTCGCCTTCCCGGTGCTGGGCTTCTTCCTCAGCCTGAGGTTGCCACGATGATACGGAAAGCGGTGGCTCTGGTCAGCGGCGGCCTGGACTCCGCCACTTGTCTGGCCCTAGCCATTCGGCAGGGATTCGAATGCTACGCCTTATCATTCGATTACGGCCAGAGACATCATGTAGAACTGGAAGCCGCCGCGCGGGTCGCGAAAGCCCTCGGAGCGGCCCGGCATCTGGTTCAGCGCATCGACCTTCGAGCTTTCGGAGGATCCGCGCTCACCGCCGACCTGGCGGTCCCCAAGCTGCGCACCGCTAGCGAAATGGGCGACGGGATTCCGGTCACCTACGTTCCGGCGCGCAANNGTGGAGGGCCGCACGCGGGTACAGATCCACACCCCACTCATCCGCCTCAGCAAGGCCGAAATCGTGAAATTGGGCCACGAATTGGGTTTGGATTTCGGCCTTACCTGGAGCTGCTACGACCCGGGGCCGTCCGGCCGCCCCTGCGGCGCCTGCGATTCCTGCCTGCTCCGTCGCAAGGGCTTCCAGGAAGCCGGGCTGGC
>PMEV01000458.1:7771-7896 GCA_003154855.1 Bryobacterales bacterium
ATCGTCACGCTCACAGAGGGTCTGCGCCGCCTGGGACTGCATATCACCATCGAGACCGCCGGAACCGTCTTCGCGCCGGTCCAGTGCGACCTGATGAGTATCAGCCCGAAGCTGGCCAACTCGAC
>PMEV01000273.1:0-3012 GCA_003154855.1 Bryobacterales bacterium
AATCCGGGAAGACGGCGGCGTATACGGCTCTGTGCTGCAAAGCGGGAGACGCAGGCTACCGCCTGATAATCCTGCTGACCGGTACGTTGGAGAGTCTTCGGAGGCAAACTCAGGAACGCCTGGATGAAGGTTTCGTCGGTCTGGATAGCTCGGGGGAACTTACGAAGATCCGCACCAGCCGCGCGGTAGGCGTGGGCCTAATCGATCCTCGAAAAGCGGCGGGAGTATTCACGTCGCGGGAAAAGGACTTCAGCAAGACACTCCTGAACGCGTTGGGATTCCGGCTGGACATCTTTCAGAATCCGGTCCTGGTGCTCGTAAAGAAAAACAAGCGGATGCTGGAGAACCTGGAGACGTGGCTCACGGAATTCAATGCCAATCGCAGTGGCGCAATTGACGCGCCAGTTCTCGTGATTGATGATGAGGCTGACAGCGCATCCGTAAACACGAGGCCATCCACAGNNATCCGCTCTCTATTGCGCCTTTTCACGCATTCGAGCTACGTCGGCTTCACCGCGACGCCGTTCGCAAACGTCTTTATTGATCCGGAAACGGAAGACGAGATGCTCGGGAGTGATCTATTCCCGCGGGACTTCATATACAGTCTGGAAGCGCCGACGAACTATATGGGACCGCAAGCCCTGTTCGGTGAGGAACCGCGGGTCAACCTCCTCCGGCCGATTGAGGACGCCGATGCTGTGTTTCCAGAAAAGCACAAGGCGGACTTGGCCGTCCTGTCACTGCCTCCGACTCTAGAGGAAGCAGTCCGTACATTCCTATTAAGCACGACGGTGCGGGACTTGCGGGGAGAAGGCCCCACACACCGGTCGATGCTCGTAAACGTCAGTCGCTTCACGAATGTCCAGGACCAGGTTGCAACGTTACTTCACACCTGGTTGGCCCAAGTCCAACAGGATATTCGTAACTACAGTCAGCTTTCGCCGGCAGAAGCGCTGAGGAACCCGACGTTGGCAGCCTTGCGCACGACATGGGATGCGGAGTTTTCGCCCCTCGGCATTCCTTGGGCNNGTCCTCCCGATTACGATTCAGGCCGTCAACCAACGGACTGGGGCTGCGAGTCTGGATTACGCCAAACACCGGGAGAATGGGCTGCGCGTCATCGCCGTGGGAGGGAATAGCCTCTCGAGGGGTCTGACCCTCGAGGGGCTCAGCACGAGCTACTTTTTCCGGAACTCGCAGATGTACGACACCCTCCTGCAGATGGGGCGGTGGTGTGGATACCGGGACGGATACGAGGATCTGTGTCGGGTATGGTTGACCGATGATGCGGCACACTGGTACGCGCACATCACAATGGCCAGCGAGGAACTGCGTGCGGAATTCAAGAAGATGCGTGCGCAAGGACGAACGCCTCAGGAGTTCGGCCTCAAAGTACGGGCGCACCCGGACGCGCTTATCGTCACGGCCCAAAACAAAATGCGCAATGCCAGAACAGTAGAGCGCGTCATCTCGATCAGCGGAGAGAGCCTGGAGACGGCGCGGCTCAAGAGCAATGAGAACATTATCGGTGCGAACAAGCAGGCCGTCGAACGCTTCCTCACGTCCATACGCGATGCGGGGCTCACGCAAGCAGTATCCGGTCTGGGGAATCCATTCTGGCGCGCCATCCCCAAGCAGTTCGTCGTGACGCTTTTGCGAGGGTTCGACGTGCACCCGCTCAATATATCGTTTCAGGCACTCGAACTTGCACGCTTCATCGAGAGCACCACGGAGGAACGGCTTCAGGAGTNNTGGGTAACGTTGCGGTACGGCGGAACAAGCGAAAGGTGCGCGTGGATGAGAACAGTGTGCTTGTCTCGGGACGCAGCGCGCGCGTCGCGTCCAGGGGCATTGAGCGCGAAGGGCTGCCGCCCGAAGTCATCGCCACTGTCGGTGAGCGGTACAAGCGGGAGAACCCTGGCAAGAGCGTACCAGATCGACTCTACCGCGACGAACGAGCACGCCCGCTCCTGCTTGTGCATATCATCGAGGCGAAGACAGAGGGTGACGACCGGAACGCACCTGAAGATCTCATCGCCTTGGGGCTTAGTTTCCCCACCTTCAATGATGCTGATGTTGCCAAGCGCGTGTGCTACCGCGTGAATCTGGTGGAGTGGAAGGCGATCGTCGAAAACGAGGTGGACGAAGAAGTCGAAGAGACCGGCGATGACGAGAGTTGAGCAACTCTGGCAGGACATTTCGACGCAGTCGGGGCAGCCTGGGCTTTTCCGGAGAGTTGACGAAAGCCACCCGCTCGACTTATACGCAGGAATCGATTACCAGGGCAAACGCGTGCTGATGCTCGTTACGGAAGCCGCGCCTCCGGCACTCCCTCCACCGGGGGTCGTAGAGATTGCATGTAATCAGCGAGCGGACAGGGAATTCGCGATCATTTTGCAGTTGGCGCGCCCTGAATACGATGAGATCTTCGGCCGGCTCTGTCAGGACTTGGTCGACGCGACGCGTGATGCTTCGGCGCAGCATGGTGCCGACCTTCTCCTTCGGCGATTAGGTCGCTGGCGGAAGCTGCTTGAAGTCGGACAGAGAACAAGGCTCTCCGATGCCGCGTTGCGAGGACTGATTGGCGAACTGTGGTTCTTACGCTCGGTGGCCATCGAACGATCTGGCGTCGAAGCCGGCGTGAAGGGCTGGGTTGGCCCGCTCGACGCACCACAGGATTTCGTGCTCGGCGAAGCAGTTGTCGAGATCAAGACCTGCGCCCCCGGAGCCCAGCAGGTGGCGATCAGTTCACTCCAGCAGCTTGATGCGGGCGGCGCCCCGCTGTACTTGGGTGTCGTTTGGCTCGCCCCATCTGATCAGGGCGATAGCGAAGCCTTTGCGGCGGCGCAACTCGTCGCGTCACTGCGGATCGCTATCGAGGTCAGTCCCGTTGCCAGCGTGGAGTTCGAGCTCCGTTTGGCCGAAGCCGGGTACGCTGACCATGAGGAATACGAGCGCGCCTGGTATCGTGTCACCCAGGCGCGCTACTTTCTGGTCCGCGACGACTTTCCC
>PMEV01000273.1:3028-3952 GCA_003154855.1 Bryobacterales bacterium
AACTTCACGCACGCGGAGTTTGTCGATATCTGCGCGGAGCAACTCAGCGAGGCGGAAGAACTCGCGGATTTCGAGGCGTGCTACTACCGGGGCACAGGGTCACGGAATCGGTCCCTGGGTGTCGACGGTTTCGCCCAGGACGAGACGGACGGTTCACTGCGTCTCCTTGTTGCCGAGTATGGTGGGGAAGCGGAGGCAGGTACTCTAACACAGACGCAAGCGAAGGCGGCGTTCTCAAAACTGCTCGCGTTTTGTGACGATGCATTCAGCGGGCGTTTACACCAGGCCCTTGAGGAGAGCACTCCGGCGTATTCGTTGGCCCAGATGCTGTACGAGCGCAGAAAGTCGATCACACGTCTGCGGCTGTACCTGGTGACTGATGGCGTGTTGAGCACGCGGGTGCGGGACTGGCCCGAAGGAGAAGTCGCGGGCATCCCCACGGAGTCACATATCTGGGACATCAATCGGTTTCACCAGGTCCAGGAGTCCAAGAGCGGACGCGACGAGCTGGAAGTGGATTTTACGGCAGTTGTAGACGGCGGGCTACCGTGCCTGCCGGCAAGTGTGCAATCCGACGAGTACCGCGCGTTTTTGTGTGTGATCCCCGGTAATGTGCTTGCGGAGATATACGACCAATATGGCAGCCGGCTGCTCGAAGGCAACGTTCGATCCTACCTGGGAACCAGGGGGCGCATTAATAAGGCGATTCGCAAGACGGTCGCGCTGGAACCGACGATGTTCTTCGCGTACAACAACGGCATTGCAGCGACCGCATCTGCTGCGGAGGTGGTAAGCGGTACGAGCGGGCTTCGGCTTACCAAGGTGACTGACCTCCAGATCGTAAACGGCGGCCAAACGACGGCAACGCTCGCTGCAGCCTTGAGTGACAAGGAAGGTGGCCTCCGTCAAACATTTGTTCAGATG
>PMEV01000240.1:0-11192 GCA_003154855.1 Bryobacterales bacterium
GAGTGACCTGCAAGCTCCCCTGGGGCAAAACGCTGCGGCGCCACTGAAGACAGTGTTACGCATGGGAGCGCTCCTTTCCTGCGGGATTTCCATTATGGGATCTCCCGAGAGACTCAGTATACAACCATCGGGCCCGCTAAACCCGAAGCTCCCGCCCAGTGATTTCGCGGCCCGCCCCCGCGCGACAATAGAACCATGGACAACCGCGACGTCGCCCGCCTGCTGGTCCAGACCGCCGACCTCATGGAAATCGCCGCCGAGGACCCCTTCCGCATTCGCAGCTACCGCAACGCCGCCACGGCTATCGAGGCCTGCCCCGAGAGCGTACTCGAGATCCTCCAGGACCCCGCCCGCAAGGTCACCGACCTCCCCGGCATCGGCAAAGGCATGGCCGCCAACCTCCAGCAGATCGCCGCCCGCCGCTCCTTCGAGCGCCGCGACCAGCTCCTCGAAAGGTACCCTCCCACCGCTCTCGAGCTGCTCAACCAGCACCATCGTATGGATGGGCACTTCACCCGGGGCCGCAAAATGCGACACGCTCCCTGTGGCGAATCGTTCGAGAATCGACCAAGACTGAGCGATCCGGGAGGCTGGCAAAGAAATCGCGATCACGGCTGAAGAGATGTTAGAATCAGATAAGCTTCTTCTACCCCGGCAACCTCCATCTGGGGGAGAGGGTGTGAATGGCGGTGGCTACGATGTCGTCTTTAGAGAAAGTCTTCGACCAGCCCACGCTCACGATTCAGTTGAGCGACGGTGGAGACGGCTACATCATGGCGGAGTGTCTCGACATTCCCGGATGTGCGTCACAGGGTAAGACCCGCCAAGAGGCGTTGGCGAATGTCGTGGACGCGATTTCTGTGTGCCTGGAAGTGATCGTCGAAGACGCTGCCGCGAAGCTCAGATCCGCGGGGCCCCCGCAGGCAGAGGCCGATTGCTACAAGTTCTCCCTCGCTACTTCTGAATTGCTGCCGGCCTGATGGGCCTCACCGAGCTGCCGCTTGCCAACGGACGAGCGCACGTGAAGGTCTTTGAGGCCTTTGGCTGGGTGCAGCGCAGGAGCAAGAAGAACCACTTTGCGATGACGCATCCCGGCGTGCCGGGTGTCGTCATCTCGATCCCCGACCACAAAGAGGTCGGGCGGCAACTTCTGCGAACGGAACTGCGAAAGGCCGGCATTGACCCCGCCGATTATCGAAAACGCTATGACCGCCTCTGAAGAATAGAGGCGGAGGCCGCGGGGCTAGCTCCAATACTGTTCACTTTGTCTTCGTAGGGCGGACCTCCTGGTCCGCGGGACGACGTCCTCGTCGGCCCAGAGGCCGGACCTGGAGGGCCGCCCTACAGATCTGTGCCAGTGGCAGGCGCTGCGCTAAATGAACAGTATTGGGGCTAGGGTACGCGCGCGCCGGGGCGGCCCGCCCCCGCGCGACAATAGAACCATGGACAACCGCGACGTCGCCCGCCTGCTGGTCCAGACCGCCGACCTCATGGAAATCGCCGCCGAGGACCCCTTCCGCATTCGCAGCTACCGCAACGCCGCCACGGCTATCGAGGCCTGCCCCGAGAGCGTACTCGAGATCCTCCAGGACCCCGCCCGCAAGGTCACCGACCTCCCTGGCATCGGCAAAGGCATGGCCGCCAACCTCCACGAGATCGCTGTCCGCGGCTCCTTCGAGCGCCGCGACCAGCTCCTCGAAAGGTACCCTCCCACCGCTCTCGAGTTGCTCAAAATCCAGGGCCTCGGCCCCAAGACCATCGCCCTGCTCTGGGAGCACTATCGCGTCAGCACCATCGACGACCTCGAGCGCATCTGCCGGGAGCACAAGCTCCGCCTGCTCCCGCGCCTCGGCGCCAAGCTCGAAGAGAAGGTGCTGCGCTCCATCGCCACCTACCGCCAGAGCGCCGGCCGATTCCTTCTGAGTGTGGCTGACGAAGTCGCCACCGAACTCTGCCACTACCTCGCCGAAACGCCCGGCGTCGATAAGGTCACCCCCGCCGGAAGTCTGCGCCGCGGCCGCGAGACCGTTGGCGACCTGGACCTGCTGGTCACCGGCGCCGGCGCCGCCTCAGCCCTCGACCGCTTCATCGCCCACCCAAGCGTCACCGAGGTGCTCGCCAAAGGCCCCAACAAAGCCAGCGCCAGGTTCGGCCCCCACGCCATTCAGGTGGACGTCCGCGCGCTCCCCAAGGAAAGTTACGGCGCCGCGCTCCAGTACTTCACCGGCAGCAAGGACCACAACATCGCCCTCCGCGCCCGCTGCCTCAAGCTGGGCTTCACCCTCAACGAATACGGCCTCTTTCGCCTGGACGACAACACGAAGGTCGCGGGTGAAACCGAGGAGCGGGTCTACGCCCAGCTCGGCCTGGCCTGGATACCGCCCGAGCTACGCGAGAATCACGGCGAAATCGAGGCTGCTGCCGCCAACCGCCTCCCGCACCTGGTCGAGCTGGCCGGCATCCGTGGCGACCTGCACATGCATACCCTCGAGAGCGATGGCCGCGCCACCCTCGAGGAGATGGCCGCCCACGCCCGCGCCCTGGGCTACCAGTACATCGCCATCTCGGACCATTCCAAGGCGCTCGCCATGGCCAACGGTCTCGACGAGCGGCGCGTCCTGGCCTTTGCCGAACGTGTCCGCGAGCTCCAGGACAGCCTCGGCATTCACGTCTTCTCCTCCATCGAATGCGACATCCGCAAGGATGGCGCCATGGACCTCGACGACGAAGCCCTGGCCTCGCTCGACCTGGTGATCGGCAGCGTGCACAGCTACATGAATCAGGATTCGGCCGAGATGACCGCCCGCCTCCTGCGCGCCCTCGAATGCCCCTACCTGCGCGTGCTCGGCCATCCCACCGGCCGCCTGCTGCTGGCCCGGGAGCCATTCTCCTTCGACTTCGACCGTGTGGTCGACGCCGCCGTCCGCCGCAACGTCGCCCTCGAGATCAACGCCAGCCCCGAGCGCCTCGACCTCCACGATACCCTCCTGCACGCGGCCAAACTCCGCGGCGCGCGCTTCGTCATCGACACGGATTCCCATCATCCCCAGCATCTCGCCAACATGCGCTACGGCGTCACCATGGCCCGCCGGGGATGGCTGGAAGCCTCCGACATCGTCAATACGCTACCATTAAAGGAGTTCCAAGAGCAGCTCACCGCACTATGACCCCACTCCACATCCCCATCCTCAGGCACACGCTCCCGAACGGCCTGCGCGTGATCTTCTCGCCCGACAACGCCGTTCCCGTGGTCACCGTCTATATCGTCTACGGCGTCGGAGCGCGCGCCGAGGAACCCGGCCGCACCGGCTTCGCCCACCTCTTCGAGCACATGATGTTCCAGGGCTCCGAGAACGCTCCCAAGGGCGCCCATTTCAAGCTCGTCGAATCCAACGGCGGCTCCCTCAACGGCTCGACTCATCCCGATTACACCGATTACTTCGAGCTTCTGCCTTCCAACAAGCTGGCCCTGGGTCTCTGGCTCGAGGCCGACCGCATGCGCGCCCTGGCCATCAACCCGGCCAACCTCGACAACCAGCGCGAGGCCGTCAAGCAGGAGCGCCGCCTCTCCTTCGACAACCAGCCCTACGCCACCGCCATCGTCGATCGCTGGCCGCAACTGGCCTTCCGCAACTGGCAGAGCTCGCACTCCCTCATCGGCTCTTTCGAGGACCTCGAGGCCGCCACCGTCGCAGACGTCTCCCGCTTCTTCAAGACCCATTACGCGCCCAACAACGCCGTGCTGGTCGTCTCCGGCGACATCCAGGTCCCCCAGGCGCGGGAGCTGGTGGAGACTTACTTCGGGGATATCCCGTCCCAGCCGCCCGCCGTGGCGCCCGATCTAACCGAGCCGCCGCGCACCGAACCTTGCTCCGAGACTTACCGCGATCCCCTGGCCAAGGTCCCCGCGCTGGTGATCGGCTATCCCGGCCCGGCCCGCCGCTCCGCGGATTACAACGCGCTGGTCATGCTCGACCTGTTGCTCACCGGCGGCGACAGCTCCCGCTTCCATCAGAACCTGGTCAAGGGCAACAAGAGCGTCATCCAGTACTCCGCCAACCTCGGCTGGCCCTTCGCCGGGCCCACCGATTACAAGGACCCCGGCCTCTACGCCATGTACCTGCTCTACAACCCGGCCTTCACCGGCGCCCAGATCGTCGCCCAGGTCGAGGAGCAGATCGCGAGCGTCTGGAAGCACGGCGTGGATGCCGGCGAGCTCGACCGCAACCGCACCCGCCTGCTCGCCGGCAGGATTCAGGGACTGCAAAGCTCCCACGCCCGCGCCTCCCTGCTCGGCCGCTACGAACTGCTGGACGGGAATCCCGACTACGTCAACACCGAATGCGGCGCTTTCCTGGCCGTCACCGCCGCCCAGATTCGGGACGCGGCCCAGCGCTATTGCGACCCGCGCCGGCGGACCATGCTCGACATCCTGCCTGCCGATCCCGAGGAGGGTAAGTAATGGACCGGACCAAGCCTCCCCAAACGCCCGCTCTGCCCATCTACAAGCTCCCGCCCGTCTTCCAGACCAGCCTCGCCAACGGCCTCTCCGTCCTGCTGATCGAGGATCGCCGCTTCCCCATGGTGACCGCGCGCCTGGGCTTCCAGGCCGGCTCGAAGTACGACCCCGCAGCGCTTGCCGGCAGTCTCTCGGAAGCCGCCGCTGGGTTGCTGATCGAGGGCACCCAGAGCCGAACCGCCCGCCAGATCGCCGAACAGACCGCTGCCCTGGGCGGCTCGCTGCATGCCAGTTCCAGTCCCGACCATCTGCAACTGGCCGCCAGCGCGCTCTCCGAGAACCTGCCGCAACTGCTGAACCTGGTCGCCGACGTCGCCTGCCGCGCCAGTTTCCCCGAGGAGGAAGTCGAGCTTTACAAGCAGAACCGCGCCCAGGAACTGCTCTCCCAGCGTGCCGACGCCTCTTTCCAGGCGGACGAGAAGTTCGCCGAACTGCTCTTCGCTCCCCATCCCTATTCGCGCCAGGACCCCACCCTCGACACCATCGACCGGCTCGACCGCGCCGCGCTGGCCGGTTTCCGCGACCGCTCTCTGACCTCCAACAACGCCGTGCTGGTCCTGCTGGGTGCGCTGCCGCCCCGCGAACGCGCCCTCGAGCTGATCGCCGCCGAATTCGGAGCCTGGCAGAGCCGCGAATTGCCCCCACCGCCGCCCGCCAGCTTCCCCGAACCCAACCGCTCCATCGTGCTGGTGGATCGCCCCGGCTCCGTCCAGGCCGACATCCGCATCGGCCGCCTGGCCGTCCCACGCCACCACCCCAGCTACTTCCCGCTGCTGGTCGGCAACACCATTCTGGGTGGCGGCGCCAGTTCCCGCATTTTCGCCAACATCCGCGAGAAGAAGGGCTACGCCTACGACGCCCACTCGGCCGCCTACCCCCTCCAGGACTCCGGTTCCTTCGCGGTGGTCACCCAGGTGCGCAACGAGGTCCTCGTCCCCGCCATCCAGGCCTTGCTGGACGAGATGCATCAGATCGGCGCCCAGCCGGTTTCCGCCGAGGAGCTCGATACCGCCAGGAACTACCTCAGCGGAGTCTTCGTGATCCGCCTCGAAACCCAGGACGGGCTGGCCAGCCAGGTCGCCGCCGTCAAGCTGCTGGGCTTGCCGCTCGATTACCTCGAGCAGTACACCAGGAGGGTCCGCGCCGTCTCCCCCGAAGGCATCCTGGCTGCCGCGGCCCGCTTCATGGATCCCCAGCCCGCCTCCATCGTCGTGGTGGGGGACGCCTCCCGGATTCTCGCCCCGCTCGAGTCCTTCGGAAAGGTCAAGGTCGAAGAAGCAAAATGAAGACCATCCGCTCCCGCCAGCGTTACAAGTGCCCGATTTTCACCGTCTCCGAGGACCTGGCCGTCGAGCCAGGCGGCTTCGAGATCCGCCGCGCCGTGGTCCACCACGCGGGCTCCGCCGTCATGATGCCGGTGGACGAGAACGGTCGTGTCCTGCTGGTGCGCCAGTACCGCCTCCCGGCGCACGCTTCCATGTGGGAACTTCCGGCGGGCCGCATCGATCCCGGAGAATCGCTGCTGGCGGCGGCCAGGCGCGAGCTGGCCGAGGAAACCGGTTACCGCGCCCGCAAGTGGAAAAAGCTCGTCTCCTTCTATGCCAGCCCCGGCTACGTCTCGGAGAAGATGACCATCTTCCTGGCCACCGGCCTGACTGCCGGCCAGGCCACCCCCATGGAAGACGAGAGGATCCAGTGCCGCTGGTTCACCGTCCGGGAACTCGACTCTCTGATCCGCGCCCGCAAGATCAACGACGCCAAGACCCTCATCGGCTACCTGGCCTGGAGACACTACCCGCCCGAGGATTAACGGTCCCGGTCTACGGCTTCTTGGCGGGCTCGGCGGCCGGGGCGGCAGGCGCCGGCAACCCCGAGTTCTTGTCGTACAGGTCCACGATCTCGCGCGTGATGTCGATCGTGTTCGACGCGTACAACACCCCGGACTGCTGCGTGCTGACGTCCAGGATCACCGCGTAGCCGTGGTCCGCCGCGTACTTGTCGATCACCACCATCATCTTCTGTCCCAGCTCGTCCAGAACCCGCCGCTGTTCCTGCTCCAGATCCGTCCTCGCGTCGTCCAGGTGCCGCTGCAGCAGCTTGCGCTTCAACTCGATCTCCCGCGCCAGCTTACTCTTGGCTTCCTCGCTCATCGTGTTGGCGCCGTTGCGATACTGCGTCTCCAGCGTCTGCAGCTCCGTCCCCTTCCGGTCGGCTTCCTTCTGCCGGGGGCCGAATCGCGCATCGATGTCCTGGGCTGCCTTCTGGCCGTCCTTGGTCTGAATGATGGCGTTCTGGATGTGGATAATGCCCACCTTGGTAGGCGGGCTCCCTGCCTGCGCCAAGGCCACGACTCCGCAGCCCAGCGCCAAAAGCGGGGCCCAAAACACACTCTTTCTCACGGGTTAAACTCCTTTGAAGTCTTGATCATAGCATACTGGCGCCGGCGGAAGCCCGCGAGCGCCTCTCAGAACGTCCTGCCGATCGTGNNGACAATACAAACGGAAAGGCGCGTTGACCACTGGCATCATCACCTGAAGCTCCGGTCCCGTCGAAGTGCGGAGCTTCTGCGTTCCCGCCGCCACAATGACTCGCTTGTCGAAACCCGCCGTCGGGTAGGCGCCGTTCAACGTGTTCAGCCAGTCCGGCGTAATCTGAAGCTGATCCGGACGCAGAACCTTATCCATGCCCGCGTCGAAGAAGAAAGCCAGCTTCACCGGTCCTCCCAGCGGAATGCGGTATTCAAAATTGCCGATCGCCTGGAAGTCGCCGCCCGGGAAGATCACCTGATAACTCGGAATGCTCATCTGCACCGCTTGATACGACACCACGCCGTTGGTGACGACCTTCTGCAAGCGCGCCGAACCGTCGGGGTTATACACTGGCACGGTGGCCTGGCTCGGCATGAACGCCATGGGGCTGATCGCCATGATCTCGAATCCGCGGACGTCGTTCTCTCCCCCGATGTAATAGCGGTTCATGGGCGGCGCCTCCTTCCCGCCGTAGCCCGACACGAACGAGCTCATCAGCCGGAATCCGATGATGTGGGTCTTGTGGCCCGGCGCCGTGTGGAAATAGGTCATGCTGACCGTGGGCTGCACCAGGTTCACGTTCCCTCCCATCGCGGAACTGGCGAACCCCGCCGAGATCGACAGGCTCCTGCCCCCAGTGGGGTCGATGGGGTGGTTCACCGAGTTGTAGCTGTAGGATGGCGTGACCTGGCTGGTCTTGATACCCCGCAGCGCGCTGGGCCCGCTCAGGTTCAGATAGTTCAGGTACTGGAACGTATCCGTCGCCGCCGTGGTCAGCGCCGTGTAGCTCGACTCGCTGAAGCCGTAGGTCAGCCCCAGTCGAGCGAACACTCGTTTCAGCGGATAGGTGGCGAATACCGTGAACCCCTTCGAGTCCTGGACGTAGTTCATCAGGTTCTGCGGGCCCAGCGCCTGGTAGTACGGAATCAGGTTCTCTCCCGCCAGCAGCGACGCCTCCCGGCCCTGGTCGTAGTTGAACCGCTGCGTGAAGACCGTGAACCCCAACTGGATCGGCCGATCCAGGAAAAACGGTTCGGTAAACCCAAAAGTCACGTTTCGTAGCCGCGTCCCCAACTGCGACGACAGCGATAGCGTCTCGCCCAGGCCCAGGAAGTTGTTGGTCGAGTAATTCAACCCGACGAAACTTCCCGCGATCCCGCTCACTCCGCCCGTCAGGCCGATCGAGTTCTTCCCCCGCTCTTTCACCTTGAGCAGGATGTCCACCGTGTTGGTGTGCGGGTCCCGCGTGATCTGCGCGGCGTCTTCCTTCTTCAGCATCTCGAAGTAGCCCAGTTGGTTCAGACGCAGCACGCTCATTTCCCACATCTTGCTGTTGAACAGGTCGCCTTCGTCCACCATCAGTTGGCGCCGGATCACCTTGTCGCGCGTGGTCGTGTTGCCCGTAAAATCGATGCGCCGGATGTAAAATTGTTTGCCCTCGTCCACGTTGAAAGTGACGTCCACGAAGTCCGTGCCCGCCACCGCCTCCGGCAGCGGGTCCGGCACGAAATCGATGTAGCCGTACATGCCGTACAGGTCGCGCATCTTCTCGATGCCCTTGCGGAACTTCGCCGTCGAGAATACGTCCCCCGGTCCCATCCCGAACATCCTCGTGGTCAGGGCTTCCGGCACCCGGAACAGCTTCACGCCCACGTAGTTCCAGTTGCGGATCTTGTACTTCCGCCCCTCCTCCACCGGGATCGCAATATCCGCGCGGATTCCCGGCTGGTTCATGTAGAGCAGCGGGATGCGGAACTTGCCTCCGCCCACTTTCCGCAGCGTCACCGTAGGCTCCAGAGTCCGGACCATGTAGTAGCCGCGGTCCCGATAGAAGCTGTGGATGCCCTCCCGGTCCTCTTCGAGCTTGGAAAGGTCGTAGGTCTTCGAGAAAATGTCCTCGAACAGGATGGAGTGCGGAAGGCCCAGCGGCCGCAAGTTCTTCATGGCATGGACCAGCTCCTTGTCCGGGTACATCTCGTTGCCATCGAACTCGAATTCCCCCACCTTCACCTTCGGCCCCTCGTTCACCCGGAAGGTCACTTCCAGCGAGGAGGGCGGGATCTGCCGCATCTCGGGCGTGACGGTCGCGTATTGCCGGCCGCGCTCCGACAGGAACTCCTTCAGCACCACCGAGGCCCGCTGCACCTTGCCCTGATCGAACTGCGATTCCACCGTCAGGCCGACGTGCCGCTCCTTGAACCGGTCCAGGATCTCCGAGACCGACACCGACTTGATGCCTTCGTACTTGATCGACCGTACCACCGGCCGCTCTACCAGCACGAACCGTATAATGATCCCGTTCGGCCCCTGCTCCTGCTCCAGCCGGATGTCGTCGAAGCGCGCTGTATTCCACAACACCATGAAGTCCCGGCGCAGCGTATCGGGCTCGAACCGGTCGCCCTTCTTGGTGTAGATCATCGCGCGCAGCGTGTCCTGTGGCACTCGGCGTGCGCCCTTGAACTCGACCGCCTCGATGATATCCGTCCGGCCGGGCGCCGGCGCGGTAGCCGTGACCGCGGCGGCCGCCCCCGATCCGGGCTTCGCCTGTGCGGGAGCGGAGGGCTTTTGGGCCGGCTTGGCCGGCTCCTCAGCCGCCTGGGGAACCGTCTCGAACGGGTTTTGCTGATCTTTCTGCTGGGGCGGCGATGGCTGCTGCGTCTGGGCGCCCGCGCTCAGCGAGCACACACAAACCATCAACAGCCACAGGCGCCCGGGCCTGTCAAACTTCATGCAGACTTAATTCCTCTCCACTCTGCGCTCTTCTTCCGACGTCGGAGGCCCCCGCCAGGTTTCACCCGATGGGCCCAATACCGCACAGAACTCGAATCTCCAATTCTAACCGATTGCGGCCCGGCAGTTTGGGGCTCCCGCCCCGGTCACACCGCTTCCGGGGCGCCCGGGGGCGCCGGCTCCTCCGGAAACTGCCTCCGCGCCGCTTCCAGCGCGCTGGGATACCAGGCCAGCGCAAATCCATAAATCAGGTGCGCCAGCAACATCGGCCGTACCGGACTGTAGATCGCCGCCAGGGCTCCCAGTTTCCTCCAGAAGAGCACTTCCGAGAAGTGGTACCAGACCAGGCCGGTCAGAATGCCCAACAGGGCCACTCTTAGCCGGTTCTGCGATTCCCCGATCAGCAAACCGAACAGCAATCCGGCCAGTCCCGCCGCGAACAGGTGCAGCGCCAGCCCGGCGATGGTGAGCCCGCTAAAGTCCCGCCGCAGCATGTCGCGGCCGTAGAAGACCGAGGCCAGCAGGTTCGGGATGGTCCACACCGGCTGCCGGTCCACCGCGGAGCTGGCCGCCAGCCATCCCCACATCGCCAGGCCCCCCAGCACGCCGGTCTGGATGCCCGCCAACGCGCGCACCAGCCGTGCGTCCACCCGGCCCTGATTTCCCAGACCCATCTGAAAGAGCCTATACTAGCACATGCGCCTGTTTGCGCTGGCGCTATCTAAACTGCCGGAGTACTGATGAATCGTCGCGTGGTGATCACGGGCATCGGGGCCGTGAGTCCGAATGGTATTGGCAGGGAGGCCTTCTGGGAAGCCACCCGTAACGGGCGTAGCGGCGTCCGCCGCATTACCCGTTTCGACGCGTCCCGCTATGCCGTCCAGGTGGCCGGAGAAGTGACCGGCTTCCGCGAGGAGGATTACGTCTCGCCCAAGGACCGCCCGCACGTCTCCCGCGCCGCGCCGCTCGCTGTCGCCGCCGTGCAGGAAGCTCTCGCCGACTCCGGCATCGAGCCCGCCCGCATGTCGCGCGACCAGCTCCGCGAGATCGGCGTCATCCTGGGCTCCGGCGGAGGCAGCCAGGAATTTACCGAGGAGCAGTACCGCCTCTATTACGCCGGCAAGGAACGGCAGTGCAGCGTGTACGTGGTCCCCACCGGCACCATCGGCACGCTGGCNNACCGGCTGCACCTCCTCGACCGACGCCATCGGCTACGCCTACCGCAACATTCGCTCCGGCGTGATCGACGTGATGGTCTCCGGCGGCGTCGACGCGCCCATCGCGCCTCTGATCCTGCGCGGCTTCATGCTCATGCGCATCATGAGCACACGCTGGAACGCCGAGCCCGAGCGCGCCTCGCGCCCCTTCTCCCGCGATCGCGACGGGTTCGTGGTCGCCGAAGGCTCCTGGTTCTT
>PMEV01000240.1:11221-11493 GCA_003154855.1 Bryobacterales bacterium
TACCACGGCACTTCCACCGAGCTCAACGACCGCATCGAGACCAAAGCCACCCACCTGGCCTTCGACGGGCACGCCTCCAAGCTCGCCGGCTCGTCGCTCAAGAGCCTCATCGGCCATCCCCAGGGCGCTTGTGGAGCCGCCGGCATCGCCGCCACCCTGCTCGCCATGCGCGATGGCGTGCTGCCTCCCACCATCAACCTGGATGTCCCCGATCCGCAGTGCGACCTGGACTACGTCACCGACGTCGGCCGCCGCATGGATCTGGAATACGC
>PMEV01000240.1:11609-20965 GCA_003154855.1 Bryobacterales bacterium
TGCGGGCTTCGGTCAGGCCATCGCTGTACATCACGATCTTGTCGCCCGCCTCCAGCCGGCCTTCCTCCACGGTGTAGGTGGATTCGCCCAGCATCCCCACCGGCACGCCGTTGGCGGCCAGCGGTTCCAGCTTCCCGCCGGCCCGCATCACCAGCGGCGGCGGGTGCCCGGCATTGACCCAGCGCATCAGCCCGCTCGCCTCCACCATGCATTGAAAAATCGTGACGTATTGTTCGCCTCCCGTCCTGTCGTTGAGGAAGCGGTTCACGCGGAACATCATTTCCTCCATCGAGACCTTGGTGAAGGGCGCGGCCAGGAACATGCCTTGCAACAGGCTGGCCAGCAGCGCCGCGCCGACCCCTTTGCCGGAAACGTCCGCGGAGATGGCGATCCAGCATAGCGGGTGCATCTGGCGCACGTCCAGAAAATCGCCCCCCACCTCGTAACAGGGAATGCTGGAAGCGGCCGCGCGGAACCATCCGCTGGTGGGCAGCCCACGCGGCAGCAGGCTTTCCTGAATCTGGCGCGCGATCGCCAGCTCGTGCTCCATGCGCTGCCGCGCCCACTGCTCCTCCAGGAGGCGCGCGTTCTCCAGCACCGTCGAGGCTTCCAGCGCCAGCGTGGTCAGCAGCTCCCGCCCCCCCGACGACAGATCGGCGCTCTGGAGCCGCGAGTCCATGTAGAGCAGCCCCACCGTGTCGTCCAGCGGATGGAAGGCCGCCGTTTCCTGCGCCGATCCCGTGCGCACGCGCACCATCGGGACGCACACCACGCTGCGCAATTCCAGGTCCGCCACCGTGCGCTCCGGCCCTCCGGCCGCGGGGTCGAACTCCATCGAAAGGAATTCCTTGCGCTGCTTGAGCGCGCGCATCAGCAGGCTGGCGGGCACCCGCAGGTCGGTCGAGGCCAGCGGCCCGGTTTTCGAGCGCCCGATGCGGATCGCCAGTTCGTCGCCCCGCCGCATCAGCAAGAAGCCGCGCTCGCAGCCGGTCACCGCCAGCGCCGCGTCCACCAACGCCACCAGCACCTCGTCGGTCGAGAGCGAGGCCTGCAGCGCCCTGGCCAGCTCGAGCATGGCCCGCAGCTTGCCCAGGTTCGCGCCACCGGCCATCTCGGCGGCCGGCGCGTGCGCCTTTTCCCGCTTGGTCGGGGACGGGATTTCGCCCAGCCAGAACACGATGTGGTAGGAGTCCGGAAACCCGAACTCGATCCGGTCCTCGCTCTTCAGCTTGCTGCGCTGCACCCGCTCCCCGTTGACGAAGACGCCGTAGTTGCTGCCCAGGTCCTCCAGCCAGTACGCTTCGCCCTCGGCCACGATCTGCGCGTGGTGGCGCGAGGCCCGGCTGTCGCGCAACACCAGTTCGTTGTCGGCGTGACGGCCGATCCGGAACGGCATCGGCCCCAACGCCACCCGGGTCTCGGTCCCGGAGGGGCTTCTTACGATCAGGTACGCCGGGGCCGCTGCGCCCCGGGCGGATTCAGAAACCATTTCGCCCTCTCAGTTGCGCCGCTCTTTCGGGGTGACGGCGAGGGGCGCCGCGGCCGCGGCCTCCTCCATCTCGCGCGCGCGCAATCCTTGACAGTTCGAGCAGTAGCCGCCCACTTCCGTCCGGGCCACCAGGATCTGGAACCCGAAGTGCATCTCGATCTGCCGCCGCAGCCGCTGCAGCGGTTCGCCGTAGAATTCCTCCACCTTCCCGCAGCGCAGGCACACCACGTGCGCGTGCGCCTGCTTCATCCGGGTCTCGTAATAGTGCTGGTCCCCGCCGTAGTGCATCAGGTCCAGCTCGTCCACCAGTTGGCCCTGCTTAAGCATCTTCAGCGTGCGGTACACCGTCACGCGGTTGAGCTTCGGATCCTTCTGCTTGGCCTGCTCGTAAAGCTGTTCGGCGTCCAGATGCTGCCCGGATTTCTCGATCAGATCCAGCAGCAGCCGCCTCTGCCGCGTGAGGCGGATGCCGCGCTTCTTCAGCGATCCCTGGATGTCCTGGCCTGCCATGGCGCCGCTGCTGCCACGATAACACGCCCAACACCCGGTGGGATAAGCCGCCGTTCCCGCCCCGCTACGCCAACTCCCCGCGGGACAAGCCGCCGCTCCCGCCCCGGAACGCCTGCCCCGCTTGGTGCATAATGGGGCTGATGGCGTGCGAGAAATGCGGCGGGTCGGGATGGGCGATCGTCGAGCGGGACGGCATCTCCGGCGCCCAGCGTTGCGACTGCGCCGCGCTGGAAACGCCCGTGAACCGGGAGGCGGAAGCCAACCTCCCGCCGCTCTATCGCGACTCCTCGTTCGAGAACTTCAGCAACCGGCCCGAGCACCCAATAGCCTTCCTGGCACTCAGCCAGATCTTCGTGAAGCTGCAGGGCTACGTCAAGGAATTCCCCCTCGTTCCCAAGCCCGGCCTGCTGCTGATCGGTCCCACCGGCACGGGCAAGACGCACCTGGCGGTGGCCGTGCTGCGCGCTCTCATGGCCAAGGGATTTCAAGGCCTGTTTTTCGACTACAGCCATCTCCTGGAGCAGATCCGGGCGGGGTGGAACGCGGAGGAGGGCACGAGCGCGCGCGCCGCCTACCAATCCTGCCTGGATGCGGACATTCTGTTACTGGACGACCTGGGTTCGCAGCGCATCTCCGATTGGGTCGAAGATACGCTGACCTCCATCGTAACCTCCCGCTGCAATAACAAGAAGCCGCTCATCGTCACCACGAATCTGCCCGACCCCGACGCGGGCGACTCGATCGTCGAGCGCTCGCCCGGCGCCACCTACGTCGATTACCGCATCCCGCTGGCGCAGAAGATCGGCGAGCGGGCGCGCTCCCGGCTTTTCGAAATGTGCGAGCTGGTTAAGATGCCGCAGATCCCCGACTACCGCTTTCGAAAGCGCTAAATGTGGCAGTGCGATTGGCCGCGCTTGGCCAGGTAACGCTGGTGATACTCTTCCGCGGGCCAGAACTCCGCGGCCGGAACGATCTCGGTCACAATCGGGCGGCGATACCGCCCCGAGCGCTCCAGTTCCTCCCGGAATGCGCGCGCCGCGGCCTCCTGCTCCGGCGTGTGAAAGAAAACCGCCGACCGGTACTGGCTGCCGGTATCCGGCCCCTGGCGGTTGGGCGTGGTCGGGTCATGCGTCTCCCAGAACACCTTCAGTAATTCGCCGTAAGAGATTTCAGCCGGATCGAACTCCACCTCGACCGCCTCGGCATGCCCGGTCTGGTCCGTGCAGACGTCCTTATAGGTGGGATTCGGCAAGTGGCCTCCGATGTATCCCACGCACGTGGAGTGCACGCCATTCAGTGAACGGAATGTTTCCTCGACGCCCCAGAAGCAGCCCTCGGCAAACGTAGCCCTCTCCACATCTTCAGCGCACCACAAAACCCCGCGCGGCGCAAGCCGGGCACCGTCTGACGGCGGTCAAAGACGACCGAGGATCGAGCTGCTCGTCGAGAGGCGCCGCGCGCCCCGCGATGGCAGATCCCCTGGTCGCACGGTTGACGGCCGCGTTTTCCGAAGAAGTGGGGGCACTTTGAGGAGCACTTTGCCTGCACTTCGCGTATCATGATTATTGGCGCATCGACCGATCTGTAGGAGTGACGCCGGCCATGGCAGCCGGCATCGCAGACTACGTATGGACGCTTCAGGAGTTGCGGTGATGCCGGAACAGCTCCCTATCGATGGCTTCGCCCGCTCGGCTCGCGCCCGGAACGGCACCTACGAGGCGGTGGGCTCCGTGTGGGACGGGGAAGATGCCGAACTCCTGGAACGGCTTCTCAGTTTTTACCCGCGAAAACGCCCCAAGAGAATCCTGGACGCTACGGTGAATGGCGGCCGATTCTGGCGAGGAAGCACACGCTCCATCATCGGCATGGACATCCAGCCCCAGTACAAGCCGAAGCTGGTTGGCGACAATTCCCAGATGCCCTTCCGGGGCGAGGCATTCGATGTGGTCGTCTACGACCCGCCCCACATCCCCAATCAGGGCAGAGACAACCAAAAGGACTTCACCGTCCGCTTTGGCCTGGTGCAGAAGTCGTCGAAAGAGACCGGGTACAGCTTTTCCCACACCTACCCCGCCTTTGTGCGGGAGGCGTACAGGGTTCTGCGGCCTGAGGGCGTGTTGCTGTGCAAGATCGCGGATTACATCCACAATCATCGGTATCAGTGGGCACACGTCGATCTGATCCAGGCAGCGGTTGCGGCAGGATTCCAACCCTGCGACTGCATCGTTAAGGTGCGAAAAGGTCCGATCATTGACCCGAAGTGGATCGTCGCCCATCACAGCCGGAGGCAGCATTGCTACTGGCTGGTGTTTCGCAAGTCCGACAAGTGCGAGTAGCTCACACTGGGACGGAGATATCCCAGGTGGTCAGAAGTTCGCAGTTCGCAATCCCCAGATTGCGAATCTGGCACTTGCCATCGGATCCATCGAAATGGACGTGGAACAGGGGCTCGCCGCCGTTTCCCAAGACGTCCGCCCCAAGGCTCTGCCGTCCAGTTCGCTTCCCTACCGGCTCAAGCCGCGCGGCGCGCATGCGTCCGAGCAGTTCGACTGGAATCTCCACGAGCTGGTAGCGAACAATCGGCAGGGTCCAGATGGCGCGCAGCATCAGGATCAGATCGTAGCGGGAAAGATGTTCCATCACGCGGGGTAGCAGGACGTTGGGCTCCCAAGGCTCCCGCTCCGTCGTGCAGAGCTTCGTGATGTTGATCTGCGTTGGGTGTGTCCCGTACCCAGTCTCGGTTTTCAGAGACAGCCTGGTGTCCAGCACCAGCAGGTCGTGTGTCGGCTGGTTGCGCGCGGCAGCTTCAATCGGCGTAAACGGCCGCCGCGTCGCACGCAGGGCATTTTCTACCAGGGCCTCGAAGTATATGCCTTGGGGTGGAACCCGTGCGTAGATCGAATGGTGAACGGCCACCAGCCCCTTCAGGGCGATTTGGAAATCCGCCGGAAATAGCCCGCTCGCGGCCATGTCTGAGCAGGTATCGTACCACAACGGAGGGTGACATCAACCGCAATTATCAGACGGTACTGCAAGCCGCGACGACGCTTGCCGGCCCGAGCGGGAGCCGGCGTAACCCGCGCGGCAACGCCAACGCCCTTCAGGTGGTAGAGTTTGGGTGGATACTCCGATGAACCGTAGACATTTCCTGATGGGTGCGGCGACCGCGGCGGAAGGATTGCGATCAAGTTCGCTGGCCAGTCCGAACGACACCGTCCGGGTGGCCTGCGTGGGCCTGCGGGGCCGGGGCCAGAACCATATCGCGGCCTTCTCGAAGCTGCCCAACGTCGAGGTGGCGGCCTTATGCGATGTCGATGAGCGAATCCTCAAGGAGCGGGTGGATCTGGCCGAATCCATCGCTAAGAAGCGGCCGGCGGCGTTCACCGATTTGCGCCAACTGCTCGAGGACCCCTCCATCGACGCCGTCTCGATCGCCACGCCCAATCACAGCCACGCGCTGCAAGCCATCTGTTCGATGGCGGCGGGCAAGGACGTGTACGTCGAGAAGCCCTGTTCGCACAATATGTTCGAGTCGAAGCAAATCGTCGCCGCGCGGCTGCGCTATAACCGCATCGCACAGCACGGCACCCAGAGCCGCTCCAGCCCCGCCTTGCAAGAGGCCGTCCAACGGATGCAGCAGGGCCTGCTGGGGGAGCTTTACCTGGGCCGCGGCCTGTGCTTCAAGTGGCGGGACACCATCGGACGCAAGCCCGTCGCGCCGGTGCCGGCCGGCGTGAACTACGACCTGTGGCTCGGCCCCGCGCCGGTGCACCCGTTCACCGAGAACCGGTTCCATTACAATTGGCACTGGTTTTGGGATTACGGCGACGGCGACCTGGGCAATCAGGCCATTCATGAGCTGGACATGGCGCGCTGGGGGATGGGCGTCGCCTATCCCACCCAGGTCACCGCGCTGGGCGGCCACTTCATGTTCGACGACGACCAGGAAACCCCCAACACCCTCACCGTTCTCTACGAATTCACCGCTCCCGGCGGCAAGAAGAAGATGATGGAATGCGCCGTGCGCCACTGGATCACGAACCACGAGGCCGGTATCGGCGAGCGCCCGGGCGAATCGGGCACCCTCGGGAATGTCTTTTACGGATCCAAGGGCTACCTTGCCGTGGATGGCTACGGGAAGTTCACCACCTTCCTCGGACGCCGCCAGGAGCCCGGCCCCACTCGGACCGAATCCGGCGACCACTTCGCCAATTTCATCGCCGCCGTCCGGAGCCGGAAGCAGGAGCTGCTAAGCGCCCCCATCGAAGAGGGCGCCATCTCCTGCACGCTGGTCCACCTGGCCAACATCTCCTACCGGCTCGGCCGCAGCATCGTCTTCGACGCCGCCACCTACACCTGTCCGGGCGACCCGCAAGCCACCGAACTGTTCACGCGCGACTACCGAAAGCCCTTCGTCGTACCCGATCGGTTTTAGCCCGATCTACAATCGGACCAGGGGGCGTCATGCACAATCCACTCGAGTATCTCGGCCGGCAGATTGAGAGCTGGAAGCAGGCGGGCACTTACCAGGCGCTGCGCGAACTCCAGACCGCCTGCCAGCCCGTTTGCCGCATCGATGGCCGGGAAGTGATCAACCTGGCATCCAACAACTACCTGGGCCTGGCCGATCATCCCCAGCTCATCGAAGCGGCGGTCCAGGCCACGCGCCGCTACGGCGCCGGCTCGGGCGCGGTTCGCTCCATCGCCGGCACCATGAGCATCCACCTAGAACTCGAGCGGCGCATCGCCGACTTCAAGCGGGTCGAGGCCTGCGTGGTATTTCAATCCGGCTTCGCCGCCAACTCGGGCACCGTGGCCGCCATCCTCTCTCCCGAGGACCACATCGTCTCGGACGAGCTCAACCACGCCAGCATCATCGACGGCTGCCGCCTCTCCAAAGCCAAAATCCACGTCTTCCCCCACAAGGACACCGCGGCGGCCGGACGCATCCTCGAGGAACTCGATAACCAGCCGGGACGCAAGCTGCTGGCCACCGACGGCGTTTTCTCCATGGACGGCGACATCGCGCCGCTTCCCGCCCTCGTTGAAATCGCACAGCGGCACGGGGCGATTCTGATGATCGACGATGCGCACGCCTCGGGCGTACTGGGACGCAACGGGCGCGGTACCGTGGATCACTTCGGCCTGCACGGCCAGGTGGACATCCAGGTGGGAACGCTCTCCAAAGCTATTGGGGTGCTCGGCGGATACGTCTGCGGGCGCCGCGAGCTGATCGAGTACCTGTATCACCGCGCCCGGCCGTTCCTGTTCTCCACCTCGCACCCGCCCGCCGTGGCCGCCTCCTGCCTGGCCGCCTTCGACATCCTCGAGCGCGAGCCCGAGCGCATCGAGAACCTGTGGAACAACACGCGCTATTTCAAGACCGCCCTGCAGGCCGCTGGGTTTCGTACCGGCTCGAGCGAGACGCCCATCACCCCCATCCTGGTGGGCGACGCCGGCGCCGCCCACGCGTTTTCCCGCGCGCTGTTCGAGGAGGGCCTCTTCGCCACCGGAATCGGCTACCCGACCGTCGCGCAAGGCAAGGCGCGCGTCCGCACCATCATGACCGCGACGCACTCCCGCGACCTTATCGACCGCGCCCTCGAAATCTTGAGCCGCGTGGCGCGAAAATCCGGAATCCTGGCCGAATAAGTCGGGCCCGCTCGGGAAACGTCGTTCGTGTAAATCGAATTAGGCGCCGCGCGTAGGCCCTTCCGCCGATTACAACTTCTCCCTATCTCGGTTACTCTTGATTCACCAAGCCACCGCCTGGGCGATAAGGAGAACGAATGAAACACATCACGCATTTCTTGAAGGACGATCAAGGCCAGGACCTGATCGAGTACGCCCTCATGGCGGGCTTCGTGGCAGTCGCCGCCGGGGCTCTGATGCCCAACGTATCCGCGAGCATCAGCACAGTCTTCAGCAAGATTCAATCGCTGCTGGCCAATGCCGCCGGCTAGTTTGTTCCTTGGATAGGGCGGCCGTTGTGTCGTGCTGCCGCCCTCTTTTTCAGCCCTTTAGAACGGGCTCCGCAGATTGCCGTCCGCGTCGAATTCCAGTTCCTGCGGCCGCCCCAGAATCTCCAGCTCCGGATTCCGCCGGATCTCGGGCAGCAAATTCTCGCTCAGCGCCAGCCTGGCCAGCTCCATGGTGTTCCGGATCCAGCCCATGGTGACCTCCGCCTGGTCGAACTTGCCCACCGTGGTCGAGATCCGCTCGATGCACTCGCGGTCGCTGGGAAAATGGATCGGCGTGCGGATGGCCATGGGCGTCGAAGCAGTTAGTGAGTTGATGTAAGTGGCGCCCCAGTCGACGCGGTTTACCAGGCGGTCCGTCACCACGTCCGCCAGTCCCACCCCCACCGCGTTGTTGTAAGTCAGTCCGCTGAGGTCGCGGGCGAAGATGCGCCGGATGCGCGCGGCGTTCGGAAACGGATTGTACTCGACGAAGATCGACCGGTTGATCGCCTTGGTGTCCATCCCGGCGCCGCTGATATTCTTTCCGATCTCGTCCACGATCAGCAGATCCAGCTCCTCGGCCGGGATGCGCCCCGCCCAGGACTTCACCAGCTCGAGCAATTCCTCTTCCCGCCGCTCCATGGTCTCGATCGGGACGGCCTCCAGCCGGGCGGTGTTGTGGTAAGCGTCCTCCAGGATGGCCAGGCCGCCCAGGATCTTGCCCGAGGTCAGCACCTGCCGCCCCACGTCGCGGATCACCTTCTCCAGGCCCCTGCGGACGCCGTAGGTGTGATACCGCTGCGCCCCGGCGAACTTGCCCAGGCCGATGGCCATCATCTTGAACAGGCCGCTCTCCAGCCGGCCGGCGAAGTCGGTATGCCACTTCACCCGGTTGACCAGCATGACGCCATCGCTCTCGAAGGCGCCGCGGTCCATGAACGTTTCGATGCCCTGCTCGGAGCGGCCCAGCGAGACCACCTCCAGCGAGCTGACCACCGGGCATCCCATCGTGGCGGCGTCGATCCCGTAGTGCGCCAGCACATCCGCCTGCCCCTGGGCAGTGGCCGCCCCGTGGCTCCCCATGGCCGGGAAAATGGCCGGCCGCATTCCCTGGTTGGTCCAGTAGTCCACCACCGCGCGCACGATGGTCGCGAGGTTCGCGATGCCGCGGCTGCCCACGCCGATCGCCACCCGCGCGCCCGGCTGTAGCCGCGACGCAAATCCGGCCGCCGAAAGTCCCTTCAGGATTTCGCCCGGAATGTCCAACACTCGCCGGTCGGGGAAGTTCTGCCGCACCACCAGCATGCGAGAAAACGCCATCCCCCAAGTCTAACATCGGGTAGTCGTCCCAGCGCGCGTTTACCGAACGCAGTCCTCGCGAGACGCAGGAGATGCCC
>PMEV01000098.1 GCA_003154855.1 Bryobacterales bacterium
ATCGACGAGTGCCTGCACACATCGCTGGCCAGGGTGGCGCACCAGGCCGGCTACGCCTGCGACCACGTCAATTTCATCGGCCTCAGCGGAGCCAAGGACTGGCAGTTGATGGATCGAATCCGGGCCGGCGAGTACACGTTCGTCACAAACAACCGTGTTGACTTCGAGTCCCTTCACCGCGAGGAGGAGATCCACTCGGGCCTGGTCATCATCGTTCCCAACGTCGTCCCCGAGCTGCAACGTGAGCTTTTGCGGGCGGCCCTGGCACACATCGGGGATTGCGAACTCGTGAACACGGTTCTGGAAGTGGATCTGACCGACGCCGGGATCACGTGCCGCGAGTTTCCCTATCCCGAGCCATAAGGCAAGCGGGATTCTCGCACTTCTGGAGCGTGCTCAATAGTACACTGAAGGCTCGAATGCTGATTCCAGCGCTGCTTGTGTGGGCCGCATTGGCCACGGATATTACCGGCTGCCGTTGCGATCCGGCGCGGCCGGAAAGCATGGAGGCGCCGCTGTGCGGGTTGTGCCGCGAGGCCGAAAAGCAGCCCGCCGGCGTCCCCTACTTCTTTCTGAAAGACAGCAACCCTTTCAAGCCCAATCGCTGGCTGCTGTTGCCGCGCTCGCATGGTCCGGACGGCCTCAGCCCGCTGCTGAGGATGACGGCGGCGGAGCGAACGCGGCTGTGGACGGCGGCCGTCCAGAAGGCGCGGGAATTGTGGGGCGACGATTGGGGGATCGCCATCAACGGGGACACGGCCCGCACGCAGTGCCATACGCACATACATATCGGGCGGCTGCTCAAAGGCGTCGAGACGGACCACTTCGTGGTGGTGGACGGCCCGGCGCAGATTCCCGTGCCGGAAGAGGGCTACGGCCTGTGGATACACCCAGCCGGCGGGAAGCTGCATGTGCATCTGGGCGAGCGGAACACCGAGACGGTGCTGCTTCGATGACAGGCGCGCTATGAATCTGGTCAACCTGGCGAACGCGGGGAATTCCGCTCTGTTGCTGCATCCGGACGACAACGTGGCCATAGCGCGGGTGCCTCTGTCGCCGGGCCAGGAACTGCGGATCGGAGACCGCATGGTGGCGCTGCTGGATCCGATTCCGGTGGGCCACAAAGTCGCGCTGGTGGCGATCGCCGCCGGGGAGACCATCCGGCGATATGGGCAGGCGATGGGGCGGGCCAGCCTGGCGATCGAGCCGGGCCGGCACGTCCACACGCACAACGTGGCCTTCGAGGAGCTGGCGTTCGACTACGAATTCCCCAGCGGAGAGATTCCGCTGCCGGAGCCCGCGCGCGAGCCGGTTTTCCTGGGCTACGCGCGCCGGGACGGGCGGGCGGGCACGCGCAACTACATCGCCGTGATGGCGGCCAGCAACTGCGCCGCCCACACCGCCGAACTGGTCGCACGGAGTTACCAGGGGGAGGCTCTGCCGCCGCACATCGACGGCGTGGTGGCCTTCCCGCACGGGGAAGGCTGCGGGCACGCATTCGGGCCGGACGTCGACCAGTTGCGCAGGACGCTGGCGGGCGTGCTGGATCATCCCAACGTGGCCGGCGCTGTCCTGATCGGCCTGGGGTGCGAGGTCAACCAGATTGGCCCCTATCTCGGGAACCCGCGCCTGGTGGGGCTGACGCTGCAAGAGAGCGGAGGAACCCGCGCTACAGTCGAAGCCGCGCGGCGGGAGATCCGCAAGCTGATGGACGCGGCGGCCGGCGAAGAGCGGGTCGAAATTCCGGTCTCGAAGCTGGTGCTGGGGCTCAATTGCGGCGGCTCGGATTCGTTCTCCGGGATCACCGCCAACCCGGCGCTGGGCGCATGCTCGGACCTGCTGGCCGGGCTGGGCGCGACGGTGGTGCTGGCGGAAACGCCCGAGATCTTCGGGGCGGAGCATCTGCTGGTTCGCCGCGCGCGCAACCGGCAAGTAGCTGAGAAGCTATTAAGTTGCATCCGGTCCTACAGAGAATACCTGCATCGATTCGGAGAGAGCTTCGACGACAATCCCACTCCGGGCAACAAAGCCGGCGGCCTGACCAACGTGCTCGAGAAATCGCTGGGCGGGGTGGCAAAAGGAGGCGCCTCGCCGCTGATGGATGTGGTAGGTTACGCCGAGCGAATCCGGACCCCCGGGTTTGTCTTCATGAACACGCCGGGCTACGATCCGGTGTCGCTGGCTGGACTGGCGGCCGGCGGGGTGAACCTGATCGCCTTCACTACCGGCCGTGGCAGCGCCATCGGTTTCCCGACCATCCCCGTGCTGAAGATCGCGAGCAATGTGGCCATTTGGGACCGGATGCGGGAGAACATGGATGTCAACGCGGGCCTGATCGCCGAGGGAGCGAGGACGGTTCAGGAGGTTGGGGCTGAAATCTTCAACCTTCTGTTGAAGGTGGCTTCCGGCGAGCGGACCGCCGCCGAGCGTTGCGGGCACCAGGAATTCGTCCCGTGGCGAATCGGCCCGGTGTTGTGAGGCGGCGGCCTGCTACCATGGAAATCATCATGCCATTTTCGTTGCGAAAGTCCTTGTTTGTTTTGTGCGTTGCGGGGCTGGGCGGCTGCCTGACCGCACAGACGCCGTCCGCCGTGAAGGCTCCGACCGCGCCCGCGGCGAAGAAGAGCGCCTTCGACAAGGCCGAGCTGGAGTTCTATCTCCGGCACCGGAACCTCTGGCCGGCCGCGGAGGTCAAGGTGGAGATCGGCGATCCCAAACCGTCCCAGCAACTGCCCGGGATGCTGGAGGTCACGGTGCGCCTGACCTGGTCCGGAGGCAGCCTGGACGATCTGTACCTCGTTTCGAAGGACGGCCAGAAGATCGTGAAGGGCGACGTCTTCGACATCGCGCAAAACCCGTTCAAGCCGGATCTGGACAAGCTCAAGACCCAGTTCCAACCGAGCTTTGGCACGCCGGGCGCCAGCGTGGTGATTGCGCTGTTCGGCGATTTCGAGTGCCCGGCCTGCAAGCCCGAGGCGAAGATGCTGCGGGACAATTTGTTGAGCGCGTTCCCGACACAGGTGCGTCTGTATTTCAAGGATTACCCGCTGGAGCAGCTTCACCCCTGGGCGAAAATGGCCTCCATCGCCGGACGCTGCGTATACCGCCAGAATCCGCTGGCGTTCTGGGAATACTTCGACTGGATCTACGCGCACCAGGACGAGATCACCACGGACAACCTCCAGTCCAAGGTCGTCGAGTTCGCCAAAGGGAAAGAGAACGACATCGATGTGCTGCAACTCACGCGCTGCCTGGAGGCGCGCGCGAGCGAAGCCGAGGTGGACAAGAACATCGCCGACGCCCACGCGCTGCAAGTGATGGCCACTCCGACCATGTTCGTGAACGGGCGCCGGCTGCAGGGACAAATGGACTGGCCGAGGCTGGAGAAGATCGTCGAAAACGAGATCGAGTACCAGAAGACCGCCAAGAACGCCGGCGAAGACTGCGGCTGTGAGATCAAGGTGCCGTCGCCGCTGAGCAATTAGGACCCCATGATGCGCCGGCCGAGATTCGTTGTTCTGGCTGCCCTGGCCGCCACCTGGGGCCTGTGGGCAGCCGATGTAGACCCCAACCGCTTCCTGGACGACGTGAAGTACCTGGCTTCGCCGGCGCTGAAGGGGCGGGGAACGGGCACGCCGGGCCTCGAGATGGCAGCCCGATTCATCGAGAAGCAGTTCAAGGCCGCCGGGTTGCAGCCGGTGGACGGCCAATACTTCCAGCCTTTTCCGGTGACCACCAACGCCCGGCTGGGGCATAACCACTTCGAGTACACCGGCAACGGCCACCGCAAGACGCTCAAGCTGGAGCAGGATTTCGTCCCCTTCAACTTTTCCTCGAGCGGCAAACTGGAGGGCCCGCTGGTGTTCGCGGGGTACGGGATCACGGCGCCGGAGTACCAATACGACGACTACGCGGGGCTGGACGCGAAGGGCAAAATCGTGGTGGTGATGCGCGACGAACCGCAGGAAAACGACGAGAAGAGCGTTTTCGATGGCAAGCTCCTGACCTCGCACGCGCTGAATTGGAGCAAGGCGGTCAACGCCAAGCGGCACGGTGCGGCGGGCGTGCTGCTGGTGGCGGACCGCGCCAATCATCCGGGCGAGCCGGACGGCCTCGAAAAGTTCGGCCGCACCGCGGGGCCCGTGGAAGCCGGAATCCCGTTCCTTCAAGTGAGGGCCTCGATCGCGGCAGATTGGCTGGCCGCGGCGGGCCAGAACCTGGACCGGATCGAGGCGGACATCGACAAGGATTTGAAACCGCGGTCGTTCGCCCTGCCGGAGAGCATCCGGGTGAGCGCGGCGGTGGCAGTGAAGCGCGAGGTCAAGACGGTCCGCAACGTGGCGGGCTACCTGCCGGGCGAGATGGACGAATACGTGATCCTGGGCGCTCACTACGACCACCTGGGGCTGGGCGAGCAGTATTCCATGGCGCCGTCGCAGGCCGGCATGGTCCATCCGGGCGCCGACGACAACGCCTCGGGGACGGCGGGCGTGATCGAGCTGGCCCGCTGGTTCGGGGGGCAGCCAAAACAGAAGCGGGGGATCCTGTTCCTGGCCTTCGCGGGCGAGGAAATGGGGCTGCTGGGCTCGCGCTACTGGGTCGATCACCCGGAGCTGCCGCTGGCCAAGGCGGTGGCCATGATCAATATGGACATGATCGGGCGGGTGCGCGACCACAAAGTCTATATCGGCGGCGCGCGCAGCGGCACGACGCTTCAGGCGCTGCTGGCGGAGAGTCTGCCCAAGCACCGGCTGGTTGCGGATTACACCGGCGGCGGGGAGGCCGGATCGAGCGACCACGCCTCCTTCGAGACCAAACAGATTCCGGCGGTGTTCTTCTTCTCGGGGCTGCACTCCGATTATCACAAGCCCAGCGACACCTGGGACAAGATCGACGCTCCGGACGCCGCCGAATTGCTGGATGAGGTGGCCGACTTTGCCACGCAACTGGAACAGGCGCCAGGGCGGCCGGAGTTCGTCAAAGTCGAGCCGCCCAAGAGCGCTCTGGCGGCCCGCGGAGGGAGCGGATACGGGGCCTGGTTCGGCAGCGTTCCCGATTTTGGGGAAACGCCCCGGGGCGTGAAGTTCGCCGATGTGACCGCCGGTTCGCCGGCCGCCCAAGCCGGCTTGAAGGGCGGCGACATCCTGATCGAGTTCGACGGCGCGCCGATCCAGAACATCTACGACTTCACCTATGCGTTGCGCGGCCACAAGCCCGGCGACACGGTGGTGGTAAAAGTGCTGCGCGGGGGTGAGACGATTTCGGCTAAAGTGACGCTCAGGCAAAGACCGCGTTAAGATCTTTCCGGGTCTGGCCGATGGTATCTATTAGGGGCCGGAATGTTCCGCCCCGCAACTCGATGCCCTCAACTTGCGTACTTCCGCCGCTGATTCTGCACCCGTTCTCGAACACCGCGGGTCCTTCCAAGCTGATGGAGGCTTCCCGCGCCAGCCTGGTCCTGCAGGGATTGCTGCCTCCGGACGATTCGCTCGAAGAACTCGAGCGCAGACTGCTGGAAGGCCGCTACTGCGAGCTTTCGATGCTGTTCTACCTGGGGAAGGACCTGGTCCGCTGGACCACGCAGTGCATGGAGATGGCCAGCCGCGGCCAGGAGAGCGGGAGGGCTATCCGGCCGGAGAGCTTCGCGACGCTGCTGCTGGAGGATCCTCCGGTGACGGTGCTCGAGAAGCTGCGCAAGTGGGGTGTGCATGAATATAAGTGCATCTTCACCCGCGCCTTCGGGTTGCAGGCGCTGTTCGAAACGCTGCCGGCCCGCGAGTGCCTGGCGCCCGAATTCGTGCGGCACTACCACCGTTTCGCCGACCAGATGTTCGCTTGCCAGCAGCAGTTGTTCCCCTTCCAGCACCTTCGCTCGAGCGATTACGAGTTCGATCTGTACGCGTCGGGAGAGTACGCGAAGATGTTGGAAGCGGAATGGGGAACGACGTAGGGCCGTGGCGACGCACGATATGCTCGCGTCTACTTCGTTGCGCTCGGCCGGCTCCCTC
>PMEV01000295.1 GCA_003154855.1 Bryobacterales bacterium
CGTGGCGCGCAACCGCGTGGGCTTCCAACTGGCGCAGTACGACCGGAAGCGTGAGTTGCGCATTGACCCAGTAGTGCTGGTGTACTCCACCTACCTGGGTGGAAGCAGCAATGATGAGGGTTACGGGATCGCGGTGGACGGAATGGGCTCGGCCTACGTCACGGGCGCCACCCTATCAACCAACTTCCCCACCCAGTCGCCGTACCAGACGGCGTACCAGGGAGTTCAGTTTCTCACCTTCGTGACGAAACTGACGCCGGCGGGCAACGCGCTGGTCTACTCCACTTACGTGGGTGGAAGCAACAATGATTTTGGCAGCGGGATCGCGGTGGACGGGGCGGGCTCAGCCTACGTCACTGGGTACACCGGCTCCAACGACTTCCCCACCCAGTCGCCGTACCAGGCGGAACACCAGGGCGGAGATTACGACGCTTTCGTGACAAAACTGACGCCGGCGGGCAACGCGCTGGCCTACTCCACCTACCTGGGTGGAAACGGCAGGGACGAGGGCCACGGGATTGCGGTGGACACCGCAGGCTCGGCCTACGTCACGGGGGAGACCCAATCGACCAACTTCCCCACCCAGTCGCCGTATCAAGCGACAAACCAGAGAGGTTCCGATGCTTTCGTGACGAAACTGACGCCAGCGGGCAAGGCGCTGTCCTACTCCACCTACCTGGGTGGAAGCGGCGATGATTATGCCTATGGGATCGCGGTGGATGCGGCAGGCTCGGCCTACGTCACGGGGGAGACCCAATCGGCCAACTTCCCCACCCAATCGCCGTACCAGGCGACATTCCAGCAAGGTATCCGGGACGCTTTCGTGACGAAACTGACGCCGGCGGGCACCGCGCTGGTCTACTCCACCTACCTAGGTGGAAGCGGCCCTGATGCTGGCTACGGGATCGCGGTGGACGGGGCGGGCTCGGCCTACGTTACGGGGTACACCGGTTCGACCAACTTCCCCACCCGGTCGCCGTACCTGGCGACACACGGGGGAATTGAAGACGCTTTCGTGACGAAACTGACGCCGGCGGGCAACGCGCTGGTCTACTCCACCTACCTGGGTGGAAGCGGCGAGGATTGGGGCGAGGGGATCGCGGTGGACGGGGCGGGCTCGGCCTACGTCACTGGGAGCACCCAATCGACCAACTTTCCCACCCAGTCGCCCTACCAGGGCACAAACCAGGGATATGACGACGCTTTCGTGACCAAGCTACAGCTTCCCGCCACCCTCGTAATAAACGCTGTTCTCGACTCCGCCAGCGGGCGAGCGACCATCGCTCCCAGCAGCTTCGTGAGCATTTATGGCTCCAGTTTCACGTCCTGGACGGGGACTTGGAACGACTACGCTCCGAACGGAGTTCTGCCCACCTCGCTGGGCGGCGTGCAAGTGCTCATCGACGGGAAGAACTGCTTCGTCAGCTATGCAAGTCCCACTCAATTGAACGTGGTGACGCCCTTCGATACGGCAACGGGCTCTGTGCCCGTGGAAGTCATCGGGCCGCAAGGGATGGCGACGTCCACCGCCACGATGGCGCAGGTCGCGCCGGCCTTCTTTGGCTATACGCTAGCGGGCAAGTTCTATCCCTGGGCGCTGATCGCGAACGCGAACACGATCACCTACGTAGCTCCCGTTGGCACCTTCAGTTTCGGGCCCAGCCGCCCCGCGCAGGCGGGCGACTATGTGGTGCTGTATGCGATTGGGATGGGAAGTACGAACCCAGCGGCGCCGTCGGGCGTCGTGCTGCCGACGGCGTACCCGGTCACGGACCTCTCCAGCGTCAAGGTGACGTTTGGCTCCGTGCCCGCGACGGTATCCTGGGCCGGGATGGTGTACGCCGGAGAGTTCCAGGTGAACGTGCTGGTGCCTTCCGGCCTATCCGGCGATGAGCCGGTGGTGATGACCGTGGGCGGGCAACCGACGCAGGCAAGCGCTTATCTGACCTTCCAGTAAGTTGCCGCGGGCGGGGCTACCGTAACAGCGCCGTGGCGCACCACAGGACCGGCGCCTGGCCGTGCATGTCGCCGGTCTTGCGCGCGCGGTCGATGTAGTACTGGTAATCGTTCTTCTTCCCGGTACCCTCGCAGACGCTGCCGATGTCCCCGTTCGCGTCCAGATAGGTGGTCAGCGCGAGCCAGGCACGGCGCGCGGCGGGGCCGTAGGTCTTCCCGGGGAGCCATCCGCTCTTCACTCCGGTAATCATGGCGAAGGCGAACATGCCCGTGGATGAGGTCTCCTTCCAGGACCCCGGACGATCGATCAGTTGGCGCCACATGCCGTCCTCGGCCTGGTATTTCACGAGCGACGCCATCATCTTCCGGTAGCCCGCCAGAATCCGGGCTCGTTGCGGATGGTTCCTGGGTAGCGAGCGGAGCAACTCGGACATTCCCGCGGCCACCCAACCGTTGCCGCGGCCCCAGAAGAAGGGGGCGTCGGGGGCATGGTAGAAGAGTCCGTTGGGCTGCTGGAGTTTATCCAGGTAGGCGGCCATCTCGAGCGCGGCGCGGTCCAGGTACTTTCTGTCGCCGGTGGCGCGGAAGGCTTGCACCTGGAGCTCTGTGATCATATACATGTCGTCGATCCAGAAGCGGGTCTCCTTGGTCAGACCCTCGGGGGTGGGATTCTCCCACTGTTTATCGGCGAACGCCAGCCCGAGGTCCAGGTATTTCCGCTCCTTGGTCTGGATGTAGATCTCGAGCGGTACCGAGCCGAACACCGATAAGTCCACGTGCTTCCCCATGGCGGGAATCAGGCTGGCCTCTTCACTAGTGAGCAGCGGTCCCATGCGTTGGATGAGCCGGGAGGTCAGGTCTCGGTCGCCGGCGAGTTGTGCAAAGGTCAAGGAGCCGTACCAGGTGCAGACCTCCGCGTAACCGATGAGGAACTTGCTGATATGCGGGCTGGCGACGAAGCGCTCGGCGACCCGCTTGCCGATTTCCTGGGGCGACTTCCCCGCGGGCCAATTGCGGAATTCCCTGGGTTGCGCCCAGGCCTGGGGGCTGACGACCAGGATCGCGATGCCGGCCGCTATGAGCGGCGCCATGCTCCGGCACTGTCTGCGCATGTTTCCTCCTCTGCGGTTCGGAATCCCATTTTGCCACAGGCGCCAGGGCCTCCGGCCGCGGCTGCCGATTGATATCCTGGTGACTGCCCAGGAGACCTACGATGAACGACGACTTCTCGCGCCGCGGCTTCCTCAAGAGCGCCACGATGGCGATGGCGCCGGGGGTGCTGCCGGCTCTCGGCGCCAACGGCAAGCTCCGGATCGGCTGGATCGGCACCGGCGCCCGCGGCTATCATTGTATGAACCAGTTGTACCTGGCGAGCGCGCCGCTGGTCGAGATCACGGCCGTCTGCGATACCTACCAGACCTGGCTCAACCGTGCCAAGGAGCGGGTCCAGGCCCTGGGAAAGAACACTCCCAAGACCTACTTGGACTACCGGGAACTGCTGGCGGATCCCAACGTGGACGCAGTGGTCGTCTCGACCCCCGAGCACCTGCACTTCCCGATGACCATGGCCGCCATCCAGGCCAAGAAGCACAGCTACGTCGAGAAGCCGCTGGCGCACACGATCGAGGAGGGCGCCGCCCTGGTGAAGGCCTCCGAAGCCTCCGGTCTGGTGTTGCAGGTGGGGACGCAGAACCGCAGCAACAAGCTGTACCTACGGGCCAAGGAAATGTACGAGCGCGGCGACATCGGCCAGATCCATTGCGTGCGCGCGTTCTGGTACCGGAACTTCCTGCCCGCCGACCCGGTGCCCGCGCCCTGGCGCTACGTGATCCCGGCGGATGCGAGCCCCCAGAATACCGATTGGGACCGCTTCCTCGGCCCGGCGCCGAAACGGCCCTGGGATAAGCACCGCTACTTCCAGTGGCGCAACTACTGGGATTACTCGGGCGGCATCTCGACCGACCTGTTGGTGCACCAGACCGACATCTCGAATTACGTCCTGGGCAAGACCGTTCCGGTGGCCTGCATGGCCTCGGGCGGTATCTATATGTGGGGACCGCCCGACGACCGCGAGGTACCGGACACCTTGAGCGCCATCTACGAGTACCCCGACCGGTTCCATCTGAACTACAGTTGCTTCTTCGGAAACGACCAGTTCGGCTATGGCGAGGAATTCCTGGGATACGAAGGCACCATCATGGTTTACAACCGCCAGGACCTGCACTTCTATCCGCAGAAGTTCGGGGGCCACGCGCCCGCCCCGGTGAAGGCGCGCCCGGAGGTCCACCTGAACTACCTGAAGGACTTCAACCAGCAGGATGCCACCGCCGACCACTTCAAGAACTGGATTCAGGCCATCCGCGGGGAAGCCAAGGTCATTACCCCGGCGCGCGCCGGCCAGGTGGCGGCGATCCCCGGGCACCTGGCGACGCTCTCCCTCCGGCAGGGCAAGAAGGTCCTGTGGGCCCCGGCGTCCGGGAAGGTTCGATTCAGCTAACGGTTGCGGGCGGAAGATCGGGCCTGTTACAATCTAAGTTCCTACCGAATAAGGAGAATTCCTTCGATGGCTAGAGTGTGTGAGATTTGCGGCAAGGGTCCGCTGTTCGGCAACCGGATCAGCCACGCGCACAACGTCACTCACCGGCGCTGGAACGTGAACCTGCAGAGCGTTCGCGCCATGGTGAACGGCGCGGCGAAGAGGATTCGGGTCTGCACGTCCTGCCTGCGCAACGGCAAGGTGCAGAAGGCCGCCTAGGTTCTGCTCCTGCCGCCGGCGCTCCCGTCCGCATTCCCATCGTATCCCGCCGGTTTCCGATATTCTGGAAGTGAAGGGGGCCTGGCGATGCACTCCATTCTGGCTGTGTTTGCGCATCCCGACGACGAAACCAGCGTGGGGCCGATGCTGGCCCGCTACGCCTGCGAGGGGCACGCGGTGTACCTGGCGAGCGTGACCTCGGGGCAGAAAGGCGTGCGCCCGGATTTCGGCTTGGCCGCGGGCGAGGAACTCGGCGCCGTTCGCGAAGAAGAGTTGCGCTGCGCCTGCCGGCAATTGGGCATCCAGGAACCGTTCCTCCTGCGATTCCAGGACCAGGGCATCGCTGCGCCGGCGGTGATAGAGCAGGTGGCCGCGCGGCTGCGCGAACTGATCGACCAGACACGCGCCGAGGTTATTGTGACCTGGGGGCCGGACGGAATCACCGGCCACCCCGATCACCGCGCCGCCGGCGACATTGCCACGCTGGTTTTCCAGCAGCAAAGGCTGCTGAGGCACACGCCGCGCAAGCTCTACTATGTGGCGCTTCCCGAGTCGCGGCTCGCGGAGATGCCGGATACGTTGGGGCGCAACCGTACGTTTTATCCGGTGAGCGATGCCTTCATCACTACCCAAGTGGACTGCCGGGAGCACGTCGAGGCCGGCCGGAGGGCGGTCGAGTGCCACAAGTCGCAGTGGAGCCCGGAACGGATGGTGCAAATGAAGGAGATGTCCAGGCGGGTGTTCGGCGGGCAGGCCTTCCTGCGCCTGGCGCTGCGCTCGACGCCGCCGCCGGACGGCCGCGAAACCTGCATTCTCGAGGGCCTGGATTAATCCGCCGGCCGTGCTAAGATGAGAGAGGCGCGGGGACGTAGTTCAGTTGGTTAGAACGCCGGCCTGTCACGTCGGAGGTCGCG
>PMEV01000440.1 GCA_003154855.1 Bryobacterales bacterium
CGGCAAGACCGCCGGCGCCACCTGGTCGCCGGGGCTAGCGCTTCTCCAGGGCTTCGCGGGCGCGGCTTTCCTCGCCGAAAACCATGGGCAGCTCGCCCGAGAGCTGGAGGAACAACTGGTAGTTGGCCCGGGCCTGGTCGCGGCGGCCGAGCTTTTCCTGCACGACGGCTCGCAGGAAGAGGATGCGCGGGAAACTCAGGCTCAGCAAGGGATGCTCGTGGAGCGAATCCGGGAGGGGGGTCAGGGCCAGGCGATCCTCCGCCGGCTTGAAGCTGCCGGTTTCGACGAGCGGCCAAGCGAGAAGAGTATCCACGGGATCCTGTGAGTCCGGCGGCGTCTCGCCGGAGAGCTTCGTCAACTGGACGGCCGCCTCCGGGAAGCTCTTCGAGAGCAGCAGCGCGGCGGCCAGCGCGTATTGTCTCAGCCCGGCTTGGGACGGCTCGGGGAACGCGCGCTGGGCGCGCAGGGCCCATTCGGAAGCCGGAGCCTGGGGCTCGGTCAGGAACCGGCAGAGGGTCGAGAACGAGTTCGCCGGCCCGCTTCGGAGGGCATACTGGCGCGCCCGCGCCGGATCGCCGGTCTCGAGCGTCCAGATGGACAACTGCGCGGCGGCGAGCGAGGCCAGCGGCGGGTGCGGGTCTTGGGCCACCCGATCCAGCCCGGCGATGGCTTGCGAGCGGTGGCCGGTCAGGTATTCCCATTGGGCCTGGCGATAGGGGACCAGAGGGTCGTGAAACCCCTGGCGCGCCTGGAGGAACTTGGCGAAACTCTCGTCGGCGCCTTTCACGTCGCCGGCCAGGAGGCGCGCCCAGGCCGCCTTGTACATTTCCCCGCCCATCAAGAAGGACGGCTCCCGGGCGTAGGCTTCCAGGTAGTACTTCCCGGCGGGAGAGAACTGACCGAGGAGAAAGTTCACGTCGCCGAGAGAATCGAGCGGATTGGCCTCCCGTGGCCGCAGGTCGCGGTAGCGGGAGAGGGTTTTGACGGCCGCCTCGAGGTCGCGCGCATAGGCCTGTGCGTAGCCGGCGTCATTGAGGAGAGCGACGTTGGCGGGGTCGCGCTCGAGTGCCTTCTGGTACCACTGGACGGCGGGCTGGTAGGCGCGCGCGGCCAGATCCATGGCCCCTAGCTTCTTGAAGACAGCGGAATCGGCCGGGGTGGCACGCGCCAGGACGGCAAGCGCGCGCCGCTGGTCGGCCCGGTTGCCGTCGAGTTCGGCGGAGAGCACTTCCAGCCGCGCCCGTTCCACTTGCGGAATCCGCGTGCCTAGCGCGCGGCCGGCCGCGACGATCCGCCGCGCTTGCTCGCGGTCGCCGTGCGAAATCATCTGCTGCGCCCAGGCCACGTAGGCAGCGCCGAAACCCGGATCGGCGGCGATGGCGCGCTCAAACGACGCCTCGACGTAAGCCCGCAAGGCCGCCTGGTTGGCGGTGCTGAACGGGCGCGCCCGGGAATCGAACTGGCGTGCGACGGAGGCGGCCAGGGCCAGGATGCCATCCGGCGACCCGACCGCCGACGCGCTGGCGGCAGAGCGCCGGGTCGCGGTGTCTTCAAGCACCGCCTGGACGCGCAACCGTCCGCCCACCACCGAGTAATACCCGCGCAGGATGCCGCTCGGAGCCGAGAGCTCCGCGTCTCTCTCGGTGGGCGCCACGGCCGGATCGATGTCCGGAGTCCCCGTGAGCTGCGCGGTAACCACTTCGGCCAGGCCTAAGCCCACCCAGTCGAGATCGCGGGTGTCCGACAGATTCTCGAAGGGGAGCACGGCCAGCTTGCGCGTGGCGGAGTGGTCCCGCGAGCAGGCGCACAGAAGCGCACTGAGGAGGAGCAAGCAGACGCGCGGGAGCCGGGATCTAAAGTACACGGGGTTCCAGCGCCATCACTTCCTTGAATTCGGGCAGATCCTGCAAGGCCGCAAACTCGGGCTCCTCGAGGAACTTCTGGCGTTCCTTGAAGCCCTCCTCGATGGACTTGCGGATATATTGGATCGCGTGCATGGTATCTCCCGCCTGGGCAAAGGTCTTGGCTAGGTAGTAGTGGAACTTGGCATGTTCCTCGACGCTGCTTTCCTGCATCACCTGGCCGCCCGGGCCGTGACGCTCGAAGACATCCTTGTCGAGCGAGACGGCCTTCTGGTAAGCCTCGGAGGCCTCCTTGTACAGCTTGCGCGCGAAGTAGGCGGTGCCCAGGTTGCTGTAGAAGGAGGCGGCATCGGGACTTAGCCTGATGGCCTTCTTGTATTGCGCCACAGCTCTCCCGTAATCCTTGTACGCGTAGTAGACGGTGCCCAGGTTATTCACGGCATCGGAGAACTTCGGATTCAACTTGATGGCGCGTTGGTAGTACTTCCTGGCGGTGGGCAGATCGGACATCTGGTGGTAGGCGACACCGACCTTGTTCATCGTGACGGCGGTTTGAGGGGCTGCCTTGTACCGCTCGATCGCTTCGCGGTACGACTTGTACACCATGTAGAGGTCGCCCCGTTCTTCCGGGGAGAGCGGTGGGGCCGGGTTCTCCTGCGGCGGGGTAATGTCGATTTCGACTGGTTTGACAGGCTTGGCCGCCTGGGGAGCCGATTGCGCCCGGAGCGTGGGAAGGGAGAGGAAAGCGGCAAGAGGGATGAGGAGAAACCGCTTCGATACCATGGTTGGCCTCCTGACTCGGGAACACTGCCGGTGGCTTGCGCCACATGCCACATGCTTATTTAAACACACCCAGGATGCGGCCCAAGAATCCTTTCTTCTTCTCTGCTTCCTTTTGGGCCGACTGCGGCTCCGGTTGCTGAGGCGGGGGCGGTTGTACCGCGGCGCGCGGCCCGCCCGGCGCCCTGGACGTTGGGGAGGGAGCGCCGACCGGCGGCGGCTGCTGGAGGGTGGCGGGGCTCTCCCAGTTTGCGACGCGCGTGCCGCCGGCGTGGCCGTGCACCTGGCAGATTTCCACCGGCTGAGTGCCTGAAATAAAAACCTCGGTTCGGGTGGCAGGACAGGCGGCGGTGGCCAGTTGGCCGGTGGCCGAGTCCACCTCCACGCTGACGATCCCGTCGGGCGCCTGGAAATCCGTGACGTTGCGGTACTCCCGGTATTGGTGAGCGCGCTTCATGAACTCGGTCCNNCGAGGTTCCGGTCTTGCCGGCCGCGGGCAACAGGAAACCGCGCGTTCGCACGTTAGCCCCGGTGCCACTGCGCAGAACTTCCTGCATCAGATTCACCATGAGATAGGCCACGCGAGGATCCAGCACCTGGCTTCGCTCGGGCGTGTGGGAATACAGCACGTTGCCCTGGCGGTCGCGGATCAGGCTCACCCAGCTCGGCTTTATGAACTGACCTTGATCCACGAAGATGGTGTAGGCGCCGGCCACTTCGATGGGGGTAACCTCATAGGCGCCCAGGGCGATGGCTGGAGTGGGCCGGATACTGAGGTTCATTCCCGCGCGCTTGGCCAGGTTCTCGACGGCATCGTAACCCACCATCTCCGCCAGCTTCACCGCGGGAACGTTCATGGAATGCGCGAGCGCTTCCCGAACTGTCACCTGGCCGTGGAACTCATCCTTAAAATTGGTGGGCGCATAGGGCTTGCCGTCGAACCAGAAGGTGGTCGGTTCATCCATGATTACCGTGGCCGGGGTGATGACCTGGGCGCCCCCTTCAACAGCGGTACTCAAGGCCGCCGCGTAGACGAAAGGCTTGAAGGAGGAACCAGGCTGCCGCTTGGCGAGGGCGCGGTTCAACTGGCTGGCGCCGTAATCGCGTCCCCCGATCAGGGNNCCGCGCCCGTTTCGGGATCCAGCGCCACCAGCGCGCACTGGGCCTCGGGCGGCTTCTCCCCCTTGGGCCAGCGCCGGTGGCTGAGCTGGCGGTCCACTTCCTCCATTCCGATGCGCACGGCGTCGGAGGCCGCACGCTGGAGGTTTAAGTCGACGGTGGTGTAGACGCGGTA